>NZ_JASHKU010000039.1:0-52758 GCF_030056875.1 Rhodococcus sp. IEGM 1351 | reverse complement strand
CCGGACGAAAGTAGTCACAGTTCAAACAGTTACACCGTTAACTTGACAGACCCGGGCGTCGCCGTGAGCCACCGGAGTGTGGTGTCGCTGTTCGCCGGTACCGCAGGGTGGGCCGGCTTCGATGCCGGGGACGTGTGGGGGTGGTGTCATTCGGTGGCGTTCGATTTCTCGGTGTGGGAGTTGTGGGGGGCGTTGGTGCACGGGGCCCGGGTTGTGGTGGTGCCGTGGGAGGTGATGCGTTCGCCGGTCGGATTGTGGGAGGTGGTGGTTCGGGAGCGGATGACGGTTCTCGGTCAGACGCCGTCGGCGTTCTACGAGTTCGCCGAGGTCGAGCGTGAGGATCCCGCTGTGGGGGCGGATTCGGTGCTGCGGATGGTGGTGTTCGGCGGTGAGGTGTTGGATCCGGCCGGGTTGCAGGGCTGGTCCCGGGGCGAGCACGTGAATCCTCTGATTCTGGTCAACGGGTACGGGCCGACCGAGACGACAGTCTTCGCGGCAACCTTCGTGCTACCCGAGTCGGGTGAACGCGCCGACCGGGCGAGTGTGCCGATCGGGGCGCCGGTGGGCAACACGCAGGTGTTCGTGCTGGGTGCGGGGTTGGTGCCGGTTCCGGTGGGGGCGGTGGGGGAGCTGTACATCGCCGGGGCGCAGTTGGCTCAGCGGTATGTCGGCCGGCCGGGGTTGACGGCGGAGCGGTTCGTGGCGTGTCCCTTCGGGGAGCCGGGTGCGCGGATGTATCGATCCGGGGATCTGGTGCGCTGGACCTCCGGCGGAGTGCTCGAGTTCTACGGAAGAGCGGACGAGCAGGTCAAGATTCGCGGATTCCGGGTCGAACCCGCGGAGATCGAGGCGGGTCTCCTGACACACCCGGCCGTGACCCAGGCGGTGGTGGTGGCCCGGGACACCGCCACCGGCACCGGATTGGTCGGTTACGTGGTCTCCGATGCCGCCGACACCGGCACAGGTGTCGAGGTCCGCCGGTTCGTGGCCGGGATGCTGCCGGAATACATGGTTCCAGCGGCGGTGGTGGTGCTGGACCGGTTGCCGCTGACGGTGAACGGGAAACTGGATCGGAGAGCATTGCCGGCACCGGAGTTCACCGGCGGGGTGTTCCGGGCGCCGCGGTCACCGGTGGAGGACACGCTGGCTTCGCTCTACGCCGAGGTTCTCGGTGTTCCCCGCGTGGGGATCGATGACAGTTTCTTCGACCTGGGTGGGCATTCGCTGTCCGCGACGCAATTGGTGAGCCGGATTCGGTCGGTGTCGGGGGTGGAGGTCCCGATCCGGGTGATCTTCGAGTCTCCGACGGTCGCCGAACTCGCACCCCGCCTGGGTGAGGAGGCCGAACCCGACTCGCTCGATCCGTTCGCGGCCATCTTGCCGATCCGAAGCGAAGGATTAGGACCGCCGCTGTGGTGTGTCCACCCGGGTGGCGGACTGAGCTGGTGCTACATGGGCCTTCGCGCCCACCTCCCCGGCCGGCCCATATATGGCCTGCAAGCACGGGGCTTCGATGGAGTGACGCCGCTACCGACGTCGATCGAGACGATGGCCGCCGACTATCTCGAGCAGATCCTCACCGTTCAGGACGACGGCCCGTTTCTTCTGCTCGGATGGTCGTTCGGTGGCCTTGTCGCCCATGCGATCGCCACCGCGCTGGAACGCCGAGGGCTCGAGGTTGCATTCCTCGCGATGATGGACAGCGTGCCTGCACTTACGGATCGTCACATCGCTGAGGAGCCCTCGGATGAGGAACTGCGACAATCGATATGGGCATGGGCGCATGACCGATACGGAGAGATGGTCGATTCGCCTGAGAACGCGTCCATCGAGGATGCTGCCTTTATGCTGTATCGGAATCATCTACAGCTGACGAAGACCCATATCCCGCCGGTCTATCACGGGGACATGTTATTTCTCCGCCCAACGTTGACGGAAGACGGATCAATTTCACGCGACTCGTCTGCTGAAAGCTGGGAGTCGTACATCACCGGGAACATTGAGACACGTGACGTCCACAGCACACACGCTGATATGGACCAACCCGAACCACTCGCCGAGATCGCGCAGATCCTCAACGACGAGCTTTCGAAACCCGACCGGTACACGCGACTACGCGCCTACCGTACTCGGCCGTGATCATCGCAGCACAGAAGCACCACGGAAAGGGGCTTGAACTGGGAATATGACACGTCCCCTTGGGTTCGGTCGAGAAGATTTGCCCACCGCCGCCGGTATCTGGTTGCGCGGGACTACATCCACCTCTGTCTGATCCGCTTTGCTTGTAGGCTCGCGCGCGGTACGCACCCAGGCCCGGGGACAGCGACACCATCTGGATCGACGGCGTCGGAGGGTTGCCCGTAGAGCAGCGGAACCGACAGCGTTTCGAGGGACATGCTCACGATCAGCACCGAGCTGTAGACGATCGGTGGGCGCAACATCGGAACCACGACCGACCGGAGGATCCGCACGGGTCCGGCGCCGCAGACCTGTACCGCCGATTCGAGGGAGGCGTCCGCCTGGCGCAGCGCGCCGACACAGAAGGTGAACGCGATCGGGGCCAGGGCGACGGCTTCGGTGAGCGCCATCCCGGGGATCGAGTACAGGTTCCACGGGACGAATCCGAAGAACTCGCGGAACTGGACGCTGAAGAATCCGGCGGGTCAGTAGAGGATGATCCAGCCGAAGCCGAGCAGCAGTGAGGAGATGTAGAAGGGCCAGCGCATCGAGCCGACGATGAAGTTGCCGAAGGGCAGTTTGGTGCGGGTGCATCACGATGGCCATCGGGACGGCGAACAGTTGCGCCAGGATCGTGGTCAGGCCGGCGAACAGCACCGTGTTGACGATGACGTCGCCGAACCCGGCTTCGGTGTAGTTGTCGAGGCTGAAGATTCCGCCGCTCTCGTAGAGCGGGCGGTCGATGAACGACTGGTAGAGGGTCGGCACGACCGGGGCGAGGACGAGTGCGGCGAGGATCAGCAGCACGGAGTACTGGATGATCGTGTCGCGGCCGATGTTGCGGAATTTGCGGTAGCACGGGCTTCCGGGCTCACCCGGGCGTAGCGGGACGAAGGATTCGGGGGTCCGGGTGTCGGGCGGTGTCGTCAGTGTCATGGTGTGATGTCGCTATCTCGGCTCAGCCGGCTTGCAACGAAGACCAACGGTCCGAGAACTGTTGGATCTCTTCGTCGGATGCTTTGGTGTACGGGATGAGGATCGTGTTCTCTTCGCCTACCGAGGCGATGACGTCGCTGTAGGTGGGCACACCGCCGTCGGCGCGCTCCACCCCGTCGCGGTAGGCGGTCAGTCCGCCCTCGGCGACGGCGGCCTGCCCGTCCGCGGACAACACGAAGTCGGTGAACAGCTTCGTGGTGACCGGGTGCGGGGCGCCCTGCAGCATCGATATTCCGCGGCGCAACAGCGGCGTGCCATCGTCCGGGAAGACCGCTTTGATCAGTCCGCCGGTGCGTTGCTCCGCAGTCAGGGCCGGTGAGCCCATGAAGAATCCGACGGAATACTCACCGGCCGTGACTTTTTCCACCTGCGATCCGGTGGACGGGAGGGCCGGTGCTTGTTCCTCCTCGAAGGCGCGGTTGATCTCGAAGAGATCGGTGGCGACGTCGTCCGAGACTGACGGGTGCCGGAGGCGCACAATCGGTGAATGGCTTTTCGGGTCGTACAGGAGACAGTCCGTTTTCTCGCGGTCTCCGATCCCGGCAGGCTGCGGCTACGTGCCGCAACCGCCACGACGATCACCGTCATTCTCGCGATGGTGGTGCTGCTACCGGGTTCCAACCTGATCGGCCAGCCACTCACCGTCGCGCTGCTCGGGACGGTCGTCGCGATGCAGTCCTCGGCGGCGGTCAAGGACAAGGATCAGCACAGCAGGGTGATCACGACACTGCTGCTCGTGTTCCCTGCACTCGCGGCGGTGTCGATGTCCGCGGTGCTGTCACAGTTCGGGATGGTCGCCGATGTGGGCTTCATCGCGGTGCTCTTCGCGGCCGTCTGGGTGCGGCGCTACGGCCCGCGAGGTACGGCTCTCGGGATGGTCGCGTTCATCTGCTACTTCTTCGCACTCTTCCTTCGGGCCCAGCCTGGGCAGATTCCCATCCTCGCCGTGTCCATCGTCGCCGGCGTCGGTATCTCGCTCCTCGTCCGTACCGTGATCCTGCCGGACCGGCCCGGGCTCGAACTCACACGGTTGGTTCGGGCGCTGCGGGCCGCGTCGATCGACGTGCTGGAGGTGGCGTCGAACAGGGGTGATCGGAATCTCGATCTACTGCGCAAGAAACTCGATCGGCTCGGAAGCACCGCCCTGATGATCGACGACTGGCTCGACCGCAACGATGCAGCTCAGCTCCTGAGCGTCACCAACGAAGATCTGTCCGTTCGTATCTTCGATGCGCAAATCGCTACCGAACAACTCGTCAGCGCGCTGTGGGCGCTCGACCCGGACAAGTCGTGGCCGAATACGCTGGGGCAGGCGACCACGGCACTGGGATCGTGCCTGCAGAACAATCCGTCGGATGACCAGCTCCGCGCTGCCCGACGGCTCGCCGCCGCGGCCGCAGACAAGTCCGATCCATCGACTCCGGCGGGTATCGCGACCACCGTCGCGATGCGAGCAGTGCAGGCGCACATCGCGATCCATCACATCACCCACAACGCCCTGCGAACAGAATCGGAGCCGAGGAAGAAGCCGGACGAGGACGAAGAAACGGACACCGGATGGAACCCGAGCACCAAAGCCGCGATCCAGGTAGCCGTCGCGACCAGCGCTGCAACGATCCTCGGTGAGCTCATCTCGCCCGACCGCTGGTACTGGGCGGTCCTGACGGCCTTCCTCGTTTTCACCGGAGCGTCTACCCGCGGAGAGATTCTCTCGCGCGCAGGGCACCGCGTCGTCGGCACCATCGCGGGAGTTCTTGCAGGAGTATTGCTGTCCGCGTTGGTCGGAAACAACCAGCCGTTGCAGTTGCTCCTGCTCGTCGTCTGCGTATTCTTCGCGTTCTACCTCGTCACGGTGGCCTACGCATTGCTCTCCTTCTTCGTCACCGTGATGCTTGCGATGCTGTACGGACTGCTCGGCACATTCAGCATCGAGGTACTCGAACTGCGCATCTACGAAACGGCGGCCGGCGGAATCGTCGGAATAGCGGCGGCGTACTTCATCTTCTCCACCGGAACGAGATCGACGCTGACCTCGAAGATCGACGACTACCTCGATCGGATGACTGCCATCGTCGACACCGCTATCGGAGCCGTCGTCCAACCAGGGCACGAGACTGACCTGGTCGCCGACATCCGGAAGTTGGACAACGCGCTGAAGGACCTTGTCACGGCGGGCAAACCCTTGGAAATGGGACCGACGACGCGGACTCGTCGGGGAGCGAAACGGTTGTTGCGGATCATGACTGTCAGCAATCGGTCGTCTCATGCACTTGCCCGAGCAGGGGTGAGCGCCTCTCGCGGCGAACCGGACAGCGGACCGTCGCAGGAGACCGCGAGGGCATTGCGCCAAGCAGCCGACGTCACCAAGGAAACCATCGCCGACGTCAAACGCGCACTCGCCGGTGAGCACGTAGAGCCTCCGGAGAAACTCACCGAAACCTCGGCACCCGACGTCATGCTGCAGTCGACCACCACACCGGGGCCGGTTCGCAGTGCCGTCCGCTCGCTCAGCACCCTCAACCGCACGATGGGGGAAGCGTTGACGCATGCCTGATGGCGTCGTACATGCTGCTGAACGAAGCACAAAGCGAGCCAGTCGAAGGGGGAGGCCCGTCACAGCCGGCGAATCACCCGGCTGGAGTGACCGCTCGGGCGTCTACGTCGGCAAACCCAGAATCCGTTCGCCGATGATGTTGCGCTGAATCTGATTCGACCCGCGTGCGATCCGGCGTCCCCGGCTCTCGAGGAACACGCGTTGCAGAGAGTCGAGTTGATATCCGTCCCCGTCGGGGCGGGTCAGAGCCGACGCCCCGAGAAGCTCCAGCGCCGTCGACCCGAAGACACAGTGATACTCCGACCAATTGACCTTGTCGATCGCCAGCAACTTGTCCACGGTCTCTCCCTCTGCAACACGGGCACCGATCACGGAACCAACGGCACGCATCAGTTCGACCTCGACCACCAGTTCCGCCAACCGCTGGCGGACGATGACGTCGCCGAGCCGACCGTTCTTGTCCAGCCGCTCCGCCAACACGTCCAGTTCGTGGCGATAGCCGACATACTGCGTCGCCGCCTTGCCTGCTCGTTCGGCGCCGAGTGTGGTCATCGCGACCGCCCAACCGTTGCAGAGCCCACCCACCACATTGCTCAACGGGGCGCGCGCATCGGTTATCCGTTCCTGCGCAAACCCCCTGTCGCCCGACGCCATCCGGATGGGGTCGACGTCGATGCCGTTGTCCGTCATGGGAACAAGGACAAACGAGATGCCCTGGTGTCTCGGTGCGTCGCGGTCGGTGCGGCACAACAGGAACATCATGTTGGCCTGGCCGCCGTGGCTGGTCCAGATCTTGTCACCGTTTATCCGCAACTCGTCGCCGTCAACGGTTCCGCTGGTCCGCAGTGAGGCGAGATCGGATCCGGTCTCGGGTTCGGAGAAGCCCTGGCACCAGGTGTCCTCGCCCGACAGAATGCGGGGCAGGAACCGGCGCTTCTGGTCCTCGCTTCCGTGCGCCAACAGGGCGGGCGCAAGCAGGGTCTCGCCCATTCCGAGTTGCGGGCGTCGAAGTCCCGCGCGCGCGAACTCCTCCTCTACTACCAAAGTTTCGACCGGTCCCAGTCCTCGGCCGCCGTGTTCCTCCGGCCAGGACAGGCACAGCCAACGCCCCTGACGCAACAGATCGGTCCAGTGCTTCTCGGCGTCGGTGTCTTCGTGTCCGAACGGTTCCTGTGCGTATTCGAGTGGCGTTCCCTCGGCGCGGTGCTCGGCCAGCCAGGCGCGGACCTCGGTCTGCAGGTCCGCCAGCGGAGCGGGTTCGTCGGCCCGCGCCGGCGCCTCGACCGCGGTGCCGGTGGCGAGGACTCCGGCGAGCAGACGCTCGCGGTGCCATGCCGACGATCCGAACATCAGCTGATCGGTTTTCGCCCGCTTGAGATGAAGGTGAGCCTCGTGCTCCCAGGTGAAGCCGATCGCGCCGTGTAGTTGAATCGTCTCGCCGGCGATCTGCAGGTACCTCTCGGTCCCCGCGACGCAGAGCACGCTCACCAGTGCCGGCAGTTCCGGCGCATCGGTATCCGCGGCGTGAGCGGCGACGGCGACCGCAGCGGCGACCGGTTCGAGCGCCCGGATCAGATCGGCCAGCCCGTGTTTGACAGCCTGGTTGGTACCGATCGGACGACCGAACTGGTTGCGGGTCTTCGCATAGTCAGTTGTCAGGTGCAGGCACCGGCGAGCACCGCCGACCCTCTCCGCCGCCTGCACGACGAGCGCCTGGTCGAGCGCTCGGGACAGTGTCTCCGAAATGTCGGTGGTGCCACTGATTCGTTCTGCTGCCGCGCTGTCGAAGGTGAAGGTCGTCAGCGGACGGGTCTGGTCCAACGCCGGCCACCGGACCCGCCGAATGCTCGTGTCCGATGGTTCCACCAGAAAGAGGCCGGTCCCGTCTTCGGTTCGGGCGACGACAACGACAGTGTCGGCGCAATGACCGAAGATCACGTGATCGGCCCGTCCGTCGATCCGCCAGCCGTCGCCGTCCGGGTGTGCACGCACCGCTTCCGAGCCGGCCTGCCACCACCCGTCGGCGTCAGCAAATGCCAGACACCCGAGACGAGTGCCCGCGGCGAGACCTGGCAGCAGCTCACTGAGCCAACGCTCCTGGGCGCAATCCGCGATGGCGAGCGTGGTCAACACCGAACTCGCGAAGAAGGGGCTGCATGCTGCGGAGCGCCCGAATTCCTCGGCGACCACGACGAGGTCACCGATACCCGCGCCTGATCCGCCGTACTTCGCGTCGACGAGCATTCCTTGCAGTTCGAGTTGTTCGGCCATCGTCGCCCACATCTCGGGTCGGTATCCGAGTTCCGTGTCCTGGTAGGCCAATACGTCGGCCGGTTCACTGGTTGCGGTGAGAAACTCCCGAACCGCGTCGCGAAGCGCGCGGTGTTCTGCAGTTGTTGTCATGCCCATTCGATTGTCTCCTTCGAGTGTCCCGTGTAAGCACCACCGCGGCCAGGATCCCCAGACCTGGGATGACCAGGCGTCCTGCGACCTGTCCGCCCGGTTGTGCATTGTGTTGTCTTGCGGTTTTCGACCGCAGGTGCCGCCGTGCGTACGCATTTACGCGGGCAGTGTTTTGCGCGTCAGAATCGCTTGCTTCATGGCGATTCCCCCGCCGTTGGGGTAGGCCGCAATCTTGTCGGTGAGTTCGGTTGCCCGGCCCACAACCTGCTCGTCCGGCACCATTGCGTAGGCGAAGCCGCGGCGCAGAAGGTCCGGACCGTACTGACGTTCACAGGCCAGGGTGAGCTGCAGTGCCTGGTTCACGCCGTATTTCGCGAGCAACCACCGCAGATTGTTCGGCGCAGCTACCCCCATCTCCGCCTCGCCGACCATGAGGAACGACGTCTCTCCCACTACAAGGAGGTCACAGGCGAGCGCGATCGCCGCAGCACCGTTGACAGCGGCCCGCTCCAGTGCCCCGATCAGCGGCTTCTCGAACCCGGACAGGGTCGTGTGCAGGTCGGAGATCGCCGCGGTAATTTTCGGCTCGCCCGGGCGTACTTCGGCAAGATCCAAACCGGAACTGAAGCACCCGCCCGCGCCGTACAGCAACACCGCGGTGACTGTGTCGTCGTCCTGAGCGTCAGCGAAAGTTCTGGCGAGCTGGGTGACCATCGGGACCGTCAAGGCATTCTTCCGCTCGGGACGATTGAGTTCTATGTCCAGCCGTCCGCTGTGATGGTGCCGAACTACCGCGACATCGCTCTCCGACGAACTCACAACATGCTCCTCACGAGTCCGTCGAACTGCCCGGCGGGGAATGCACTACATCGCGGAAGGCGCCTACATGTGGCCGGCTTTCGGCAACGTCTACGTATTTCCCACCAATACTGGCCTTTTCGTGTACGACACCGGCGACCGCCGCACCGCCGAAGACCTGCTCGCAGCCACCCGACAAATCTCCGAGCAACCGGTACACACGGCCGTCTACTCGCACGGACACGTCGACCACGTCTTCGGCATGGACCCCTTCGACACGAAAGCGCGCGAGCGCGGCTGGACCCGCCCCACGGTCCTCGCACACGAAAACGTAATCAGCCGGTTCGACCGCTACAAGAAAACCCGCGGCTACAACGGCATCATCAACCAACGCCAATTCCAGGCACCGAACCTTATGTGGCCGGCCGAATACCGGTACCCCGACGTCACCTTCACGGACCAGACCGACCTCACGGTCGACGACCTGCAGGTGCAACTTCATCACGCCCGCGGTGAGACCGATGACGCCACGATCGCCTGGATCCCCGACCGCAAGATCCTGTGCTGTGGTGATTTCTTCATCTGGGCCAGCCCCAATGCCGGAAACCCGCAGAAGGTGCAACGCTTCGCACACGAATGGGCCCGAACCCTGCGGTGGATGGCCGACCTGGGCGCCGAAATCCTCCTCCCCGGACACGGGCTCCCCGTCCTCGGCGCCGACCGAATCCGCACCACCCTCACCGACGCCGCCGAACTCCTGGAAATCCTGCATGGCCGCACCCTCGAGATGATGAACGCCGGAGCGACCCTCGACGAGGTCGTGCACAGCGTCACCGCCCCCGCGGAACTCCTCCGCAAGCCCTACCTCGCCCCCTCCTACGACGAACCGGAATTCGTCATTCGCAACGTCTGGCGCCTCTACGGCGGCTGGTACGACGGCAAACCCGCCAACCTCAAGTCCGCCCCCCGCGCCGACCTCGCCCGTGAGATCGCGGACCTCGGCGGCGGCGCCGCCCAACTGGCCGAGCGGGCGCGCGCCCTACTGGCACGAGGCGAACACCGGCTGGCGGGACACTTCGCCCAGATGGCCACCGATGCCGATCCGCAGAACCGCGACTCGCATCAGGTCCGCGTCGACGTCTTCGGCCAGCTGGAACAAGGCGCCACTTCCACTATGGCGAAAGGCGTCTACGGATGGGCAGTGGCGGAATCGCGGGCCTTCCTCGACGGCAGCGACCACGCGACCGAACTGAAAGCCAAAACGGCCGGCCGCGCGCGATGGGCATTCTGACCTCCCGTCCACCAGCGGACTCAAGTTCGGCGGATGAGGAACCGGACTACCGGTACACGCTGGCTAACGAACGCACCTACCTGGCATGGATCCGCACCGCGATGGCGCTCCTGGCGGCAGGTGTGGCTGCCCACCAGTTACTTGCGTTGCCCTCCGGGGCACTGCAGATGACGATCACGATGGTGTGTTTCGGGCTGGCCACCGTCCTCGCCTCCGGCGCGTATCTGCGCTGGAAGGCCGCGCAGTCGGCCATCAGGCGAAACCTGCCACTTCCGGGCTCCGTCCTCGTGCCCGCTCTCGCTCTCGGATTGGGGATCCTCACGCTCCTCGCCGCCGGAGCGGCATTGTGGTCGTGATCGGGTCCGTTGACCGGGATCCGGGACTACAACCAGACCGCACCGCGCTGGCCTGGCGGAGAACCACACTCTCCGCCGCCGCGACGACGGTGGCGCTCCTCCACATTCCCACCGCCCATGGTGACCGCGCTGCATCGCTCACCTTGGTACCGATGGCGGTGCTGCTACTCGTGATCACGCACATCAGCCACAGACGAGGCCGTTCGCTGCAGCGGGGGAGTCACGGTATGACCCGACACCATGCCTTGCTGGTAGCTCTACTCCTCACGGCTACAGCGGTCGCCGCTGCCGCGACCGCCGCCTTCGACCGATAGCCGCACTCTCGAACGACAACTCGAAGCACACCTCGGTCCGGGTCGACTCCTCGGCGGGGAGCCCAGTGTCGGTCATCGATTGGCTCACCAGTGGCGGCGACGTCGAGTCCGCGCGAGATGTGATCGCCCAAATGGAATGGGAAGCAGTGTAAGTGGCGCGAAGGCTCCCACACCCTCCGGCCGTCGACGAACGTTCCCACCACGGCATCACCCAGCGGTAGGCCCGCACCATTGCGGCCGCACATCCCGGGCTCGATGGGCTGCTGTACCGGCGTCGGTACCGGCCGGCCACGTCGAAACCGCTCGCGCATCCCGGCCTGCAACGCCGTCTCGCCGCAGCCGCGGAGGCGCTCGGCTGCACCGACGTCTGCGGTGCGCCTACCCGGGTGGCGGCGTGTCGACCGGGGGCACACCGCCGGTGGCCGCGGTCATTCGCGCGTTTTCAACCGTGAGGTGTGTCGCTTCGCTACGTCGAGGTCGGCGTCAGCGATTCCGAGTGTGTCCTGAGCGGCGCGGAGGGCGTCGACGGCGCTCTCCAACGCTTCCGGTGCGGTGGTCGGGTCGCCGAGTGCGTCCACGTCGAGCGTGTTGGCATCGAGGTCTGCGTAGGTGCGCTCGAGGTCGAGGAGGGTTCGACGGAGAGCGTGCAGTGCATCCCGGACCTCGGTTACCTGCTCGTCGAGATCAGCGGGCGTGCTCACACGATCACGTCCCAGAGCACCGCGGCGGCGTTGGTGAGGGGCGGCTGCTCGTCGGTCAGACGGCCGAGCTGCTGCTGCACGCGGGCTGTCGGTTGGTCGACCTCGGTCATGCGATCACTCCATCTGTTGTGAATGACTGAGCTGTGTCGTGTAGGGCGGCCCGCTCGATAGCACTTCGGCAAGAAATGCGGTCGTGGTGACAGCTCTGCCCGGGGAAGTCGACACGTCCCGGGGCTGAGGGGGTGTGCCGTGTTCAGGAGCGGGTGAAGCGGGATCTGAGTTTGTGCATGCCGACCATGACGTTTTCTTCGGTGCTTCCGGGTGCGAGCGGGGAGCATGCCCAGCTGCATAGCTGTGTCGTTCATGGTGACGATGATCCGTAGTGGGGCGATTGTGCCGTTGCGGTATGGCCGCCGAATTCTCAGCTGGTCGGGCCTGGCGGCGGGAGCGGTGCCGAGGAAGGCTCCGGCGGCGGTGGCTGCTGGGTGGGTGGTTGGGTGGTCGGGTTGTCCGACGGCGTAGGCGGGGGCGGTTGGGTGGTCGGGTTGTCGGAAGGGACAGGCAGGGGCGGCTGCGGAGGCGGGACCATCGTGATGGTGGGTTCAGGGCTGGTGGACGGCAAGGTCTCGGGCGGGAGCGTCAGCGTCGTCGTGGGTAGCGGCGGCAGTGAAGTGGGCGGCAGTCCGGGAAGCTGCAGATCCGTGGGCAGGGTTCCCGGCAACTGCTCGACTCCCGGCGCGGTCGTGGAACCGGGTGTCCCCGGCACGATGGCCGGCAGTTCGGTGGTCTGTGTCGGCGCGTCGGTGGTGGTGGTACCGGGCGTCGTCGTCGCGGGCGGCGTGGTGGGAGCGATCTTCTCGACCTCCGCGGCGAGCTTCGCACGCCACACGTCGAGTTCGTTGCGCAGGTCGGCGTCGCGTACCCCGCCGGAACGGTCTGCGGCGCCCTCGAGCAGGTTCTTCGCCGCCTCCGCGTCGCCCGCGGCGATCAGCCGCTCGGCCTCCTGCAGCTGCGACGTGGTGTCGATCTGCGCGACGGTCGAATCGGCCTGCTGGCTGAACACGACCGACTTGACGCTCCACAGCGGATCGCCGGGTGCGGCGTTGTACGAGAAGATGGTGACGCCACCTATGACGACCGCGATCGCGGCGGCAGCGCCGGCGATGGGTCGCAACAAGCGGAGCTTGCCGCGGGCAGCGCTGCGTGCGGAACGGGCGTCCGGGGCGTCGATCGCCGCGATCACGTCGTCGAGCAGCGGCCCGGTCGGCATCGGCGTCGCCACGATGTCGGCGCGCCAATTGGTCAGCAGAAGCGCGAGCTCGTACTGCTCCGGCGAATCCGTCGCGACAGGACCGCCACCGGCGATCGCGTCGATCAAAGCGTCGTCGCGGCGCACTGCCGCGACGTCCACCGGTGCGTCGTCTCCTGGGAGATCGGCATCGGGATTGCCGTTGCGCTTGCTCCTAGCCAAACCTCTCACCTGCCCTCGTCACCCCCGCGGAACTGGTACTACCCACGGCCGGGGCCGTTTCCTCGGCTGACATACCGACCACGAGGCGGAGGATCAAAATCTCCCGGTGCTCTTCCGGCAGCGTGCTCAGCAGTTCGTTCATCTGCCTGCTCGCCTTTCGAGTCCAGCGCCCGCTGTTCGGGTCCGTCATCGTTGACTACGACATCTACTACGTCGGTGACGGGCTCCGACTTGTTACCGCATGTCAGAGAAAAGCGACAAGAGATCGGAGCTCCACGTCGGTTGTGGGTTCCGGTGTGGTCCGCACGCCGTCGGTTGCCGCACGACCACACCCGTCCTCTTTGGGCCGACCCCGGCGCACTCGGGCGGTCCTGAGGCCCTGGGCCGGGGTCGACGTTTTTGCAGCGGCATCGTCTTCGGAGTGGACGATTCTCCTACGTGGATTATCCCACTGATGGCCGGTACTCGGCGAGGTCAGCAGTTGTCGCACCTCGACTGGGCAGACCAGCGTCGCTGACCGTCCGCGCGGTCAGCCGCGGCCGATGTACGGCATCCCGGCGGCCATGATCGTCAACGTCGGCACGGTGACGTCCAGGGGGAGTTCCACCAGTCGGGTCACCGCGTCCGCGACGTACCGCGGGTCGAAGGTGGGTTCCGCTCGCATCGATCCGTCCGGTTGGCGGGCGGACTGGCCGATGCCGGCCGTCATGGCGGTTGCGGCGTTCCCGATGTCGATCTGGGTGCAGCAGATGTCGTGGTCGCGCCCGTCGAGCGCGATCGACTTGGTCAACCCCGACACCCCGTGTTTGGTTGCCGTGTAGGCGACGCTCGCGGGTCGTGGCGTGTGCGCGGACAGTGAGCCGTTGTTGATGATGCGTCCGCCGCGGGGTGTCTGCGTCTTCATCATTCGCACGGCCTCGCGTGAGCAGAGGAAGACCCCAGTGAGATTTGTGGCCACCGTCCGGTCCCAGTCTTCCGGGTCGATCTCGTCCACCGCGCCGGAAGGGCCGAAGGTGCCCGCATTGTTGACGAGTACGTCCACACGGCCGAACCGTTCGGCCACGACGGCGAAGAGGCTGTGCACCGACTGTGGCGACGAGACGTCGGCCGGCACCACGAGCGCGTGTTCGTGACCGTCCGCTGTCTCGTCCAACTTGTCTTGCGCCCGTCCCGACAGCACCACGTGATGTCCGGCATCGAGTAGTCCGGTCGCCATGGACCGCCCGATTCCCGATCCGGCACCCGTCACCACGATGACCCGTTCAGTCACGACCACTCCCTTGCATCACGTAGTTCCCGGACAGCTGTCGGCAGCCCCCGAATTGTCGCCGATCGGCGGCCTCGCTGTGGCTGTTCACGCGTTCCGTTCGCGGTTGTCGACGGGGTCGCGGAGGATCTCAGGAATCACGGTGCGCCTAACGCTGGAGTGGGGGACGGCGGTCGGCTTTCCTGTCCCGGGTGACCATCGCAGACATCGCACCCCGCACGGCGCTGCAGCAGCGCTACTGGGACCCCGCCCTCACCGAGCCCGCGCAGTGGAATCCGGTTCTGGAAGCCCTGCACTCGCACCGTTCGGTTCGCCGCTACCTACCCGATCCGCTGACCGACGAGACGCTCGACGTCCTCGTTTCGGCTGCGCAGTCGGCCGCCACGTCGTCGAACCTCCAGGCATGGAGTGTCGTCGCGGTCCGCGACCCCGACAGCAAGGCTCGTCTGGCCGCGCTCGCGGGCGAGCAGGCCCACATCGTCGAGGCCCCCGTCCTGCTGGTCTGGCTCGCCGACTTCGCCCGAGTCCGCCAGCTCGCCGGCGACCGCGGCGCTCCGATCGAGGGAGCCGATTACCTCGAGAGCACCTATATCGGGTTCATCGATGCAGCCCTGGCTGCGCAGAACGCCGTGACCGCGGCGGAGTCGCTCGGGCTGGGAACGGTGTTCATCGGGGCGCTGCGCAACAACCCCGAGGAGGTCGCGGCGGAACTCGGCCTGCCTCCTCACGTGTTCGCGGTGTTCGGGCTCGTCGTCGGACATCCGCATCCGGACGCCGACGCCCAGATCAAACCGCGGCTGCCCCGAGCGGCGGTGTTGCACCACGAGAAGTACGACCTGCCCGCACAGCGCGACCACGTCGACGCTTACGAGGGGCGGATCGCCGCCTTCTACTCGGCGCAGCAGCTCGACCATTCCTGGATCGAAAGGTTCTGGACCGACTCGCGTCCGCGGCGTGGCTGAACGGGCGGGATCGGCTGAAGGAATCGCTCATCCGTCTCGGGTTCCCACTTCGCTAGCGTCCGGCCGCCATGAGGCGGAAATGCCGGTGGGTGTCCCTACGGAGGCAACGCGGCAGATCGCCTCGCACGCGCGAGCCTCCGCCGTCGCCGCCCGCACCGCTCAACTGGCGCCGGCGCCTTCCGCTATCCGATCCGCTGTCTCTGATGGTGTCGGCAGAGCCTTGATCGCGTGGCGGGGGCCGCGCCCGGTTCGGTGCGTGACGGCCACCATCCGGCCGTCGCGACGAGGCAGATCATCGCCGCGCTGGTATCGGCGGGGCGGGTGCGTCGGGCCTGGCTGCGGATCGCGGGCATGCAGGTTCCGCTGCCTCCGAAGCTGCAGGGGCGGATCGGGTCGAAGACTGGTTTGTAGGTGGCCGGTGTCTCGCCGGGAAGCCCGGCCGCCGAGGCGGGGTTGCGGCGCGGGGACATCATGGTCGAACTCGACGGCAAGCCGATCGTGACGACGACTGCCGTCCAGCGGTTGATGGTCGAGGATCCGATCGACCGGCAGATCGAGATCACGGTGTGGCGCAACGGCGCGCTGGTGGACGTGTTCGCTCGTCCTCGTGAGCTCGCGGCCTGATGACCACACAGCGACGTGGGATCCGATCGACGGTCACCGATTCATCTCGTACCGGATCGCGTCCTGGACTTTCCCGTGAGCCACCGCGATACCGCCCGCGATATCGGTCAGTGTTCTTCGATGCTGGAGGCGCAACGGGTCGTTCACTGCGCCATCGTGCAGGTGTTGCCGGTGGGGGAAGACTGGGCGCGGCTCGGTCTTCACGAGGTGCCGGTTGAACGTCCCAGTGAGCAGCGACAGTTCGTTGAGTCGCCGGTAAACGTCATCGCTGGCCACGACCCGCGCCTGGCTGAGCAGGGAATCGAACTCGTCGCCGCCGATCTCGTCCGCGTCATTCGGGTGCGATGCAGCCGAAGTCGTTGCGGTTGCGGTGAGGCGGGCCGTCGCTCGCAACAGGTCGGCGTAGATCGCGAGCCGCAGTTTCACGAGTTGGTCTCGGCGCGCAGTCTTGCTGCGCAGCCGTTCGGTGATCCACGGTGAGAGGGCCGTGCCCACGATTCCGGCCACGCCCATCCACATGATCGCATTCACGATCAGTCTCCCGTCTCTTCCTGCTTTCGGGCCGAAGACCCGCGTTCACATCCCGCCGCCTCCGCGTTACTCATTCCCGGGCACTCTGGCGGGTGCTGTTCACGGCCGGATCTGGTTCGACGTTGTCGCCGAAGATCGCCTTGGCCTCGAGGTACTCCACCAGGCCGAATTTGCCGAACTCCCGGCCGTTGCCTGACTGCTTGTTGCCTCCGAACGGAGCATCGAAGGCCAGCGGAGCCCCATTGAGATGAACCATTCCCGTCCTCAACTTCCGCGCGACATTCCGCGCGCGCTCCGGATCGCTCGACGAGGCCATCCCGGACAGCCCATACGCGGTGTCGTTCGCGATGCGGATTGCGGCGGCCTCGTCCTCGTAGCCGATCAGCACCATGACCGGGCCGAAGATCTCCTCGCGCGCGATGGTCATATCGTTCGTCACGTCCGCGAAGACGGTGGGCCGGACGAAGTAGCCGGTGGACAGTCCCGCCGGGCGACCGACTCCACCGGCGACGAGCGTGCCGCCCTCATCGATGCCGATCTGGATCAGGCGCTGCACCTTGTCGAACTGTGCCTGTGACACCAGCGGACCCACGGTCGTTCTCTCGGACTCGGGTTGTCCGACGACGATCGACGCGGCGGCGGTCTTCGCGATCGCGATCGCTTCGTCCATACGGTCCCACGGAACCAGAATGCGCGAGGCGGCATTGCAGGATTGGCCCGAATTGACCACCACGCCTACAACGTCTCTGGTGATGACCTCTTCGAAGTCCGCGTCGTCCAGCACAATGTTCGCCGACTTGCCACCGAGCTCCTGTGTGACACGTTTGACCGTTGTCGCAGCGTTCCGAGCGACCTCGACGCCGGCACGCGTCGATCCGGTGAACGAGACCATGTCGATGTCGGGGTGCCTCGACAGTGCGGCTCCGACGGTAGGTCCGTCACCCTGAACGAGGTTGAAAACTCCCGCAGGGACTCCTGCTTCGTGAAGTATCTCCGCGAAGATGATCGCATTGAGTGGCGCGATCTCGGACGGCTTCAACACCATCGTGCAGCCTGCGGCCAACGCCGGCGCAACCTTCGCGGCGATCTGGTTGACGGGCCAGTTCCAGGGTGTGATGAACGCACACACGCCGACCGGCTCGTACACCACCGTCGTCGTGCCGATCTTCTCCTCGAATTCGAACTCACGGAGCGCATCGACGGCTGCGGTGAGATGCACCAGGCCGGACGGTGCCTGAGCGGTCGTGGCCAGTGAAGTAGGTGCTCCCATCTCCTGGGTGATCGTCGATGCCAGCTCGGCCATCCGTCGCCCGTAGACCTCGATTATCCGATCCAGTAACGCAATCCGGTCGGCGCGTGTCGTCGACCCGTAACCGTCGAACGCTCTGCGGGCGGCCGTGACGGCGCAGTCGACGTCCTTTTCGTCGCCCAGCGCGATGGTGGCGACGATCTCTTCTGTCGCAGGGTTGACGACGTCGAGCGTGTCGGTCCCGATCGGGTCGATCCACTCGCCGTCGATGTAAAGCTTCTGGGTGTTCTCCATGGTGGTCCTTTGGTTGGTTTCTGCAGAAGGTGAGAAGGGGTGGGGTGGGTAGCGCATTGGTGACCGTGCGGGTGAGCCGCGATGGCGTCCCGTGTTGTGGAGTCCTGTCCTCCCGGGGTTTGCGTCGGAGTGTTTCCGGCGTCTGAATAACAATGACCCGCCGCAGCTCTGCCGTCTGTCCGCCAACCGGGCCCCGCTGGGGGATGAATACGTGTCCCCCAATCGGAGGACAACCGCGATGTCGGGGTCGAGCGTCAGGAATGCGAGGCGGTCGATCCAGCCCCGCTGATCGGCGAACGATGTTTCCCGAGAACGGAATTACGGTGTCGAGCTGTTGGTTCCAGCGCCGAATGCCGGTCAGTTCCGTTCGCACGAATGATCGTCTGGGGCCAACGTCACGATGTGGGATATCGACGATCGACCGTGAAGCGAGCCCTGTGCGGCGGATGGCGCAGCGTCAACTCGACGCGCTCACCGACGAGGACCGCGCGGGCCGTCGGAGTGCGGCCGCCGCCATCGTGAGCGCCACGGCATCCTCCGCAAGCGCGGCCTGCCAGTCCGGCATCCGCCGGCCGGCCCACTGCCGCCACCACGCGCCGCCGTAGGAGCCGGCGAGGGCGCCGACGGTTCCGATGATCAGGGCCGACGCCGTGTCGGCACGGTCGCGGCGGGCCAGCGCCGCGGCGCCTCCTCCGCCTGCGATGAGTCGTCCGGTGAGCGCGGGCTGGGAGAGGCGCGACGGTACGTTCGGGTTCTTGTCGGCGACCAGTTCGCCGCCGACGAGCGCCGTCGCACCGACGAGGCGGGACCAGTGTGCCGAGCCGGGGGCACCCGAAAGCAGTGCCGCCGCGATGCCGGTGGAACTGCGGAGACCGCTGGCCACGCCGATCACGGCCGACCGGACAGTGCTCGACCGTTCCGCCCCCGGCTCCCTGCGGTTCCCCGTCGCCTCGTCCTGTTGCCGCAGGACTGTGGTGACGGTGGCGCCGTAGACGAGATGCGGCACGAGGTCGCTGAGCCAGTCCTGAGCGGTCCACTGTCGCGGGTCGCTGATGCCGCGCATGGCGATCGGGATGTCGGTGGCTGCCATCGCGGCGAGACCGATCCCGATCGTTCCGGCAGCCGGGGTCAGGCGGGCGCCGGCCCGGCGGACGAGGGCGGCGGCCACGCCGAGTCCGGTGCCGACGGCGATCCCGCCGAGCGCCCCGAACGCCGACCGCCGGGCCGCGAGCACGTCACCGCGTCCCGGTATCGCGACGCCCAGAGCGGTCGCAACGGACTCGACCGTCTTCTCCGGAACGGTGCTTGCGGGGCGGCCTCGGATCGCCATGTCCAGGTATGTGACGGCGTCGAGGATCGTGGTGCCTGCGGCACCTGCAACGATGCCGGTCGTGACAGTGTTCATCGGACTGCCTCTCTCGCGTGATTCGACGACGGGGTCGTCCTTCCCCGGAGCATCCCCCGGCGGTGTACCGGGCAAACGTGGACGGGAGTGTTGGGCGCGAGGCACGGCGGTATCCGGGCAGGGGTGAGCAGGACGCGATTGCGGGCGAGGGTGACTCGTTCGGTAGCTGGGAAAGTAGGCCAGGAATCGCGCCGGCAATGGTGGAGTCGGGGAGCGAGGCGACGCCGGATATCTTGTGGCGCAGCCAAGCGCAGCCCCCGCCAGCGATCGGTGTCAGCTGGCAGGGGCGCTACACGGACAAACCGCGCGTAGTAACGAGCGGCGCATTAGTGATCTTCGTGAGCCGGGGCATGGAAGTCCAGAGAGTGTGATCCACGCCATTGTGCAAATTTCTTCACCTCATCATTACCGACCAGTAGGTGTAGTTTCGGGGTCGTCCACGGCGCATGTGTGAATTAGTTGGCGCTGCCGAGTTCCGATTGGCATGAGTCTGCGGTATCGGCCGATAATTCTCGATTGATCAGGCGAGAATTCTACGTAATGAACCGCCGAACATGCTTTCCCACAGCATGTTCGGATGTCGCTCGGAGCTGTTCTGCGGAAACGAGCCAGGCGACGAGCTACTTGCAGGCCATTGTCGATGACGACCATCGGCCGAGTAGATCCCCGCCCGGGTGTGATGAAGAACACCACATAATTTCTCGCGAAGCGTGGTGGTCGGGAATGAGGTGTGGTCAATACCCCTGTCTGGGACCCAAAAGCGGGTATGGGTGTAGGTGATTCGGCCGTTGTGTAGGTGTCGAAGTCGGACGAGTGTGTGTGGTGCACCGTCATCGACCCGGCGGCCAGAATCTCGGCACGTGAAGGAAGAGTGTAATGGCACGGATCAGCAAGAAACTGGGGTCCGATCTACTGGATGCGTTGCGTGTCAGTGTCGTTGGCACCATTGCGTGCGCCGGACTGGTCATGGGCGTAATTGTCCTGGCGATGTGGAACTTCCCCGTACCGGGTGTGTAGGCGCGCGTGGCTTGTGGTCGTTCGCTGGTGCCGGTCATTCGGAGTGCAACACCAGGTGGCAGTTCGGCGATATAGCTGACGGGGGGTGAGCCCGTGGGTTCGGGTGATCGGTGAACGGCACCTGTGACGGGCGTCGTGTGGTGTGGAAGGAACTGGAATGCTTGGGACGGGTATGGGTGCGATGGTTGGCCTACTCGTGATTGCGGTGCTGGTGGTCCCCGTCTCGTTCGGCGTGGCGGTACGGGCGGATGCGAAGGCCCGCCGCCTCTCGGAGTCGCAGGCGCTCGAAACGGACCTGGGGCGATCGGTCGCGGTCGCGGAAGTGGCGGGTCGGTGCGATCAGTGGCGGCAGCTCGCAACGCGGGCGTGGCTGACCTGCGGCGGCGCCTCGCTTGTCGCAGTAGTGGTCGTGGGCGTCCTGGTCTGTATCGGGTGAGGGCGGCGCGGACCCGGGACCGCGCGATTTCTGGTTCGCTGCTGCGGCTGAGCTGTCGACATCGAGCCCGAGCCTCGCGTCGCACGGGAATCTGAAACCTCTCGGCTGCCCTGACATACGCGTCCTGAGATCGTCCGGTAGTGCGGCGAAGCGCCCGGTGAGCCGAAGCGGCCCGGTCGGAGTGTTCTCCGCTCCGGCCGGGCCTCGCCGGGACGTGCAACAGGGCGTCGCCGCGCTCTCCATCGGACGATTGGATCCACGCCGGTGTGCCTGGGTGGTGTGCCTGGCCAATGTCTTCCCGGGCGTTGGGGATTGCATCGGCGACCGGTACTGGGTGTGTACTGGCGCGAGGAAATGGTAGATCTGCCAGCCGGTCGCGTCGCAGCGATGTGAGCCACATCACATATGTTCTTCCCGTGGTGGCCCAACTGGATGAGTGGGGTGGTCGGTGTCGATACCCTGCCGCGGTGGCGGTGAGGGGTCCCCGATCACACTGTCTGCCATGTGAAGCCGTCGGGGTCGGTGAAGGGTTCGGCGTCGCCGCTGATGACGATCCGGTGGGCGCCCGTGCCGTCGGGGGAGACGCCGGCGTCCTTCGCGAGGGCACGGCGCCCGTAGAGCGCGAGCTTGACGTTCGGGCCGGTGGCGAACTCGACGTATTTGCGACCGAAGCTTCGTGTCACTTCCAGCCCGTGGTCGAGGTAGAACTGCTTGCTGACCTTCACGTCTTCGACGCCGAGCAACAGGACGAGGTCCTCGATGTGCCGTGTGGCCGGCCCGGTGTTCTTCTTCGACGAAGTCGCGACTTTCCAGAGCGCTCCGTCGGGGCCCTGCACGACACCGCCGTACCCCCACAAGCTCTTCTTGACCGGTTTGATTGTGGTGCCGCCATTTTCGAGGGCAGCCCCGACGTAGGCGTCGACGATGTTCGGCTGGGACACGACGAGCGAGAGGGTGTAACCGCGGAAGCCGGTGGTCGGTGCGTCCGTGTCGCGGGCACTGATGCGTTCATCTATGCCGAGTGCGGCGTGGAAGGCTTTCACCGTGGTGGGGTCGGGGGTTTCGAGGGTGAGGGATTCGATGTTCATGCCAGTGACGTTAATGCGGCCCTTGGGTAGGCGCTTCTCGATTCCTGATCAGTCTGCGCTCCGTAGTTGCATGAGCGTGAGTGCACCGAGGGTGCGCGCGAAATCCGATTTCCTAGCGCCTGCATATCGAGGTCGAGGGTGGGGGTGGCGTGCGGCTGCGCGACGAGCACGGCGCGGAGCGGGTACAACGCCGGGGGCGTCGTGGGAGTTGCCAATTGAGGGTGGCATACCGTGGCTGGTCTGGCTTCTGGACTTGGTGATCAACGGCTCCTGACGCCGCTGCAGGCCGACCACATGGTTCGACCTGAAAGGGTGAGATAGGCGGCGCGATCGTCACGGAGGACATTGCGCCTGTCAACTGCTGCCGAATGGTCCGGGAGGCGGCTCGACGGGGTAGGCCGCGACCTCCATGCTCACCGAGCCCTCGCACGGGCCGCTGTCGATATCGGTACGCCAGGAACCGGTCAGCGTCCCGTCGGATTGCGGTGTGTAGTACGCAACCGAGTGCGCCGGTGCCCACACCTTCGGCACACCCTCGCCTTGGTAGCAGTCCCACTCCCAGTCGTAGGTATGGACCCAGCTGGTCCCGTCCCAGGTGTACTGCGGCGGTTGCGGCAGTGTCGGGTTGGCTGGCGTTGGCCCATCGATCACGGTCGCTACGCAGGCGTCGTCCGTGCAACTCGTCTCGAATCTGTACGTATCGGCGAAGTCGGGCTCCCACTGCCGCGCGGCCAAACTCGTACCGTCCTTCGTCGCGGCGAAACGCTTCACCGAGTACTCGCCCGACCAGGACGGCTGCGTGGGTGCCGCCCCCGCGGGCATGGCCCCGACAACTGTCCCGGACGCGATCAACGCGACTAGTGGGGACGTGTCATTTCCGCCGGTCACGCTGCGTATTGGCCGCGGTGGTTCAGAGGTTCCAGAGTTGGAGCAGAGCGGTCCGCAGGCTGGGGGAGGCGATCCGGTGGTCGGTTCGTAGGCGGGGGTTGGGGTGCCCGAGGTCGGCGAGGGTCTGCTCGGCGTCCGGCACCGGGATCGGGGGGGAGGTCCGCTCGGCTGCGCAGGAGGTGACCGATGGCGCCGTGGGCGTGGAGGATCGCGATCGCCTCGGAATCCACGACCGCTGGGGGGTAGATCCACTCGTTGTCGGCGGTGACGAAGATCAGGACGTCACCGCGCTCGAGGCGGGTGTCGGACTTGTCGTGGTGGAACCATTCGAGATGGTACTTCGCTGCCGGCCCGGCAGGGCCGCGATGGCGGCGGGCCTGAGCTGCCCACATGTGCTGCTCGGTAGGACCGGGTGTGTAGTTGACGGTGTGTCGAAGAAACATCCGGGGGATCTTGGCGGGCAGGAACCCGGGGTCGGCGCGCCCGCGGCTCGTGACCCCGGGCAGTGGTACCGCGCGTCCGATCTGCCATTCGATTGGAAGTGGCATACGTTCGTTCTCTCGGAAATTCCCTGCGAGCTGGTCATTCAGCCCGGTTTGGGGAGTCCACTGTTGTCGAGGTGGGATTCCGTTCGTGTCGGTACCACCTTGACGAGCAAGGTGGCCTTAACCTGTGTGGTATGAGTCACACATTTCGTGTGGTGCAGGGCAGGACGGTCGAGGTCGCCCACGCGTCGACCGATCCGCTGACCTTTCAACTCGAATGCGTCGAGGCGTTCGTGACCTCGCGGGTGGTCCGAGGCTTCAGTGCGGTAACCATCGAGAACGAGACAGGTGAGCTCGAGCGGATGCTGGCGGCGTTGGGCAAACCGGTGTGGGAGGCCACCGCCGACGATGTCGATCGAGTGGTCGGAGCGATGGCCGCGGACGGCTTGCTGGCGTCGACTCGACGCAGATATGTGCAGGCGCTGAGCAGTTTTCACCGGTTCCTGATCACCCGCCGCGCCGGGGAGATCGAGGCGTTGTTCGGGGTGCGGTTGACGAACCCGATCGACGAGTTCAATGCGAGCCGTCATGTCGGTGACGATTCACCGAGGCTGCTTCCACCTCCGAGCGTGAGTCGGGTGGCCGTCTTCTTCGACTTCCTCAAGGAACGGATCGGCTCGGCTCGCAAGTACGCGCCAGCGGCCCGGGATTATGCGCTGTTCCGGACCTTGTATCACGCCGGGTTGCGCTCCGATGAGGCGTCCAAACTCGAGATCGCGGACGTCTACTTCGGGCAGGGCCCGTTCGGAAAGTTGCATGTGCGGTTCGGCAAGGGTGCCCGCACCTCCGGGCCGCGGCCGCGGTGGGTTCCGATGCTCGACCACCTCGATCTGGTGGTGCGGTGGTATCTCGAGGATGTACGACCGAAGTTGCCGGAATCGGCGGTGTTGTTCTGCGATCAGAGTGGTGGTGCGATGGCCCGAGGCACGATCCGCAAC
This sequence comes from Rhodococcus sp. IEGM 1351, assembly GCF_030056875.1. Lineage (NCBI taxonomy): Bacteria > Bacillati > Actinomycetota > Actinomycetes > Mycobacteriales > Nocardiaceae > Rhodococcus > Rhodococcus sp. IEGM 1351. The sequence goes on along the minus strand of NZ_JASHKU010000039.1, from coordinate 28,452 downwards.
CGTCTGCGGTATCTGCAGGATCTCGAGCACTGCTCGCCGGCGGACCGGTTCAGCCCGCACGCGCTGCGCCGGGCATGCGCCACCCACAACTACGAACGAGGAGTCGATCTCGTTGCGATACAACAGATGTTAGGGCACTGGACGGTGGGATCGACGATGCGGTACGTCCGTCCGTCGGAGACGTTCATCGAGGACGCCTACCGCAGCGCGGTGTCCGACACCGTCGCGTTCCTGCAGGGAGATGATGATGCACATTAGATGGAAACTGCGGATGGCCGCGGCGCAACGGGAAGTATGGACCGGCACCCAGCTGCGCCGTCTGCTCGCCGAACGCGGCGGACTCGAGCTGTCGTCGGCGTCGGTGTCGGCGTTGTTCACCAAGGAACCCTCGCAGATCAAGCTCAGCACGCTGCTGGCGTTGTGCACTGCGCTCGACTGCACCCCGAACGACCTGTTCGACCTCGACACCACGCCCGATCGGGTCCCCGCCGAGCCCTCGGCGCCGACAGCGTCGGAGCCCGCGGCGCGGCGAGTCGGCGGCCGGTCGATGCCGCCGGTGTGACGAAGAAGGTCGGGGACTGCACCCGCTGCGGTCGGCCGCGGGGCCGACTGGGCCGCGATTTGTGCTGCCGGTGCTGGCGCAACGCGGTCGCCGCTGCGGCGAAGTCGCCGTGTCCGGGCTGCGGGATCGAGCGGGTCTTGAGTCCGGACACCGGGCGATGCCGGTCGTGCTCGCGCACCTGCCACGACTGCGGTGCCGCCGTGCGCGGCAAGGACGAGAGCCGGTGCCGGCGGTGCCGCCGCCGCCGTGACCTCGCCGCCGCCCGCCGACGCTGTCCGCGTTGCGGCCGCGACGGCTACTTACGCGAACGCACCGGTTGGTGCGGACCGTGCTCACAACCGGGGCCGGCGCCGAAGCCGGCCGCCGCATGCACCGAATGCGGGCGCGTGATCCGCGGCGGCGGGGCGAGGCTGTGCAACCGCTGCCGGCAACGCCGCCCCCAACGCCCCTACACCCGCGCCGAGCACCTCCTCGCCGAACTCGATGATCCGCCGAATTGGCTGTGGGACTTCGCTATCCATGTGTCGACCCGGTATTGTCCGGCGCTGGCGACACGTCTGGTGAGTCAGCTCGGGGCGCTGCTGCGCACCGAGCCGCGGGCATTGCCGCAGACCTTACTCGACCGGGCCCGCATCCCCGGCCGCTCGATCGGGTCGCTCGCGAAGGTGCTCGAGGACTTCTTCACCGCCCGCGGCCTTGCCCTGCCCACCGACCAGTCGCAGCGGCTCGCGGCCGGTCGCCGGGAGCGACGCGTGCAGGCCGTGCCCGAACCGTTGCGGCCCGCCGTCGCCGCGTTCGAACGCGCAATGCTCGACGAACGAGGCCGCGCCCGCCGCGCCGGGACCCGGCCCCGCGCCGACACCACCATCGACAAGCGATTGGCCCAGATCCGTGACCTGTCATGTCATCTCGTCGGACGCGGGATCGAGGACTGGGCGCAGGTCGATAAGGCCGTGATCGAGGACTACCTCGCCGAGGTGTCGCCGGCCGGCCGCCCCCTGGACGGACTTCGCCACTTCTTCCGCTTCGCTCGCCGCAGCAAGCTCATCCTGATCGATCCCACCGCCGAGCTGCGCGTGCGCACGCCCCGCGGATTCCATGGACGGACCCTGCCGCGCTCGCGACAGCGCGAACTGTTCACGCGCTGGTGCACATCAACCGAGGTGGCGCCGAACGAGGCCCTCGTCGGCCTGATGGCGTTGATCCACGGTGCCTCACAGCACGAACTGCGTCACCTGCAGCTCGCCGACATCGATCCCCAGCACCGCACGGTTCGGCTCGGCCGCCGCCCACAACCGATCCCGCTGGACCCGGCGACCTGGGCCGCACTGACCCAATGCCTCGAGCACCGCACATCCGGCACCCACAATCCCCACGTCATCGTCACCATCCGAACCCGATCCGGGCGGACACCGGCGTCCCGGCCCTACCTCAGCCACCTCCTCGACCCCGCCGACACCACGATCTCCACGCTGCGCGCCTCCCGACTGCTGGCCTTGGCCAACAGCCACGATCCCAATCTGATTGCCACCACCTACGGCATGAGCGCCGAGGGCGTCCTGGCCTACTTCGCCGACCGCGTCGATCCCACCCTGCTCGCGGACCTGTGAGATTTCAGGCGTCACCGTGCACACGTTCGCACGAACCTGTGCGCTTTGGTGGTGGCGTTGTCGAGAAACACCTGATCGACCTCGGTGATCTCCTCGATGTCGTCGATGAACGCCCGGACGGCGGTCACGATGTCGGGGTCGTCGGTGATGACCGCGGCTTCCTCGGCGAGGGTGGAGCTGTGGGAGGCGTTGGCGGAGCCGATGACCGCCCGCCGGTCGGTGGCGATGACGTTGGCGTGCAGGTTCGGTGATGACAGCACCCGCACCCCGGCGTCCAGGTAGTAGGCGAGCGCGATCGGGGAGGTCGCGTGGGCGCGCACCGCGGCGCGGGAGGCGTTGACGACAAGGACATCCCCGGCACGCAGCGGCAGCAGGGTGGGCGCGTCCTGGCCGAGGTGCGCGATCGCGGCACGGCGGGGACCGCGCGTGCGGATCGCGCGGGTGAGGTGCGGCCACGGGCGCGGACCGTGGAAGGTGGTCCCCATACCCGGAAACGGTAGCGGGTGCGAAACGCCCGGTTGGGTGGATCCGGGTACTACCGGCATCCCGCGGATAGTGCCCAGATCCAGCCGCTGAACTGCGCAGATGACACGTCCCCTTCCCCCAGGAACTGACTCGCGTAGTCCGTTACTGGTGAAACGGTTGCTGCCATGGGCGACGGTCCCTCGTTCGGATTCGGTTCGGCTGCTCGGTACCACGCGTGCGTGCCGCGCACGACCCCGAGAAATTGCGTTACTCCGCCCGCAACGACACCAACATCGCAGGAACGCCTGCTGCATATGATTTCTCGTGCGTGATGAGGACATCGCCCTCGTCGAAGATGTACTTGGCGGTGGTGTCGGTCATGAAATCAGTTTCCTCGCGTGTGGGTTGGTTCGATGCAGGGAAGGGACAAGCGAGTCTTCGCTTGAGAAGTGCTCTGTTTCGGCTTCCGCGCGTTCCCACATCTGGGTCGTCAGAAGCGCGTCCACACTGCTTCTGGGGTCATGGACACGAACACCCCAGACTCCCGCTCGTGCGGCGAGGACGGAAATCGCTGCTGTCGCTGTGTCGCGATCGTCGACCGGGCGTTCAGTGGCTCCATCAGCGAGTAGCGTGCCCAGAAATCGCTTGCGGGAGGCCCCGATGAGGACCCGGGTTCCAGACGCAACCAACGACGGCAGTGCGGCGAGCAGGGCCCAGTTGTCCGAAGCAGACTTGGCGAATCCGAGCCCGGGATCGATGATGAGAGAACGGGCGTGGACCCCTGCGGCAATTGCCTTGGTTGCACAATTGTCCAGGTGGTCGCGGACGTCGTCCACGACGTTAGCGTACTCACCGACCGTCTGGTGGTGTCGGTAGCTTGTTGGTGTAACCCAGTGGTTGAGAATAAGATGTGCCCCGGACGCAGCTGCGACGGAATACATTCGGGGATCTGCGCATCCGCCCGAAACATCATTGATGTATGTAGCACCGGCCGCGGTGGCCGCTTCGGCGACGTCGGCGCGCATAGTATCGACGCTGACGGTGATACCAGATGCGACGAGCCCTGTGATGACGGGAAGAACCCGGGAGCGTTCGAGTTCCGCTCCGATCCGGCGAGCACCGGGACGAGTCGATTCACCCCCGACATCAATGATTCCGGCACCGTCGGTGTGAAGCTGGATCCCGTGGGTGATGGCCCTCTCCGGGGCTAGAAATCGGCCCCCGTCCGAAAAGGAATCAGACGTGACATTAAGGATTCCCATCACCGCTACGTGAAGGTCGGCGGCCGACGTGGTCGAAGCCATATCAGAGCCGGTCCAGTTCATCATTGAGTGCGGCTTCGAGCAGCGCACGAATGCCTTCCGCTGTGATCGGGTGAGGATTCGGGTAGGGCCGACGTGTCGCCAGCTCGACGGCCCAGTCGATGTCTTTTTCCCGGAATCCGAGTTCGCGCAGGCTGGTTGGTCCGCCGCAGGAGCGCACAAGGTCCTGAAGTCCCTGAGCGGCGTTCGGCACTCCCAGTGCGCGGCATATCGTACGTTCTGTGTCTGGTGACGCACGAGCGTTGTACTCGATGACATAGGGAAGCATCACCGTGTGGGTGTCGGCGTGCGGCAACCCGAACGACCCGCCGAGTGTGTGGCAGATCTTGTGGTGGAGAGCCATGCTCACGCTACCCAGACATACTCCGGCGAGCCAGGCTCCTTGGAGGGCATCCGAGCGAGCGGAGATGTCGCGCTCCGATCCCAACCCCGGCAGTGCCTCTCCGACGAGCCGAATCGCCTCCTCGGCCATCAAGGACACAACCGGGGAACCATCGTCGGCGTATAGAGCCTCCACCGCGTGAGCCATGGCATTGACCGAGCTCGTCACCGCCAGCGGGGAGGGGAGACCGGTCGTCAGTTGGGGATCGTAGATAACGGTCGTCGGTGCCACGGCTTCATCTCGCCCCGTTGTCTTCACTCCTGCATCTGTAATTCCCCAGATCGGCGACATTTCCGAACCGGAGAACGTCGTCGGTACCGCCAGGATCGGCGCCCGACGCCGGAGCGCGAATGCCTTGGCAAGGCCGATCGAGGAACCGCCGCCGATCGCGACGTATCCGTCGACGTCGCCTTTGGAATTCTGTTGTGCGCCTGAGTCGACGTGCTCAATCGGCACATGTTGTACGAGATCTGCTGTTCGGGCAACGACCACGCCGTCGAGTGATGCGATGATCGACTCGTCGATACGTCGACTCGCGAGCAGGTGCACTCGCCGAAGTCCGAGGCGGGCGACTTCGGCGCGTAGCTCGGTGACGGTGCCCTCCCCGAAGACGACCCGTGTGGCCCGCGAGGTGTGTATGAAGCTGTTCACGACGGATCGGCGGTCAGGATGAGGTCGATATGTGCGTGACGGAAGGGATTGCTCGTGCCGTAATACTCCGCCTGCTGGGGGTCGTCAATTAGAGAGAACTCGACAATGAGGCTTTCCTTGACTCCGAAGACGGCATCCGAATCCAGGTACGGGGACCCGTCGACGAAGATGTGCGTGGTGATGGGGTGGTGGCCGGCCGCTCCTGCGATGAAGTGGATGTGTGCTGGCCGATACGGGTGCCGCTTGGTGCGTTCGAGCAACTGACCGACGGGGCCGTCAGTCGGGATGGGGTAGTGCGCGGGCACGATCGTCTTGAAGTGAAAGGAGCCGTTGGCGTCGGTGTTGAAGAGCCCACGCAGATTCAGATCCGGCACCAAGTCAGGGTTCTGCACGTCGTAGAAGCCCTTCTCATCTGCCTGCCAGACGTCGACGAGGGCACCGGCGAGCGGTGTTCCGTCCACCGACGCGACGGTGCCGGTAACCACGCACGGTTCACCGCCATCGGCCAGGGAGATATCGTCCCCGAGGGCGCGTGGGGGTGAGTCCACCATGTGGAACGGTCCGAGGACCGTGGTTTCGGTCGCCCCTACCGGAATTCGGTTGGTGATGGAATCGACGAGCATCGACAGGCCCAGGACATCGGAGAGAAGGATGAATTCCTGTCGTGTCGCGTCGCATTTCTGACCGGTGTGGGTGAGGAACTCGATGCCGGCCTCCCACTCGGTCTGGGTGAGTTCTACGTCCTTGGCGAAGGCGTGGAGATGTCGGACAAGGCTGCGTAGTATGTCGCGGAGCCGGGGATCGGTGGTCTCATCGAATGCTGCGGCGGCCACCTCCGCTGAGTTGTCTTCCGTGAAGACCAACCGAGGTTCGTTAGAAACGGACGACACCGGTGATCACCTCCTTGTTGCGGGCAGCGCTGAACGCCGCGTTGACCTCGTCGAGTGAGAAAGTCTTCGAGATGATGTGTGTCGAGTCGATGATGCCGTTTTCGAGCATCGAGGCATACAGGGGAATGTCCCGTTTGAGGTAGCCTCCACCGGTCTGCGAGCTGGAGATGCGCTTCGCGCCGACTCCGAAGTCGAGTGCATTGAGGGTGATCGAATCGGCAGGTTGTGCCATCGAGGTCGGAACAACGACGCCGCCGCCGCGAGCCATCGCGAACGCCTGCTCTGCGGCGAGTGTGGTACCGCCGGCCTCCAGTGCTGCATCGACTCCACGACCGCCGGTCAGTTCCTTGACCTGCTGGACGGGGTCGCCATCCGCGGGGTCGACCAGGTGCGTGGCCCCGAGATCGGCCGCCAAGGCCCTCCTGACCGGATCCCACTCGATGGCGATGATCGTTCGCGCTCCTGCGACGCGTGCCGCCTGGACCATCCACAGCCCCAGGTGGCCGCAGCCCACAATGGCGACTGACCATCCGGGTTGGACACCAGCGACATTGAAGACAGCGCCGAGTCCGCTGATGACGCCGCATCCGAGCACCGATGCCTGTTCGATCGAGATGTCGGCATCGATGGTGACAATGCCGGACTCGCGTAGGACCATGAACTCTGCTAGCGCTCCGACTCCTCCGTCGACGTAGACGGCGGTGCCGTCGCTGCGGACGCCGACCTCCCGCGGCGGCACCATGCCCCCGAAGATCTCGTCGCAGGATGAGGGTGTGCCCTGCAGGCAGGGGTAGCAGAGGTTGCATTCGGCCGAGCCGGCGGTTGCGATCCTGTCACCAGTACGCGTGCGAGTGACTCCAGGTCCGACTGCCCGAACGATTCCGGTCCCCGCATGCCCAGTGATGAACGGGGGAGGAACAAGGGTGAGCCCCTCGGTGGCGAGTACGTCCGTCACGCAGACAGCAACGGCGTTCATTTCGACAACCACCTCGCCGGGGCCGGGTTCGCGGAGCGTGACCTCCTCGATGAGCAGGGGCGAGTCAACCCCCACGTGCAGTGCAGCTTTCATCGGTGAAAGTCCTCCGTCGAATCGTGGTTCAGTGTGCGCATGCGGTGTGCAAACTGTGGTGTGGTCAGTGGGTGTCGTGCTGCTCGGGCTCATCGTGTGCCGATTCACCGATCCAGGCGGCGATCTGCGAACGGGACGCAAAACCGCGTTTGGCGAGAATTTTCTGTACGTGTCCCTCGGCTGTTCGGGTGGAGATCACCAAGGCCGTAGCGATCGCCTTGTTGCTGTGCCCTTGCGCGATGAGTTTGGCTACCTCGAGCTCGCGTTCGCTGAGTTTCTCCTCACCCAGCGTGTCGTGGGTTCTGCGTGGGGCGCGGTCTCCGCCGGTAATCGCCAGTTCCACGGCCTGCTGCATTGTCAACAAAGTCCCCTTGTAGTGGAGCCGATCAGCCTTCGCGCCACCGAGTGCGCGGCGCGCCGCCGCGACGTGGCGATCGTGCTGTTCTTGGAGAACCGGTGGGAGGTGGTGCGGACCGAAAGTGCTGGCGGCGCCGAGAAGTTGTGCTGCGAGCTGCAGACTCGACTGCTCGGCCGCAACCCAGCCCAACAATTCCAGACACCACCAGATGATGGATCGATCGTTATGAGGCTGCATTTGAGTTATGCACTGGCGCAGTAGCTTCTGAGCGCGCTCAATGTCTTTATGTTTGAGTGCGGCGTATCCGCGGATCCACAGGACGTATCCGCTGCCCCACCAGTGAGCTTCGTCGGCCATACCGGCAAGGTTTGATTCGACTTCATCGAGCGATCCGGCGAGGTCTCCGTCATTCGCCAGAACCATGCCCAAGATGAACAGAGCTTCGCGTTGGTTGCTGGTGGCGGCGAGCGCCCGATAGCGGTGGTAGGCGTCTTCCAGTAGCGCAGCAGCTGCCTCGGCCTCGCCTTTCGCCCACCGCGTCAATCCTTCATCGAAGGCGCAGTGCGCGGATATCAACGGCTGCTGCAGGCGTGCGGCGAGCTCACGGCACGAGACCAGCAATTGATCGGCCCGTTCGATCTGCGAATCGAGGGCGGACAGATAGATCGCGACCGACAGCCCGACAGCCCTGAGTTCGTCGTCACGATCGTAGGCCTCGAGGGCCGCGGTCACCCAGCCGAGCCCTTCCTCGACACGGTTGGCGGACATCCAGTGCACCCGCAAGTCCGCAGCCAGCCGCAGGGCGGGCGCGGGGTCCCTCTGCTCGTACAAGGAGAAGTGCAGGGCGGCGAGGATATCGCTGTGCCGAAGGAGGAGTTTGTCCGATCTTCGGACTCCCTCGGGGCCGGTCCAGAACGGCTCGGTATCGCGCGCGAGATCACTGATCCAGGCGAGATGCCGCAACCTCATCGACCGGGTCGCGCCGTCAGCCTCGAGCTGTTCCGCCCCGTACTTGCGCAGCGTGTCCAACAGACGGTACTCGAGGCCGCCGCTCTGCTCGACGTAGCCGAACACGGACTGGTCGATCAACCCGGTTACGACATCCGCCGCGGCAATGCGCTCGTCGTCGGTCGCGCAACATACCGCCTCGATGTCATCGAGGGAGAAAGATCCCGCGAAAACCGATGAGGCAGACCACATGCCGCGCTCGTCGTCGCTGCAGGTCGCGAATGATTCCGCGAGGACGTCCCACAAGGACAGCTTCGGGCGACGCCGATTCCCCGGCTCCAAGGTGAGCAGACGAAATCTGTTGTCCAACCGCGCCACAAGCTGTTCCACGGACAGGGCGCGCATGCGGGCGGCCGCCAGTTCCAACGCCAACGGTAGACCGTCCAACCGTGCGCAGAGCTCACTGACAGAGGCAAGGTTGCGGTCCGTGAGCTCGAATGCCGGGTAGACGCTTTGGGCTCGGCTGACGAACAGCGCGACGCTGTCGATGCGCGCGGCATCTGTCAGCGACTGCGCGGCACCTTCGCTCGGCAACGCCATGGGAGGAACCGCCCAGGTGACGCCGCCGACGGTCCCCAAGCGCCGCCGGCTGGTCGCAATGATGCTGACGGAGGAGTTGGCGTCGACCGAGTCGATGAATTCAGCGCACTCCTGCCACACCCGCTCACAACCGTCGAGGACCAGAAGCACACTGTCCGTCGGCGGCATTCCCACGATCCACTCGGCCGCGGACCGAGCTCCCGAGCTCTCGAAATCGAGCGCGAGCTGCAATGCGCGCGCGAAGCCGGCTTCGGATGTCTCGCCCTCGAGTGCGACATACACGACGCGATCAAACGCACGTTCGACAGTCGTTGCGGCCTGCTTCGCCAGTCGGGTCTTTCCCACGCCCGCGGGCCCGGTGAGGACCAGCGAACGGTACTTCGACAGCAACTGCTTGACCTTGTGCAACTCGAGACGCCGTCCGACGAAGCTGGTCGATTCGGCGGGGACGGAGGAAGTGATGCGCGCCATAGTGTCAGCGTAAGACGATTCACCATCCTGGCTCTGTACCTCGGGACGGCGCTGCTCGAGTTCCATGACGGTCATTGCAGTACAGCTCCAGCGTGATCGTGCTGCGCAGCATCGAATGTATTGCGCAGTAGCATCGCGATCGTCATCGGTCCCACCCCTCCCGGCACCGGAGTCAGCGCACCGGCGATCGCGCGCACCGCCTCGAAGTCGACATCGCCGCGCAATCCCGCACTCGTCCGATGGATCCCCACATCGATCACGGTTGCACCAGGCTTGATCGACGAAGCGTCGACCAAGCCGGGAACCCCGGCCGCCGCGATCACGATGTCCGCCTGCGCCGTGAAGACGCCGATGTCCGTTGTTCGCGAATGACAGACGGTGACCGTGGCATCACGGGCCAACAACAGCTGAGCCATCGGCTTGCCGACCAAAGGCGATCGTCCGACAACGACAGCATGGGCTCCCCGGATCGGAATCTCGTACGCATCGAGTAGGGCGATGACCCCGGAAGGAGTGCACGGGCGCAGCCCCGGCGCACCCTGGCTCAGTTGCCCGGCGCTGAGCGTGGTCAGTCCGTCGACATCCTTGGCGGGCGGAATTCGATTGATCAGCGCGTCGGCGTCGAGATGACCGGGAACAGGTAGCTGCAGGAGAATCCCGGACACCTCGGGGTCTTCGGCCAGTAAGTCGAGCACTTCTTCGAGTTCGGACTGTGACACCGATGCCGGTAGGTGTCTGTGCAGATCGGCCATCCCCGCCGCGACGCAGGCCTTGCGCTTGCTCGCGACATACACCTGCGAGGCCGGGTCCTCGCCCACCAATACTGTGGCAAGTCCTGGCCGCCGGCCAGTTGCGGTAAACAGCTCGTCAGTCAGTCCCGCGACCTCGTCACGAACCGCTCGGGCGACTGCCTTTCCGTCGATAAGTCGTGCTGTCATCGCCTGTCCTCAGAACACAATCGTGGTGTTGCCGTGACGTGCGACTCTGTCCTCGCAGTGCCATTGCACTGCACGCGAGAGAACGGCGCGTTCGACGTCGGCGCCCAATCGCACCAGGTCTTGGGTAGAGGCACGGTGAGACACTCGGACCACGTCCTGCTCGATGATGGGGCCTTCGTCAAGATCCTCGGTCACATAGTGCGCGGTGGCGCCCACGAGCTTGACCCCACGTTCCTTTGCCCTCTGGTAGGGGCCAGCGCCGATGAACGCAGGAAGGAACGAGTGGTGGATGTTGATGATCGGGCAACCGACCTCGGCGAGGAAGTTCGCGGAAATGATTTGCATGTAGCGTGCCAGTACCACTAAGTCGTAGTTGCCGCGCAACACCTCGAGCTGGCGGGCCTCCGCCTCGGGTTTGGTATCGCGCGAGACCGGAATATGCACGAACGGGATGCCGAATCCGCGCACATCCTCGGCCAGGTCATTGTGATTGGCGATGACGACGCCGATGTTGACATCGAGCTCGCCGCGTTTGGCGCGCCACAGCAGATCGAGCAGGCAGTGGTCCAGCTTCGAGACCATGATGGCCACCCGCTTGGGTGTCGCCGCATCGCTCAGTCGGAAGTCCAGACCGAGTGGTGCTGCGACGGTCTCGCGGAAATCGTGCTCCAGCTCGTCGCGTTCGGCGACGAAGCCGGGGAGTCGGAAGACGGTTCGTTGGAAGAAGGCGCCACCTTCGTAGTCGGTGGAGTGTTGATCGAGTGAGATGATGTTCGCGCCGCGTTCGGACAGGAAAGCGCTGACCGCTGCGACTACACCGGGCCGGTCAGCGCACCGCACCAGCAAACGGGCGATGTCGCTTTTCGACTCGGTGTGAGGTGGCCGCTCCAACGTGGCGGTGGGTGAGGGTTGCCGGTCAGGCATCGAGGTGACTCCTTCGAGGGTAGTTGGGGTAAGACACTGCTCGGTCGGCAGGTGTATGCGCTGACACGCCAGGTTCGGTGACGTAGTAAGTCCCGTTGCGCTCGGGGCCGGGTCGTAGAAACCCCGTGCCCGCCAGGGCAGTGATCACTTCAGCGATGGCAGCCGGTTGTGCATCGAAGTGCCGCGCGAGTTCCTCGACCCGCACGGGCACGTCACCGAGATAGGCCGACAGTTCACTTTTGATACGTCCGGCCAACTCGTCCGAGGGCGGCAGCGCGAAGCGGCCGAATCGTCCCCGGAAGTAGGTGAGGGGCGCGCCATCGCGGACCGATGCGGAATCCACGGCGCAGTGGAAGACCGTATGGGTCCCGGCCTCGACGCGGTCAACGACCCGGCAGGACAAGGAGGAGAGAGCATCGGCCAGGGTGGGTGCGCCGGATCCATCGCGGACAAGTTCTACGCCTTCGAACCTGTTCTTACCCTTCGTGCTGAAACGAGAAGCCACCGCGCCCTGGTCTTCACCGAGGATGTTAATCGACAGTATCCCGGTGCGGCTCACTGCATTTCCCGTATCCGAACCGCGGTTCAAGCATAATAACAACATTGGCGGGTCGGCGGACACAGAGCACACGGCACTGGCCGTGGTCCCGAAGTCGGTGTCGCCGTCGGAGGTCATCACAATGGTGACTCCGGACGCAAAATGGCCTATGGCGCTGCGGAACTCGGACGCGGTCATCGAGGAACGGTAGTCGGTGTGGATGCTCATCGTGATCACCCTTCTGCTCTGATGCCGGCGAGAATGCCGCCGTCGATGGAGAACTCGGACGCGGTGCTGTAGGTGGCCTCAGCGGCAAGGAACAGCATCAGGTCTGCCACCTCTTCCGGTGAGCCGACGCGGGGGAGCGGAAGTCCAGCGGAAAGGGAAGCCTCGTCGGCGCCGGCGAGCATCGGGGTGCTGATGAAGCCCGGGTGGATCGAGTTCACTCGGATGCCGTCACTGCCGAGATCCAAAGCCGCCACTTTGGTCAGTCCTCTCAACGCCCATTTGCTGGCCGTGTACGCCCACGACGGGTGGATCGCCATCAGCCCGCCCATCGAGCTGACATTGATGATGGCGCCCCCGCCCGCAGCACGCATAGACGGTGCGACTGCCTGAATGCCCAGGAAGGCGCCCGTCAGGTTGATGTCGAGGACCAGATTCCAGTCCTCCACGGTCGTGTCCGCCAGCGGTGTACGGCGCGTAATACCGGCGTTGTTGACCAGAATGGACACCTCACCGCCATGGGTGCGTGCTGTCTCGATTGTCGCAGACCACTGCTCCGGGTCCCGGACATCCAGCTCAGCGAACACGGCGGCATCCCCGAGCTCGTGGGCGAGTGCCTTCCCTTCCTCGGTCAGGACGTCGGCAACGACGACGCGGGCACCTTCGCCGGCGAGCTTGCGTGCGTGAGCGGCGCCCATTCCTCGCGCACCGCCGGTGACGATGGCTGTTCGACCTTCTACACGGCCCATGATCGGTCTCCTCACAAACTTTCGAAAATTGGGGTGTGGCGCTACGGATGGGTGGCGAGTGCCGCAGCGGCATAGTCCGCGCCGATGAAATCCTGGACGATGGAGTTCTGATGGCTGAGCACCATCGTCGCATCACGCCAGATCCGTTCGAGCCGAGAGCCATTCGTCGCAGCACTACTGCCGGCGGTGCGCATAATGATTCCCTCGAGCGCCCGCCACGCGACGTTCTGCGCGTGCACGGCCAGTCTCCCGATGTAGAGGTCGTCGGCCTGATCAAACGGCTTCCCGCCCTCTGCGCCGCGGGTGCTGTACTCGAGAAATAGGTCGGCGGCGCGATCGAGCGTGGCGTCGGCCGCGGCAAGAGCGTTCACCGCGTCGGCGTACCAGGTCTGGTATCGGGAATTTTCGCTTCGCAACGTGAACGGAGGCATCGGGGTCTTCTTCGTACGAAGGATGGTTTCGTACTCGTCGAGTGCCGCGTGAACACCCCCGACCGCAAGGGAGGCCAGTTCGAGACCGAAGAAACCGATGCCGCGTCCCGCGTAGAGCGGGTTCTTGTGCAGTTCCAGTCCGGGTGTGCCGTTGTCGACGTTCATGTCGACTTGCGTCTTGCCTTCCAACACGAAGTGCGCGGACACCGACGCCTCCCGGACATCGAGCGTGTGCGAGCCGCTTCCCTTCAACCCCAGGGTCTTGCCCCAGTCGTCTCGAATGGTGAAATCCGATCGGGGAATGATGAACGTCGACAACTGTTTCGACTGTTCCGCGGTCTCAGCGAACACGTGCCCCATGAAGTGCGTGGAGTACGGCCCGCCCGACGCGTAGGGGAACGTTCCGTTGACAATCCAGTCGCCGGAATCACCGCGGCGCATGGTGCCACCCGGAGCGGAGGTCATGGCCGCCGCGAAGTGACCGTCGCCGAACACTTCCCGCTGGGCGCTTTCAGGCCACCACGAGGCGAATTGCAGATTGTGACCGGAGGCCAGACACAGACACCACGCGGCTCCCATATCGCCCCGCGCGAGCTCTCTAATCACCGCCATGAAGTCGCGGACACCGAACTCGTAGCCGCCGAACAGCTTGGGCCGGAGAAGATGGTAGAAGCCGCGCTCGACGAATTCGAGATGCAGCTCTTCCGAGTGAAAGGTGCGGGCTTCACCCTCCGGTGCCTCCGCGAGGAGCTGGGGTCGAAGTGCGACGGCCGAAGTCAACGCATCTGCAGGCGTGAGAGCGGCGGGAGCGTTGGATGTTTTTACATCGATCGAGGGAACTGCCATGGTGAGTGCTTTCTGAGGAAGACCGCGCGCCCGGGGCTACGTGCCGGGAGGAGTGGACGGTCGCTTGCGAACAGATGACATCAAGTGTGGTGACTGTCGTCATAAAGTGGCACGTGGAAATTACGTACCGAACTACGTGTTGCGAATGCGCGTACGTAGTTCAGGGTCGTCATGATGACGGAACAAGTGTGTCGAGCTCAGTTCGACGGTTGTCCTTCTTGTACGGCGCGGATGCGACCGTGGCCCGGATGAGCTTCTGGCGCGGGCAGCCGGGGTCGCCCCAGAGCACGAAGACTTCGGTGCCCGGTGTGCTGTACGCGGGATCGATGAAGCTGAGAGTGATCACCTTCCGGAAGTAGTAGCTGTATCCGGGGACCGAGGAGAGACCGATGGTTTCGCCGTCGGCGTTCTGGATGGTGTCGGCCCATGCGACCCAGCGCTGCTGATGGGGAATGTCGAGGAATTGGTACGGCTCGCCCTCGTCGAACAAGGATGCGTAGATGTCGACCACGTCGTTCTTGTCGAACTCGAGCGTCACACGGACCTTGGTAGGGTGCTCGACTTCCTTTTCGAGTGCCGCACGTCCGGTGAACTCGTGGTCGAACTTGATCGACTTTCCCCATCCGAGTGCGACCGGGGAAAGCAGGTAGTCATCGAGGTTGTCGCTGTCGTAGCTGCCACCGAGCTTGCCGCTGAGTCCGAACAGGTCGAACTCGGCGTTCATCCACTCGAGGAAGCCGTCGGCGAACAGATCTGACAGGTAGTGCCACCCACCGGTTGGAAATGCCGCTTCGAGGTGGTTGATCATGGCGGTGCGGCGCCCGAGTCGGCGGATGCCGTAGTCCTCGCCGGCCTCGAGAATCGCCGACCGGACGGCCTCGCTGTGGGCGGCGTCGCCGTGGAATTCGAAGCCGATCTCGCCGGCCATGCCCTGCCGCAGTGCCTGTACCTCTACCCCCGCGATCGTGACGGTGCGGAAACGCATGAACTTCAGATCCGTGAGGCTCTCGCCCGTCACCTTCTGGCACACCGCCAGCGCGTTCGGACCGGAAACCTGGAACTGGAACCGGGAGGGCTTGGTGTAGGTCACGTCGTAGTCGCCGGTGTGAATCAGCCATGCCGTCCACATGGCGGTGACCGACTGCGTGGCGAACGATTGCTCGCCCAGCCTCATGAGCACCCCTTCGGCGACGACCTTCCCGTTTTCGTTGCACTGGACCAGATGCTTCGCCGCTCCGATGGGGAAGTTTTCGTAGCTGTTGATCGACGAGTCACGGAAGAGCTTGAGCGCGTCCGGACCGTCGACCTGGAGATCCCACAGGAACGACCAGTCGCCCAGGTAGCACGTGGTCTTCCACGACATCTGCTCGTCCTGCCAGTCCGAGTACTCGGGTCCGCCCCATCCGGGGTGGTAGGTGGCCGGGGCATTGCGCAGGAAACCGAGGAGGGGGTTCGTGGTCATGTCTTCTCCAAATTTGAGCGGATTGATCCGAACGTGTTCCGGTGCAGATGAATTGCTTCCGTTCGGTCACAGTTCGCAATGACCTGTGACGAGAGCCACGTTCGGCTCAGTCGAGCATCCTTCACAGGCGAGCACGCGGCCATGTGACAAGTACGTGCTCGACTACGTGTTCCCTGCGGTGCACGTAGCGAGGCTGCCGCTCGGTACGCTCCCGCGGTGCCACCGATCCACGTCACCGAGCGCAACGACGGGGATGTCGTGTTGCCCGGCGAACAACACCAGTTCCTCTTCATCGGCCAGATCGGCCGGGTGCCACAAGCTGGGTACCGCAGCGAGTAGTGCCGCCGGGCGCGCTGTGGCGGCGTCGGCGAGCTCGAGAGCTGCTCCCGGCATGTCGAGGCCGCGCTCCCGTCTGCGGACAGAATCGGCGACCCGGACCGGAAGCACATGCCCCGGACGGGTGAAGTCGGACGGGAGAGCACTCGGGTCCGCCAGTCGTCGGGCGGTGGCAGCACGGTCGGCGGCGGATATTCCGGTCCCGACCCCTTCTGCTAGGTCAACGGCGACCGCGAACGTAGACGAAGCCACGGGGTCGGTCCCCCACATGGGGGGAAGCCACAGCCGGTCACACACCGTCTCCGGCAACGCCACCGTCAGGAGGCCAGTGGTCTGGCGAACCAGGAAGGCCGCCATCGGCGTCTCTGCGGTGCTCGCGGCCACGACGAGGCTTCCCCGCTCTGGGCCCATTTCATCCAGAATCAGAACCGGCCTACCCCTGTGTAGTTGCTCGAGGGCACAGTCGATGGCGTTCGAAATACTCATTTCTCACTCGCTTCTGTCGCGGAATCGTGTCCTTCAGTCTTGTGAAGCGGGACACCTCCCATAAGGGGTGCACTACGCGCTTGTGTACGTGGAACGCGTCCTTGCACGTACTAGGGCAGGGACTGCGGGTCGGATTGTCTACGGGGAAATCGCGCTCAGATCGGAGCGGCGATTGTCCTTCTTGTAGGGAGCCGGAGCCACCGTGACCCGTACAGTCTTCTGCCGGGTTCCCGGATCTCCCCAAATCAGTGACAGCTCTTCGCCCACCTCGGCGAATGCCACGTCGATGTATGCGATCGAGAGCACCTTGCGGAAGTAGTAGCTGTATCCGGGGCTGCTCGACAGGCCAACCGTGTTGCCATCGCCGTCGATTACCTTGTCGGCCCAGGCGATCCACCGCTGAGCGTGTGGTACGTCCAAGAACGCGTACGGCTCTCCCTCGGAGAACAGCGACGCGTAGATGTCGACGATGTCCTGGCTGTCGAATTCGAGGGTGACCCGCTTCTTGGTGGGTGCAGCGACCTCGGCCTCGAGCGCTTTCCGGCCGACAAACTCGTGATCGAACCGGATCGATTTGCCCCACCCCAGGGTGACGGGTGACTGGAGGTAGTCGTTGACGTCGTCGCTGTCGAAACTTCCTCTGATGGTCGAGACCAGACCGTAGGTATCGAAGTGCTCGCGCACCCACTCGGCGCTGCCCGCCAGTTCGGGATGAAACGATTGCTTCAAGTAGTGCCAGTTGCCGGTGGGAAAAGCTGCCTCCAGGTGATTGATCATCACCGTGCGACGACCCAGGCGGCGAATGCCGTGTTCGTGGCCTGCTTCGAGGACCGCAGCGATGATGTCGTCTGCATGCTCCTGCGCGGCGTGAAATTCGAATCCCACCTCACCGGCCATCCCTTGACGCAGTGCCCATACCGGATGTCCGGCGATCGTCACGTCGCCGAAGCGCATGAATTTGATGTCGGTGAGCGGCTCACCGGTCACCTTCTGGCACACGGCTAACGCGGTGGGGCCGGAAACCTGTAGTTTGCACCGATCGGCCTGTGTCCACGAGGCGTTATAACCGCCCTTGCTCAGTACCCAGCTGGTGTGCAGGGCCGGAACGCCCTGGGTGATGAAACGATCCTCTGCAAGTCGCATCAGGATTCCGTCGCCGATGACCTTGCCGTCACTGGTGCACTGCACGATGTGCTTGGCTTGGCCGATCTCGAATGTCTCAAATCCGTTGATGCAGGTGTCGCGGAAGACGTTCAGGGCTTCGGGGCCCTCCACGACGACATCCCAGAGAAACGACCAATCGCCGATATAACAGGTCGACTTCCACGACATCTGTTCGTCCTGCCAGTCCGAATATTCCGGACCACCCCAGCCGGGGTGGTATCCCGGGCGGGCGCCGCGCAGGCTGCTGATGAGATCGGTGTTCATCAATCGTCCCTTCTGGGTGCTGTCCACATGTTCGTGATCGCGCAGCTCCCTCGGGAGGGGTCGCTGCGGATTGTTCGCGCACATCCCTGTACAAGGATCATCATACTGTCATACATTATCAAAGTGTGAGGCGGAACATACGTCGGATCGGCAGTGCACCGGACCACGCGCTCACGCCTCAATACAATTCGATCCAGAAGGAGTCTCATGAAGGCCGCAGTCCTGCGCACCCTCGCCGAGCCATTCGTCGTCGAGGATCTCGATTTCCACCCGCCCGCAGCGGATCGCGTTCTCGTACGAACCCACGCCACCCCGTTCTGTTCCACCGATTGCACCAACTGGGCCGGAAACTTCGGTAAGGTGCCCCCGGTCATCCTTGGGCACGCGTCCATCGGGGAGATTGTCGAAATAGGCTCACAAGTACGAGGATTCGCCATTGGACAACGCGTCCTGGTGCCCGGCACCCCCGAGTGTGGCACATGCTTCTATTGCGCGGCCGGCCGCCCGGACCAGTGCTCTGAACTGTTCGATAATCCGAGCGGATACCCGATTGTGGCCACCGACAGCGACGGGGAGACCATCCGCGCATCGGGGAACGTCGGGGGATATGCCGAAATGATGAACATCTCCGCCAACCAGATCTTCGAATTGGCCACCGACCTGCCGTCCGACGTTCTGTCCCTGATGGGATGCGGAATCACGACGGGGCTCGGTTCGGTATTCAATGCGGCGAAGGTCCAGCCAGGTGAGAGTGTCGCCGTGGTCGGGTGCGGTCATCTTGGTCTATGGGTGGTCCAAGCGGCAAAACTGGCGGGCGCCGAGCAGATCTTTGCGATCGATCCGAACTCCGAACGGCGAGCGCTGGCGCTCAAGCTGGGCGCCACCAGCGCCGTTGATCCCGACGCCGAAGACGCGGTGGCAGTGGTTAAGGACAACACCGGCGGACGAGGGGCGGACCACGCGATCGAAGCAGCCGGTCCTGCGGCGTCGCAGGTGCTGGCGGTCGCGCTGGCTCGCCGGGCCGGAACCGTCGTGCTCAACGGTGTCAAAGCACTCGGCACCACCGTCGAGCTGGTGCAGACGACCATCGCGGTCCAAGGCCGGACAATCATCTCTACGCAGAATGGCAACGTTCGGATGCGGCGCGATGTCCCTCGATACGTGCGCATGCTCGAGCAAGGACTCTTGGACCCGGAACCGATCATTACCGGCCGGTACCGCCTCGATCAGATAAACGACGCGCTCGTCGCCTCGCGAGATCTACGCGATCTCAGCGGTCTCCTCGTTTTCTGAAGCCGTACGCGCCCGCGCGCGACTTGGCCCGTCTCCCCGCCACTATCCGTCCCGAAAGGCCCGACTACATGACACAAACATCCGGCTCGACTCGACCATCCCCCGCGAGGGTGGGCGCAGCAAGCCTCATCGGCACAACCGTCGAGTACTACGACTTCGCAATCTACAGTCTCGCTGCAGCGCTGGTCTTTCCGAATGTCTTCTTCGCCGACAACGACCCTTTCATCGCATCGATTCTCGCTCTGGGTACATTCGCCGTCGGGTTCATCGCACGCCCATTGGGCGGAATCTTCTTCGGTCATTTCGGAGATCGCATCGGCCGGAAACGGATGCTGGTCCTGTCCCTGTGGCTCATGGGGGCGGTCACAGTAATCATCGGCCTGTTGCCGGGCTACGAAGCGATCGGCTTCGCAGCACCGCTGCTGTTAATCATTCTGCGATTCGCCCAAGGTTTCGCCTTCGGCGGTGAGTGGGGCGGTGCGATCCTGCTGGCCTTCGAGACGTCACCGAAGGAGCGCCGCGGTTTCTTCGCCGCACTTCCGCAGACCGGGCCACCGGCCGGAATCCTGCTCGGCAACCTCGCCTTCCTGGGGGTTGCGCAGCTACCTGACGAACAACTGTATTCCTGGGGCTGGCGCATCCCGTTCCTGCTCAGCGCGGTTCTGGTCATCATCGGGCTCGCGATCCGCGCAGGAATTGCCGAGTCTGGAGAGTTCACCGACGTCAAAAAGGCAGGTGCTGTCGCCAAAGCCCCTATTCTCGAGGTGTTCGCCAAGAACAAGCGCGAGATCTTCCTCGTCGCCGGGGCATTCCTCGGTTACGGGAGCCTGTCTCTGATCGCGATCAACTTCTTGGTGAGCTACGGAACGAGCGACACGGTCGGATTCACACGCTCGGAGATGCTCACTGCGGTGTTGATCTCCAACGTTGCCCAGTTGCTCACGACCCCGCTCGGCGGGTACTTCGCCGACAAGTACGGCTTCACCAAGGTGATGGCTACCAGCGTGTTCGGCGCCATGGTCGGTGCGGTCTTCCTGATCGTGGCAGTCCAGTCGGGCAATCTCGCTCTGGTGATCGTCGGCTACCTGCTGTGCATGAGTGTGTTCTTCAGCCTGGGATACGGCGCCCAGGGTGCCCTATTTGCAGGAGCTTTCGGTCCTGAGGTGCGATACACGGGAATGTCGGTCGGATTCCAGGTATCGAACGTTCTCGGCAGTGCGGTCAGTCCGCTGGTCGCTACCCTGCTGCTCCGCGAAACGGGCACCGTGTATTCCATCATCCTCTACCTCCTCGTGGTACTCGGCATTTCCGCTGTCACCACCTTCGTGTTGATCCGCGGACTACCTACCGCGTCGTCCTCGCAGCTCGAGGCGACGGCGCTGGCGAAATAAACACCCGCACCCCTGCCTTGTAGCGACTCGTGCAAGTAGGTGGATCGGTAGGTGCCGTGCTACGCGCGTGATCACACCGGCCCGGTCCAGGATGCCAGGCGTCCGGGACCGGGCCGGTCGCATATCGCCGCGCACGCGCCGTGAACAAACTTCGTATTGCGGTATGACGATTGTGTGATGCAAGATGTGTCTCAGGTAACACCGACGGCGAGGGTGTCGCATCCTCAGGTGTTTCTCCGGATCCGTTCCTCGACCACGAGGCACGTCGACCGCCAGGCATGTTCCGACGCGGGCCGGTCCTCTCAAAATCACCCGCTGTTCCAAGGAGTGCAAGAAATGCACAGCTTTCCACGTCCAACAGAGTCGTATCTTCACGCCGTGAAGACCGCGGTAGCGCGTGCGTGCCCTGCGTGCGCGTCGACCCTCGTCGCCGAGTACCGCGTCTTGAGCGAGGGAGGCTGGTGGGACGTCGTCAAGTGCCAGGACTGCCTGCACTCCCTCGCCCGCACCCCGGCACCACGCCTGGGTGCGTTCGCGCCGCTCGTGACGAATGCCCCGTCGAAGGCCGGCGAGCCGACGAACCAGACCACAGAGTTCAAGGAGTTCGACGATGTTCGGCGTTGACGTAGGCGGAACCTTCACAGATGTCGTGGCGGTTCGTGATGGCCAAATTTCCGTAACCAAAGTGCCCAGCAGTCGTACCGACCCCGCTGCTCCCGTAGTTGAGGGTGCACGACGACTGGGGGTTGCAGGGAGTACGACTTTCAACCATGCCAGCACCATGGGGCTGAACGCGGTAATCGAGCGGCGACTACCCAAGATCGCCTACGTGACGACCGACGGTTTCCGCGACGTACTCGACCGTGGCAACGTCCACAAGCCGCTCGACGCGCAAACCGACCCCGCATGGCGCCGGTCGTTCGGTGATGCCAATCGACCACTCGTTCCCCGGTACCTACGGCGTGGAGTGAAGGAACGCATCAAGGCCGACGGCACAATTCTGATCCCGCTGGACGAGGATCACGCACGGTCCCAGCTCGAGGTGTTGCGCCGGTGCAACGTCGAGGGAGTGGCCATCTGCACGATCAACGGTTATGTCAACGCCGAACACGAGGTCCGACTGCGGGAGCTGGTACACGAGGAACTCGGAGCGCATGTGCCGGTGTCGATCTCGTCGGAGACCTCGCCGCTGGCCAAGGAATACGCCCGCGCATCGACCACGGTCATCGACGTCTTCATGAAGTTGTTGTTCACCGACTACTCCGACAAACTGAACCGAGACCTGCGGGAACTCGGATTCGACGGCGAGCTGAACTTCGCCGGCTGCGCTGCGACCCTGCTGCCCTGGCAGGAAGCGCTCGACAAACCCTTCCGCATCGTGTTCGCCGGTCCCGCAGCCGGAACCATCTCGAGCGCCCGGCTGGGCGAAGCGATCGGCGAACGCAATCTGCTGTGTGCTGACGTCGGCGGCACCTCCACCGATGTGTCGTTGATCGTCGACGGGAAACCATTCATTCAGAACACCTTCGAACTCGAACACGATCTGATCATCAACGCGCTCTCGACCGAGGTCTCGAGTGTCGGCGCCGGCGGAGGCAGTCTTGTCACCGTGTCCCCGTCCGGCGGAATCCAGGTTGGCCCCGGCTCCGCGGGCGCGGAGCCGGGGCCCGCGTGCTACGGCCGCGGCGGAACAATCCCCGCAGTCACCGACGCGTGTCTGCTGATGGGCATACTCGACGGTGAGACATTCGCCGGCGGCGAGATGAAACTCGACAGGCTAGCTGCCGAGACCGCATTCGCGGCGCTCGATACCCCAGTTACCTTCGAGGCGCGGGTCAGGTCCGCCTACCAGCTCGCAGTGGCGCACATGGCCGAAGAGGTCCTCAACGTCGCGGTGCGGCACGGTGTCGACATCCGGGACTTCGCCCTCATGTCCTACGGCGCGGCGGGGCCGATGCTCCTCCCCGCCGTCCTGGACCTGCTGCCGCTGAAGAGTGCCGTGATCCCCCCGTACCCGGGTCTGTTCTCCGCGTTGGGTCTGCTCTCGACCGATCAGGTCTTCTACGACTCGCGCAGCGCCTACGTAACGCTGAGCCCGGACAGCGCAAATGAGATCGCCGCAGTATTCGACGAGATGGAGCAGCACCTGCGGACCCGAGTCGGCGAGGTCGCCGACGGATTGACCGTCCGCCGGAGCTTCGATGGGCGCCTGGTGGGGCAGAGTTGGGAGACCCCCTTCATCGAGATCCCGGACGGGGAGATCACCTCGACGTCGATCGAGCGCATCGTCGAGGCCTTCCACGACGCCTACGAGAAGCGGAACGGTAACCGGTTCGCCCAGATCCCTGTCGAAGGAGTCACCTACCGGGTCGAACTCGTGGTGCCCTCGGACAAGGTCGAATACGTGCGCGCCGAGGCAGAGGCCGCCTTCGCGGCCGAGCCGGAGCGGCTCATCACTCTCGACTACGTCGCCGAGGGCCCCGTGCAGGCGCGTGAGTACCTCCGGGACCGGCTGTCCGTCGGCGCGACACTCGAGGGCCCGGCCGTGATTCGGGAAGACCTCTCAACGACCTACATCCTGCCCGGCCAACGAGCGACCATCGGGCGATGTGCAGAGATCACCATCGAAAGGAGCGGCCACTAATGTCCATTGCGATCGAAAAAGATTCCGTGCGAGTCGAACTCATTCGCGATCTGAACGAGAGCGAATTCGCGGACCGGTACGGTTGCGACCGCTACACCGCAACCGTGCTGGGCAATCGGTTCGACTACCTGGTCGAGCACATGAGCGTCCGGTTGCTGACGGGCGCATTCTCACCGGTCCTGCGGGACTTCTACGACCTCGCGTGCACCGTCAGTGCCCCGCCGACACTCGGATATCAGGTTCCGGCCGCAAGCAACGGGATCGTCCTGATGGCAGGCACGACCATCGATGCGGTCGCCAACACCGTCGAGGAATTCGGTGCCGAGAACCTGGGTCCGGGGGACGTGCTCATCTCCAACGACCCCTATCGCACCGGCAATCACAACAACGATCTCCTCTTTGTTCGTCCGGTCTTCCACGACGGCAAGATCGCCGCATTCGTCAATCTCAATGCCCACCAACTCGACATGGGTGGAACCGTCCCAGGCGGGTTCAGCGCCTCCAAGCAGAACGTGTACGAGAACGGGCTTGTCCTGTCACCGCGGCTGCTCATGCGCGCCGGACAGCCAGTCGCCGAATCCTGGAACGTCATTTTCGACAATGTGCGGATGGCCGAGATCCTCTACCCGGACATGTTGACGGTGTGCTCGAGCCTCGAGCTCGGGGAACGGCTGGTTCTCGAATCCATCGAGCGATATGGCCTCGCGGCCGTGCACGGGACGATGAAGTACGTCTGCGACATGGGCGCCGAGCGAATGGCCACATCGCTCGCGGAACTGCCCGATGGAGATTGGTACGGCTCGGAACAGATCGACTGCGATGGCGTCGACGACACCGAGGACTATCGAATTCGCGTCGCTGTACGCAAACGTGCCACCCGGATCGAAGTGGACTTCTCAGGCACCTCGCGACAGGCGCGTAGTTCGATCAACGCCACTGCGTGGGATACGAAGACCAGCGTGGGCATCGCCCTCAAGTACCTCTTTGACCCGCACGGTCGTTTCAATTCCGGTCTCTACCGTGACGTCGACATCGTGCTACCCGAGGGAACACTCCTGTCTGCGCTGCCGCCGGACGGCTGCGTCTTCATGTACTTCGAGCAGTCCCAGGCGATCCTCGGTGCGTTACTGCGCGCGCTGGCGGACGCCGTCGGACCGGCTGCCTTGGCCGGGGACCGTGGCAGCGCGGACCTGCATACCGCATTCGGCACCCACGCAGACGGAACCCCGTGGGTCTCTGCCCTGCAGTGCGGTGGGGAGATCGGTCCCTACGGCGCGAATCAGTTCGGCGACGCCGACACCCAGTGCATGGCCTACGAGGCGAACGGTGTCGCCCCGGCAATCGAGGCGATCGAGAAGGATAGCCCGGCCGTGATCATGCGACACGAGCCGCGAATCGACTCCGCCGGCCCCGGCCACTTCCGGGGAGGGGCCAGCATGATCCGCGACACGCTGTGGCTGGAGGATGCCACTCACTCGCTGACGGAGTTGCGCTACAAGAGTTCCGCTGGTTTCGGCGTCCACGGGGGCGGGGCCGGCCAACGAGGTGGCATCTGGAGCTTCGGTCCTCGAGACGATGGCGCGATCACGCCCCCCGATACCTCGCCGGAGTCGTTCGCCCGTGGCGAGGCGTGGGCAGGGGTCATCGACCCGACCACGAACTTGCCGTCGGAGCAAGGCCAGTTCATTTATCCCTTCCGTGCGGGTGCGAACCGGTCGATCGTGAACTCGGTGATTCGGTATCTGACCAACGCAGGCGGGGGATGGGGCGATCCGCTCAGCCGCGATCCCAACAAGGTCCTGGTCGACGTACGGGACGGCTATGTCTCGGTCGCCGGTGCCGCACGGGATTACGCGGTCGTGATCGTGGGGGACCCCGACACCGATCCCGAGGGGTTGACGGTCGACGAATCGGCCACCGCAGCGCTTCGGCGCACCGCAACCGCAGAAGACTGACGACGCATTCCGAAAATGATACTATGGTCGTACTGTATGACAATCGGTTGGGAGATCGAGCAATGACCACGAGCCTTTACACCTCGGCGCCCTCGGGGGAGGCAGCGCAGGGAGTCGATCGCAGCCCGGACGAGTTGGTCGCACTCGCCGCGGAGATGCGTCCGCGTCTTCGCAAGATGCAGGCACGTCACGAGCAGCTCGGGGGATACACGGAAGAAGTGCACGAGGAGTTCCTCGCCGCAGGTTTCTACCGGATTCTGCAACCTCGGCGGTACGGCGGCCTCGAGATGGGGCTCGACGATTTCGTGCGGGTCGGAATCGAAATATCCCGAGGCGATCCCGGAGTCGGATGGTGCTTCGTCCTCGGCGCCGGACACGCGTTCCATGTCGGCTCCTTCTTCACCGAGCAAGGCCAGGAAGAGTTGTTCGGTGACGGGACCTTCATCGCACCCGGACGAACGATTCCCTCCGGCAAGGCAACTGCGGTCGAGGGCGGATTCCGACTGTCGGGTACCTGGGACTACTGCTCAGGATCGATGTGGAGCACACACGTTCTCGTCGTTGCCCCATCCTTCACGTCAGCGGGAGACTCCCTCGGCCCCCGAATGTTCGCGCTTCCAAGGACGGATTACACCATCCTCGACGACTGGGGCGGGGACAAGACGATCGGTATGCGAGCGTCGGGTTCGAACTCGGTTCGCATTGAGAACGCTTTCATTCCCGATCACCTGAGCGTGGCCTACGACTTCCGTGAGCATTCCCTCGGCGCTGAGGGCACGGTTGGCTACCAACTGCACAAGAATCCGATGTACCTCGGACGCACGATGACGTACTTCAACACCGAGCTGGTGGCCACGCAGATCGGTGCTGCATGGGCGGCATTCGACGAGTTCGAAAACCTGATGGAAACCCGCCCGACGAGTTTCCCTCCGCGCAAGCCGCGTGTCGACGCACCGGAGTATCACCGGTGGTTCGGGCAGCTGCTCGCGCTCACCGATTCGGCCGAGTCCCTTCTGCTCGCGGGAATTCGACAGTACGCGGCCTTGGGGCGACGATGGGAGGAGGCCGGGGTGGAGTTCACCCCGGAACAAGACGCGCGGTTGCGCGCCGTCGTGCAGCAGGCAGCCAAGCTGGCCAACGAGGCGGTAGACCTGGCATTCACCACTGCGGGATCGAGTTCCGCCAAGCTCGGAGCCCCGATGGAGAAGTACTACCGGGATGTGGCCATGTATCGTACCCATATCGCTGCACAATGGGATGTCACCTATGGTGCAGTCTCACGGTTCCACTTCGGGCAGCCTCTCACCTTCTAGACATCGCGGTTCGAAGGCTGCCGAGCGTCCGGTGTCGGGTAGGCCCCGCCGCCGGACGCTCTCGTGGCGACGGTATGCGACCCTCGCCGCGATGGAGTCCACGACTCTTCGGGGCACGGGCCCCGACGTGAGACGACCGTTGCGTGGGCATGTTCGGCCGAGCGGGTCGGTGGCGCCGATAGGTTATGATGATGCTGATTGTATGACGCGAATACAACTTGTGTAGGTGAAGGGCGGGGCTATGTCCAGTACGACGAATTCTCTGGCGGATGCCTGGACGTCGAGCCCTGTCGGGCGGGTCGCTGCACCTCTGCGTGAGCAGGTCATCGATGCGTTGCGGACCGCCATTCTCGACTTCAGGATCAAGCCGGGGCAGCGGCTGGTGGAGCGAGAGCTCATCGAGCAACTAGGTGTTTCGCGAACGACGGTGCGTGAGGCACTTCGTGAACTGACCTCGGAAGGGCTGGTCACGGTTGTCCCACAGAAGGGTGCGATCGTCAGTGCTCCGTCGACGGACGAGGCGAGCGACCTCTACGAAGCCCGGGCGGCCCTTGAAGCTGTGGTCGTTCGTCGTTTTGCTGAACGCGCGTCGAAGTCGCAAATCATGCGTCTGGCCGCTGCCGCCGAAACCTTCGCCGAAGTAACCGAGGCAGGTGGGGACGATGTCGTCGCCGTACTCAAGGCAAAGGACGGCTTCTACGACATCTTGATCGAAGGCGCGGCCAGCACCGTCCTCCATCAACTCACCGATGGAATCCAGGCCCGAGTGCGTATTCTGAGGGCCACCGCGATGTCCGCCGAAGGCCACGCAGGTGCAGTCAAAGATCTCCGCAACATCGTAGAGGCACTGCAGCGCGGTGAGGGCGAGGTGGCGGCGCAGCTATACGCCGAACACATCCGCCGCGCCGGCGAGAATGCGTTGATCAACCTGCGACAGGCAACCACAGAACTCAGCTGAGGACCTTTCCGCGGCTGTTCGTCGCGGTCGACCTGCCGGTTTATTGGCCGCCAGGTGTGCTGAATCGTCGAGAGCACGCCCAGCGCCTGGATATCCCGGGGGACGGCGGAGAGTTGTAGCCGGTCGTCATCGCTCGTGATGGGTTCTCTGATAGCGCCAAGCTGTTCAACGCGGAGCCCGGTACGTGGTGCAGGGCGGGTTCCCGTTCGGATCGACCTACTTCGGACCGTAGCGTGGACCGTTTCGGGTGGTTCACGCCCGAGGGTGTGTCCGGACCGATGAATCGCACCACGTCATGGGATGATCGAGTACGCAGCAAGGTTGAGTTGATCCGCTCCCGGCGGCCGGAAAGATCAGCAGGAACGGTCGGGTACTTCGTCGCGATGCCCGCCAGCTCCCGCGGGTCGGCGCTGATGTCGAACAGTTGATCGCGGTTGGTGCAAAGGAATTTGAGGTTGCCATCTCGAAGTGAACCTCCGGATTCTATGCACCAGAAGAACTCTCGAACTGATATCGGGCTCCCGCGGAACAAGCATCCGGACATGTTCGTCCAACGATATCGTAATCGGGATTCGGGGCAGCAGCCGCGACGGCAACCAAGGGGTGGCAGTCCAGTCCGATGTCCTTACCGGAGTGTGGTCGACCTCTCCGAAGGGGATGCGGCGACGAGAACGGCCCATTGCCCCCCTGACGTCCATGACGAACGTCGGGCGGCAACAAATGGTCCCAGGGCTGGACGGGAGGTAGAGGCTCGCAAAGTGTGCTTCGACGGTGGGGTGCTGACAGACTTAGGCGGTCACCGCCGCGCAGTGTTTGTGTGTTCGTCTCGATGGCGGCGGAGGATCGTCTCGTCGGTGATGCTGACATCCCAGAGACCCGCTCCTCCGGCATTGCGGTTGGCGTTCTGGACATTGGCGCCGCCATCGATCGACAGGATTTCGCCCGTGATGTAGGTGGCATCGTCGCTGAGGAGGAACGCGACAGAACCAGCGATCTCCTCCGGTGTTCCGGGGCGCCGCAGCGGTGAAGTGCCTGCGCGACGGATCATGTCGGCCTGCCCGGACGCTCCGAAGATGGTGGTCGGAACGATGCCGGGTGCAATTCCGTTCACGCGTACTCCGATCGGGCCCCCGTACACCGCTGCCCCGTGCACTAGAGCGTGTCTGCTATTTACGGACGCGATGATGAATGACGAGCGCAGCGAAGA
>NZ_JASHKU010000038.1:0-55635 GCF_030056875.1 Rhodococcus sp. IEGM 1351 | reverse complement strand
TCGAGAAGGCCACGAAAACTCGAGCCGACACGCCGAGCTAACAAAGTACTACTAGAGCCTGACACGAGGACGCGGCGAGCGCAAGGCCCCGCGTTGACTCATCCAAAATGCCCGCGTAAGCCCCTTCGTTGCCTCACGTGAGAACGCCCGCGTAGCGGCGTGTCGATCACGTCGGTGTGGTGGTCGAGGGTAGGGCCGGAGGATGGGACTGACCATGGCTGAACGCAGAGCCGTCACCACGGCGATCGCGACCCGCTACAAGCGCGCCGACAAGCCGGGCAAAGCGAAGATCCTCGACGAACCGTGCGCCACGACCGGCTGGCATCGCGACCACGCCCGCAAGGCATTGCGGGCAGCGTTGATTCCGAAGGTGGTCCGTCCCCGAACCGGGCGCCCACCGATGTACGGGCCGAACGTTGTTGCAGCGTTGATCTTCTGCTGGGCGGTGCTGGGGATGCCTGCCGGGAAGCGGCTTGCGCCGGCACTGCCCGACCTCGTGCCCATTCTGCGTGCGTTCGGTGAACTCGACATCGACGACGCTACCGCACTGTTGCTGGTCGGCATGTCTGCAGCCACCATCGACCGACGGCTGGCGCCCGAACGCAAGAACCATGAACTCAAGGGCCGATCACATACCAAGCCCGGTTCCCTGCTCGAGTCCCAGATCCACAATCCGCACCTGGGCGCAGTGGGATGATGCGGCGCCGGGGAACGCCCGAGATCGACCTGGTCGGCCACGAGGGCGGCAACGCCGTCGGTGAGCACGCTTACACGCTGACGGTCACCGACATCGCCACCGGTTGGACCGAGAACCGCAGTGTGCGCAACAAGGCCCGCAAATGGGTTCATCGCCGCCACTCGACGAGATCGCTGCCATCATGCCGTTCCCACTCCTCGGCGTCGACTCCGACAACGGCAGCGAGTTCATCAACCACCACCTGCTCGACTGGTGCAACAGACAGCAGATCACCTTCACCCGCTCGCATCCCGGAAACTCCAACGACGGGGCACACGTCGAGCAGAAGAACTGGGCCGTAGTACGCACCATCGTCGGCTATCTCCGCTATGATACCTCTGCAGAGTTGTTGCTGCTCAATCAGATCTGGGTTCTGCAGTCGCAGCTAACGAACTACTTCTACCCACAGCAGAAATTGGTGTCGAAAGAACGTGACGGCGCGAAGGTGACCAAGAAGTACGACATCGCCACCACTCCGCATCGGCGTGCAGACCAGCACGAGGCCGTCACCGGAGAGGACAAAGCCATCCTCGCCGACACGTACTCCACCATCAACCCCGCCGCCGTCCTGCGTCAGATCCAGGCATTGACCACCGAGCTCATCGCCCTCGCCACCGCCAAGAACACACCCACGAGGAGAGCCCCTCTCACGCGGGCACTTCTCGATGAGTCAACGAATCAGACTTCGCGGGCATCTTGACATGAGGCAACAGGGACGGACGGGCCCCTGATCTTCAAGAAACTCGCGGCCGGCTACGGCGGGCCATGGGAACAGATCGCCGACTCGGTCGACAAGAACACCCCCACCAACTACACCTGGTTCACCACCCATCTCGTCGAGGGACCCTGGCATCGCGACCAGGTAGTACTGATTGGCGACGCAATCCACAACTGCCCACCGACGATCGCCCAAGGAGCGGCCATGGCACTCGAGGACGCCGCGGTCCTCGTAGAGGAACTCCTCGCAGACGACCACACACCGCTCGACCAGTGTTCACCCGCTTCCGCCACCGCCGATTCGACCGAGCGAAGACAGTGGTCGACTCCTCCACCCAATTGGTGCAATGGATGATCGACGGCCACCGCGGCGATGTCGCCGAAGTCATCCAACGCGTCGCCCACATGGTGAAGGTTCCGGCATGAACGGCCCGGTCGTCGACGTCCACGCCCACGTTTTGCTGCCCGGCATCGAGGCATACGTGGCCGAGATCGACCCCGACGGGCTCGCGGCAGCGAAAGACCTCGATGCCCGGCGAAACGGTCGCGAGTCCTCCATCGAATCGGGCCGCATGATCCAGGATCGCTGGTCGCTGCTGACCGACCTGCCTACCCGTTTGGCCGTGATGGACGCCACCCAGGTACACGGTCTCCCAACCCGCCGAGAACGCGGTCGCACTGTCCCACTTGATCTTCAGCGGGGTCCTCGATCGCTACCCCGACCTCGTCGTCGTCGCCGCACACGGCGGCGGCTACCTCCCCACGACGATCGGGCGGTCCGACCACGCCTGGCGAGTGCGTCCCGAGGCTCGCGGATGCACGCATCCACCGTCGACCTACCTTCGGCGGTTGTGGTTCGACTCCCTCACCCATGACAGTGCCCAGCTCGCTGAGCTGGTCCGGGTAGCCGGGACTGAGCGGGTGCTGCTCGGTTCGGACTACCCATTCGACATGGGTACTGATGATCCAGTCGCGGCGGTCCGCATGGCGGGCCTACCGGATGACGTCGTCCAGGCCATACTCGTCGACAACGCCGCCACTATGCTCCCCTCACTGTCGATAGGGTTCACGAAGAAACTGTTCACGTAGGGTTCGGGCAACGGGGCGGCACGTGATGTTGAGGATGGAGGAGTGTCGGTGAAGGAAGTCGACATGAACCTGCTTCCGAATCTGCACGCGCTACTCGAACTGCGGAATGTGTCCCGGGCCGCCGAACGGGCACATCTGGGCCAGTCGGCGATGAGCGCCGCGTTGGCACGACTCCGCCGTCATTTCGACGACGAATTATTGGTGCGCGCCGGCAGGGAATACACCTTGACCGCGTTCGCGCAGAATCTCGCCCCGGCGGTAGAGGAAGCGATGGCGAAAGTGCACGACGCCATGCAGATGCGATCGGAACTCGATCCCACGGACACCGACCGCACCTTCGTCCTCGCCGCATCCGACTACGCAACCACCGTCGTGGTCCGACCGCTGCGTGCCCTGATCACGCGGCAGGCGCCCCAGGTCTCGGTCGAGATCATGCCGATCGTCGGACTCGACGCCGGGTTGGAAGCATTCGGCCACGTGGACGTGATCATCGGGCCGATGGGCTACGACTTCGGCGGCAGCAACCGCCAACTGTTCCGGGACGAATTCGTCGCCGTCATGGACAGCGCGAATCCACTGCTCGACCGAGATCAGCTGACCCTCAAGGACATCGCGTCCGCGCCGCACGCCGCCGGCGAGTTCGGCCCCGGCGTCACAACCCCACCGATGCAATTCCTGGCCGACGCCGGGGTCACGCCTGTCATCGCCGCCCGAGTATCCGGATGGCAAATACTGCCCTTCCTCGTCGAAGGCACCGACCTAGTCGCGTTGGTACCGCGCCTCCTCGCCGGGCGGCTGGCAACGGGACTCTCCGTCACCGTCGTCGAGTTCGTTCCAGAATTGGAAATGCCAGTAGTGGAGGCCATGTACTGGCATCCCCTGCAAACCACCGACCTCGCCAGCATCTGGCTACGCGAGTCCATCCAACAAGTCTGTCGCAAGATCCGTGCCGAAGACACAGTACCGACGCATCCGGTCCGGATTGGCCCGCCACGCAACACCAGGTGACCATCGAGGAGATGGCTCTGCTTCCGCCAACATCGACAGCAATGGGCCGGCCCCTTCGCTCCACACCCATTACAGGCACTTCAGCGTTCGGGCAGCGAACCTCCCGACCGGGCACCCGCCCCCACTGTCAACGTCAGCGTCGCCGTCATCGCCTGCACCCGAAACGGCCCGTTCTGCGACAGGGCGACCTCCCAGTAGGCGGCGACCTGCGCCTCCGTGTAGGCACAGACCTACTCCCGTTCATTACAACCTGCCGAACAGCCGGGCCACCGAGAGTCTCCACAGACCTCGAGGCACAACATCGATAGGCTCACTAATGCCGCTCTCCCGCGGCGAAGTGCGCCACGCCACGCAGACAACTATGAGCTCGCTCGCGGATCGAGTAGGCCACTGAGACGTGGGCTGTCAATGCCGCCAGCTCAGGCTGGGAAACGGACGTGCGCTTGTGACTTGCCGAGCACGTTCTGCGCCCCACATGAGACGGTGAGGTCAATGCGCGCGGTGCTTGTTCCCGGGTCGAGTCGAGCGACCTTCGCGGATATGGTGAGCGTCGCCCCCGTCGAGCCGTCGACGAGGACGGGTCGAGTGAACCGCGTCTCATAGGAGACGATCCAGGTGGGATCGCCGACCCAGTCGACAACAGGCTGCAGCGCCAATCCCGCGGTGAACATTCCGTGCGCGAGCACTCCGGGAAGCCCAGCGGCCTTCGCCGCGGCGTCATTGAAGTGGATCGGGTTCATGTCACCAGATGCACCGGCGTACCGGACCAGGTCACCTCGGGTGATCGCCAGGTCTGCCTTGGCGATGACCGCACCCAGTTCGAGCGAATCGAATGTCGGAGCCGGGATCGTCATGCGGCGCATCCTCGCACCAGCAGCGTCGACTTTACGGTAGCCACGAGTTCGTCCGAGCTGTCACGAATCTCGCAATGAGTCGCCAGGATGGCGTTGCCGCCCCGTTCAATGACGTCGGCGATGGTCAGGGTCGTCACCAGATCCACGCCGCCAACTATCGGACGCCTTTGTTCGATCTTCTCCGAGCCATGCACGACTCGAATCGGGTCGACTCCCGTGTCGGGCGTTTCGACCAACTGGGTCACCGCCGTTTGCTGCAACACAGTGGTAAACGTCGTGGGCGCCACAACATCGGCGTAACCCGCAGCCTGTGCGGCTGCGACGTCATGGTGAAGCGGATGCGTCGCGCGGATTCCCCGTGCGAATTCACGGATCTTCTCTCGACCGACGAGGTACGTGGTGGCCGGGAAGACCCGGCCGGACAAATTCGGATTCAGTGCTGACACCTGCCGAAGCCTACCGGGTGTGCCTTGCGCACACGACCAGCAAGTTGACGCAATCATAACTGCCACCGCTGATTTCGAGATCGTTGATTTCACGGAAGAGACATTCAGTCGACCGCTGTGCAGTCGGAATCATCGATTCAAAGTGCCACTGTCGACGTAGCGCGGCCCGCTATGTCGTCCAAGTCGAGCCAAGCAGATGGTTTTCAGATCCTGCGTCTCGGTCGGTGTCAGATATCGGGCAGCGATTGTGTCCAGGAGGCCATGAACTCGGCGGAAGTACTCCTGCGCCGAGAGCCCGAAAGTGACAAAAATGTCACCTTCAGGACCACCGCCCCAATGCTTCCACCGGCGGGCGAATTCAAGTAGTTCCATGTTGCGGTCCACCAACTATCCCTTCTCCGGGTTCCACGACGTCCGCCCACAGCGGTGGCGAAATCAGCGCCGGATTTGTGGTTCATGCTCTTGTTTCCCGATCGCACGGGTCGCAGACTCTGCCGACATCTCCTGCGTCGCGCCCAACGCAGCGGTACTAATCCGGCACCGCTGCAGGCTGCGCTCCAACCAAATCGACGTCAACCCGTCCTCATTTCGCCTCCTCAGCGTGCGCGACGCGCCCATCGCCGCGTGTTGTGACTACAACCACAATGCCACAGTCACTAGACTGCTGTCTAGTGAATAGACGCATGCTCGTCATGCGCTTCGTGCGAACAGGTACCGGGGAGGTCGCGGTTAGGGTAGCGAGATGCGTAGAGTGGTATGACATGTCAGCCACTACCCCGACCGGGAAGGATCCAGTGCGGTCCTCGTTGCGTGAGGTCCAGAAGGATCTCACTCGGGAGCGTCTGACCGAGGCGGCCCTGACCGCTTTCCGCGAGCAGGGTTACGACTTGGCGACGGCGGATTACATCGCGAAGTTGGCCGGAGCCAGCAGGGCGACCTTTTACCTGCATTTCAAGGGCAAGGCCGAGTTGGTTCTGGAGCTTCTTGACCGGCTCGAGCCGACGGTGGTTGCGGCCTACCGCGATCTAGATGAGTTGCGCCACGCTCCACGGTCGAAGATCCACAAGTGGGTCGTGCGGGAAACTGCGCGATGGGGAGCGGACAGTGGTCGTTTCGAAGCCCTCGATCGTGCTGCAGCTGTCGAGCGAAAGGTGCAGGAGCGGTGGTTTCTTTGCCTTGAACGTTCAGCCGATGCGATGACCGGCTATCTGTCGGAGTTCCCCTCCGGCACGTCACGCCGCCGCGCCCGGCAGAACGTCCTCATGCAAATGATCACCATGGAACGGGGAATGTTCCTATCCTCTGTCCGTGGCTTGCCACTCGATTCCAAACTGCTCCTCGAGTCGCTCACCGACCAATGGTCGTCGGTTCTCGGAAGCGCCGGCAATCCCAGCACTCGGTGAGGGCATAGTCGGTGTCGCCCTCGAAGGAGGGTCAGGCTGGTTGATCCTGACGCTCCGCTGATGGTGTGCGCTGCGGACCACAGGAGCGGCACGAGCAAACCGATCTGCTTCGCCCTCGCGAGTTACGACCAGCGAAATGGCGGCGGTTGCGGTGTTTGTGGGCTGGAAGATGTGCGCGGCGGACAACGTGTCCATAGTGACGTGGCGATCGCTGATAGCGACTTGTCTGCGCCAAATCTCGGCCAATTTTCTTCTCAAACCGCTGTCGGTTCTGACGGTTTCACGAAAGACCTGGCAAGAGCCGAATCTCTCGACTGGCGTGGCGTAGGCAAGCAGAGCCAACCCCGTAGCGCGGTCGCGGTGACGGGAAATCGCCCACCGGCGCGTCCGTGAACTGGGGTGCCGGCATTTGCGGCGGCCCGCTCCACGAAGACGACGTCTGCGTCTCCACAGACGCCGAGCTGGAAACCCTGCCGTGTTATGAGCGCCAGATCCCTGCATGACTCGCACTGCAACATAGCGCAGAATTCGTGCCGAGCGTTAGTCTGGGTGAGAAGCAGTGTCACGGCAGCCGCGCCCTGGGCGAGACATTCGGGCCTACTCTGACTGACCGAATATTGCTGCCGACACCCAACTTCTGATATTCGGAAGTCGTTGTCCGCGTTCAAGAAGCGCCGGGTGCGAGGGGCATCGCGACGTCGGCACACAAACGATGGGTCCGCGGCCTGCATCGGGTGTGGCCCCTCACCAGCCGGAAAGACCGCTTCGGGCGAGAACGCGACGTGTAGAACCTGCTCCGTGACGCGCACTGACCACAACTAGAAGTTCGCGCCCAGGTTCCAGAAGCCGGAAAAAGCGTTGACCGCTATTGTGTGGCGCACCGGCACCGGATACTGTTCGATCAGTTCGCGACCCGAACCACAGTCTGTCGTGGTGGTGAACGAGAATCTGGATGAAACCGAGCGGGCTTCAAGCCCGACGCAGCATTCCGACCGCCCATCGGATGCTCCCCGGAATCGATCCGACATCTCCGCGACGCTCACCTGAGAAGTCGACCGGGAGCCCTCCGCAGACGCGACCACGTGACTCGCGTCTGTATATCTTTCGTTCACCATTTGCGCACACGTGCTGTTCATCAACTCTGCTGTGCAGACCCAATTCCCTCAAGGATGCTGCAATGAACCCCTTGCCAGATTCAGCGCCTACCGCTGCACCTCCTACCGCGCTACCGCACACATTCATCGACTGGAAGCGTGCGGGTTTGTATATGGCCCTGACGTTCTCCACACTCCAGTTGCTCGGTGAAGTCGGCGCCATGATGGCTATTCCACTCTACGGACCGATGAGCGTCGACCTCAGTCTGACGCCAGCACAGGTGTCATGGGCACTTCTGGCAACCCTGCTGATGGGTGCCGTGTCGACTGCATTGCTCGCGAAGACCGGTGACCTCTTCGGGCACCGCCGCATCATCCTCGTCTGTACCGCCGTGATCGTGGCAGGCTATGCGGTGTCAGCGGTTGCGACTTCCTTTCCGGTTCTCTTGATTGGCCGGGCTCTGACTGGAGTCGTCGCGACACAAGCACTGTTCATCGCAATCATGAACGACCGGCTCTCACCATTTGACCGCAACCGCGCCGTCGGCATTATTGCCGGCGGACAGGCTGTCGGAATCACCATCGGATTCGGCCTGGGCGGTGCAATGATCGCCCTGGGCGCCTCATGGCGTACGACCTTCTGGCTCGGAGGCCTGCTGACCTTGGTCGGACTGGCAGCGATGTACCGCTGGGGGTCGGACTCAGACGCGGCGGTCCGCAATGTCGGGAAACCACGAAACCTCAACGCCGTCGGCCTGCTCATCATCGGCGCGTCGCTGACCAGCATCTGCGTAGGTATCAGCCAAAGCACAACCTGGGGTGTGTGGTCCTCCCCCACCCTCGCTTTCACGCTACTCGGAGTCGTTGGCCTGGCAGCCGGCCTGTTCTGGGAGTCACGCAGCACTCGTCCACTCGTCGACACCGCACTGATCTTCAGCTCCCGCGTTCTACCCGCGTATCTTGTCTTCATTGCCCTCGGCATCGTCGGAATCATGATCTTGAACTTCGTGATGGGGTGGGCCCAGACGCCATCGCAACTCGGCTACGGTTTCGGATTCACGCCTCTCTTGGCTGGGCTGCTGTTCGTGCCGATGACGGTGAGCGGCATCATCGCCGGCCGTTTCGTACCTCGGATTCTCGGACGAACCTCACCGAGGTCAGTACTTCTGATCGGCGGCCTGTCGTACAGCCTTTCCTGTGGTCTGCTGTACTTCTGGCACGGCTCTGTTGCGGGAACCCTGGTCGGAATCTTCCTGTACGGCATCGCCTTTTCCACATTGGTAACGGTGGCCGTTTCGGTCATCGCCGCCCAGGCCCCCTCAGAATCTGGGGCAGGGACCGCATCAATTTATGTCAGTGTCGCACTCGCATCGTCAGCCGTGGGAACCGCCGTCTATGCCGCCATCATCGGCCTGGGGACCACACCCGCCGCTCCTCTGCCGTCCGCGGAGAATTACGGTATCGGGTTCCTCGTTGCGGCCGCTGTCGCCCTGGTGGCGGTACTGGCAGGTCTGACCCTATCCACGAACGTCAGCTTGACAGGTTCGACTGTCCACGGCCATTGACCGTACGACGCGAGAGCAGCCCCCACTCTCTATACCCAGTTCCTCAGTGCCACAGAAAGAAAGGCCATCCACTCCTTATGCACAAACGATCCATCACGACCGCCTCAACCTGCGTGATGCTGCTCCTGGCGGGTTGCAGTTCGCAGTCGGACGCAGGCTCCAGCGAACCCGGACCGTCAGGCGGTGCATCGCAGACCGCGACGGCGGCATCGACACGGGAGAGCTATATTTCCGGTGCCGTACGGCCCGAGGATTTGGTGTCCGTGCCAGGTACGCCCTGGGTGCTCGTCAGCGGAATGGCATCAGCGAAGCTCGGCACGGCGGGACATCTGTACTCGGTGAACACTGACGTCGGTCTCCCCGCCGAGGTATGGCCGACCACAAATCAGCAGATCGAGTGGGATCCATCCACCTATCCCGGTTGCCCGGGTCCCCCGGATGCTACCGAGCCGCACGGGATCAACGTGCGAGCCGACGAAGGTCAACCCCCTGTCCTCTACGCCATCAATCACAAGCGTGAGTCGGTCGAAGTCTTCCGGATCGACGCCACGACAGACATTGTCGGACTAATCTGGACAGGCTGCATTCCGCTGCCCCACAACGTCTACGCGAACGGGATCGCCGCGTTGCCTGAGGACGGACTCGCGCTGACCAGCATGTATGACCCGACCGAACCGGGAAACCCGTTCGAGCGGATGTTCACCGGCAAAGACACCGGGCAGGTCCTGACCTGGCACCGTGACAGCGGATGGGCTCCGGTCCCCAATTCCGGTCTCGGCGGGGCCAACGGCATCGCCGTTACACCGGACGGTCGGTCAATCATCGCGGCAGCGTGGACACAAAAGAAGGTGGTCCGGCTACCCCTGGACGGCAGCGGTGAGCGCTCCGAGGCCACTGTGCCGTTCCTGCCCGACAACCTCCGTTGGACGACGAACGGTACTGTCCTGGTGACCGGGCAGGACATCTCAGCCGACGACATCATGACGTGCAACGGTGGTGAAGGGACCGACTGCCCCACCGGGTACACGGTCGTCGAAATCAATCCTGACACCATGGCGAGCACTGTGCTGCACGACGAACCTGACTCACCATTCAGTCTCGCGACAACCGCTCTACCCGTAGCTGACGAGATCTGGGTTGGATCGATCGCTGGCGACAAGATCGCCCGCGTAAGCGGAACCTAGCCCGGGCCAATACTGATGGTGCTCGACCTGCTCCGGCGCGGAACAGGTCGAGCACCGACAGATTAAATTCCGTTCGGAGTAGTAGTGGGAAGGGCCGGCGTCGGCTCGTGCCCGGCACGACGCTCGCCGACCCGCGGAAAGCGTCTGCGGGTTCGGCGAGCAGCGGCAGATGGCTCATGGAGACCGGTTACAACAGGTGAAGTCCACCATCGACAGCGATCGTCTCGCCAGTGACGTACGGGGCGTTCTGCAGTGCCACGACCGCATCGGCGATGTCGTCGGGCATACCTGCCCGACGCAGAGGCGCTCGCTCTTCCACCTCGTTCCGGGCAGCGGCCCACTCGGCGGTTCGCTCGGTGATGACGAGCCCCGGTGCGACCGCGTTCGCCCGCACCTGGGGGCCGAGTGCCTTCGCGACGAGTGCGGTCATGTGACCGAGCGCTGCTTTGCTGACCGCATAGGGTATCGACGCACCCATGGGACGCAGCGCGGCAATGGAAGTGATGTTGACGATGTGTCCGTTCGCCGCTGCCAACGCCGGCTGCGCAGCCTGGATCGCGCACCAGGCGCCGATGACATTGACGTCGAACAATCTGCGCCACATCTCCGGGGTGACAGCCTCGAGATCCTCGTGAGGTATCTGAGCGAATGCTGCCGCATTGTTGACGAGCAGGTCCAGTTGCCCGAAGTGCTTGATCGTCTCGTCGACCAAGTGGCGTGCCTGCACCGGGTCGGTCAGGTCGGCGCGAATGTATGCGGCAGGAACGAGTTCGTCGGCCAGCCGCTGGCCCTGGGTGACCGAGCTGCTCGAACTGACCACGACACGCATTCCCTCGCGGTGCAGCCGGCGAGCCACCGCCGAGCCGATCCCCCCGGTCGCACCGGTGATCAGTGCGACCGGGGCTGCAGCGGAACTCACAACGCCGCCACGACCGCGTCCGTGAAGTCCGTGGTGCTTGCGTGGCCACCGACATCCACGGTCAGGCATGATCCCTCGGCGTACACCGAATGGACGGCCGAACGGACACGACGGGCGGGATCGTCTTGCCCGAGGTAGTCGAGCATCATTGCCGCGGCGAGTATCTGGGCGGTGGGGTTGATGATGTTCTTACCAGCGATGTCCGGCGCAGTGCCGTGGGATGCTTCGAAGTAAGCGTAATCCGTTCCGTAACAACCACTCGGTGCCACACCCAGTCCCCCGACCAACGCTGCTGCCTCGTCGGACAGGATGTCCCCGTAGAGGTTCGGTAGCAGCACCACGTCGAGTTCTCGTGGCGAAATGATCAACCGGCGAGCGAGGTCGTCGGCGAGGTAGCTGACGACCTCGACGTCCGGGTACTCGGTTGCGACATCGAGTGCGACCTCCCTGAAGTGGCCATCGGTGACCGGCAGCACGTTGTGCTTGGTTCCGATCGTGACGCGTCCGGTCCGGCTGCGCTGGTGGGCACGGGTCCGGGCCAGTTCGAAGGCGCTGCGTGCAACTTGCTCGATGCCCGAGGTGGTGACGAGTTTGACGGCGAAGGTGCCGGCACCGTGGTCGCCGATCGGCCGGCCGATTCGATCGGTCAGGCCGGCACCGGACAGATCGGCGAGGCTTCCCTCGATTCCGACGTAGAGGTCTTCGAGGTTCTCACGGACGATCGCGAAGTCGATGCCGCTCGAGTCCGCCAATGGTGTTGCCGCATTGGGCATCGTAGTGATCGGTCGGACGTTGGCGTACGTCTTCTTACCCCACCGCAGGTATTCGATCGCCGGGACCGATCGTGCGCTAGCCGAGCCGAACAGGGTTGCGTCTGAATTGTCGATGGCATCGCGCATCAGGGCCGGGTCGTCGGCGGTGGCGTGGATCCATTCGATGTCGGCTCCTGCCTTGTCGACGATCTGCACCGCCGACCGGACGACCTCAGGGGATGCGTCGTCTCCCTCGAATACTGCGATCCTGCTCATCAGTGTCCTCCGTCTTCCTCGCGTGCCGCGGTGAGCAGCAGCGACTCCACGTCCTCGTTGTTATTGCTGCGGGCGCTCCTCAGCGCGGCGAGTTCGCGGTCCAGTTCGGCGTGATAGCGCTCGACGTTGGCCAGTTTGACGTCGTCGTATCCACGCACCATGTCCGGTAGCGAGGCCACCCGAATGCAGGTGTCCAATGTGTTCTCGTCGAGGACGTCCACGAGTTCGGTGACGATCGCGCGGTACTCGTCGATCAGGGAGCGTTCGGTCTTTCGGACCCTGTCGCGGCCGAATGGGTCGAGCGCGGTGCCTCGAAGCCGGCGCAACGCATACAGGGTGCGGAATCCCGGTGTGAACCACGCACCGAATTGGATCTTGTGGTCGACACCGACGCTCTTGAGGATCGGCGGATGCAGGTTCCATGCCACTCGTGCGGGAGTGCCGCCGGCGGTCTCGACGACAGCGGCAAGGCCGGTCAGGTGCAGGCGTGCGACCTCGTATTCGTCCTTGTACGCGGTGAGCTTGTGCAGGTAGCGGGCGACGGTGGTAGTGAAGGTCTGGTTGCCGGGCAAGCGGGCCGACTCGGCCTGCTGCACTCGTTCGAGGAAGCCGACGAAGGATGCGGCGACGCGGGCGCTGTGAAACTCGACGAGGTCGGTCGCGAGATCGGCGACGATCGGCGGTAGCTGTTCGCTCACGGTCACCTTCCGTCGGATCCTGTCGGCGCGCCGGTCGATGACCTGTTGTTCCTTGCGACGGTCCGCGACGGTCTCGGCGACCATCTGCGGGTGCTCGACGGTGGCACGACCCCACTCGAATGCGGTGAGGTTCGCGGCCACTGCGGAACCGTTGAGCTCGAAGGCATTTCTGATCGCCGCCGAGGAGATCGGAATCAACCCACGCTGGTAGGCGGCACCGAGCAGGACCACGTTGGTGAGTACATGATTGCGGAGGAGGTACTCGCTGATCTGCGAGGCGGCCACGTAATGGGCGCGCTCCGCCGGTAGGAGGCGCCGGACCTGTTGTTCGAAGTCCGCAATCCCGTCCAAGGCGGCGTGTGGCGACGACGCCATCTGCCCGGTGGGGGTGACGTCGGTGTTGATGACTGCCCGGGTGTGATTGGCATCGAGGGTGGCCAGTGTGGCGGGGGCGAGGGCGACTACGGCGTCGAATGCGAGCAGTGCGTCACACCGGCTGTGGGAGACCTTGTTGCCGTCGGGCACCTGGTGGCCGATGATCACGTCGGATATGACCGGGCCGCCTTTCTGTGCGGTCCCGGTCTGATCGAGGGCGGAGGTTTTGAGTCCGTCCAGGAGCGCGGCCGTAGCCAGCACCTGGTTGACCGTGACAACTCCCGTGCCGCCGATGCCGGTCATCCGGATGGCGTAGGTGTCCTTGGGTCCGATGCTCCGCCGCGACGGCTCGGTGGTCGGGGGCGGTGTCGACGCCCGGGTGGCCGCCGGGCGGGCAGGGTGCTGCTTGGGTGTGACGGTCACGAAGGACGGGCAGTTCCCGCGGATGCAGGAGAGGTCCTTGTTGCAGGACGATTGATGGATCTGAGTCTTCTGCCCGAAGGGTGTATCGACCGGGCGCAGGGAGAGGCAGTTGGATTGGACGCTGCAGTCGCCACAGCCCTCGCAGACCCGCTCGTTGATCACGATCACCGGTTCGGGTTTGGCGGAGCGGGTGCGGCGGAGCCGGCGCCGCTTTTGGGCGGTGCACTCTTGGTCGTGGATCAGGACCGTGACACCGGCGATCTCGCCCAGTTCTTGTTGTGCCCGTTCGAGTTTGTCGCGGTGCCACACCGAAGCATTCTTGGCCAGCTTGACGCGTTTGTAGCGGCTGAGGTCTTCGGTGGTGACGATCGTGCGCTTGACCCCTTCGAGTTCGAGGAGCCGGGTGAGTTCGGGAACGGC
The DNA here is from genome assembly GCF_030056875.1 of Rhodococcus sp. IEGM 1351. Classification (NCBI taxonomy): domain Bacteria; kingdom Bacillati; phylum Actinomycetota; class Actinomycetes; order Mycobacteriales; family Nocardiaceae; genus Rhodococcus; species Rhodococcus sp. IEGM 1351. The sequence goes on along the minus strand of NZ_JASHKU010000038.1, from coordinate 41,676 downwards.
CATGGTCCCTGCTGGCGCACCGCCGCCGGTCATGGCGATGGCGTCGTTGAAGAGCAGTTTGTACGTCACGGTGGCGCCGGAGGCGACCGCTTGCCGCAGGGCCAGTTGCCCGGAGTGGAAGAAGGTTCCGTCACCGACGTTCTGGGTGAAAGGCACCGGACGCAGGAACGGTGACATACCTACCCACTGGGCACCTTCGCCGCCCATCACGGTGTTGCCGGTGATTTCGCCGAATCGTTCGTCCATTCCGGCGACCATGAGATGGCATCCGATGCCGGCTCCGACCAGTTGCCCTTCGGGGACCTGCGTGGATCGGTTGTGGGGGCATCCGGAGCAGAAGTACGGCGTGCGGCTCGGCACCACGGCGAGGTTGAGGTTTTTGCCGAGCAGTCCCGGGCGGTGCGCCTGAACGCGCGCAAGGACGCCGCGTTCGTGGGCTTGGTCGAGTACGTAACGCGCCAGTTGAGCGGCGTCGAGCACTCCGTACTCCGGGACCAGCGGGAGACCGTCGAGATCGTTCTTGCCGAGCAACTGGGGCCGGTTCGCCATGGGGTACAGCGCGCGGCTGATCTCGGGTTCGACGAACGCTCTCTTTTCCTCGACGACGAGGACGCGGTCCAGGCCGTCGGCGAACTCGCGGATCTGCTCCGGGTGGAGCGGCCACGGCGCGCGGAGCTCGAGGAGACGGATTCCGGCTTCACGCAGTTCGTCTTCGTGTAGGCCCGAGTCACGGAGTCCCTGAAGGAGATTGTGATAGGTCTTTCCCGCGGCGACCACGCCGAGCCAGTCGTTGTCGCCGCGGACGGTGACGCGGTTGATGCCGTTGACACGGAGATAGGCGCGGACCGCGGCGAGCCGTGTGGTGTGGAGGGTCTTCTCCGCATCGATGGTGTAGGGCGGCAGCAGGTGTCCGTCCGCGCGCGGGGTGTAGGTGATCGTCTCCGAGCCGGTCGGGGCGGTGGGGGGACCGAACTTCGGCACGAACACCGTCTCCGAACCGTCCGCGACATCGGTGACGATCTTCAAGGCCACCCACACACCGGTCATTCGGGACAGCTCGACAGCGTGGTGGGCCAGTTCGAGCACATCGGCCACCGAACCGGGAAAAAGCACCGGGAGAGCGAGATCCTGAAGGGTGTGTTCGGACGCACACGGCAGAGTCGAGGACTTCGAGGACGGGTCGTCGCCGACGAGGACGACTGCGCCGCTGTGTGCACCGGTTCCCGCGTAGTTGGCGTGCCGCAGGGCGTCCGCTGCCCGGTCGAGACCGGGAGCCTTGCCGTACCACCAACCCGTGACGCCGTCGACTTCAGCTTCGGGGCGACCCTCGACGAGTTGAGAACCGAAGACCGCGGTGGCGGCGAGCTCTTCGTTGACACCGTGCTGGTGCACAACAGCCAACGGCTCGAGGAGTTCGTGCTGACGGTCGATTTCGACATCGAGCCCGCCGAGGGGGCTTCCCGGGTATCCGGAGATGAAGCCGGCCGTGTGGAGGCCTGCACGAATATCGGTACGCCGACGCTCGGCGATAGCGCGCACGATCGCCTGGATTCCGGTCAGATGTACGCCCTCGTCGTATCCGTTGTATCGGAGTTCGATAGGTGAGAGTTGGCGGGTCTGCAACTCGGTGTCGGTGGTCATCGGTTTCGGTCGCCCCTGATTCGTTTCTGACGAGAATGGGTTTCGGTGCCGGAATACTCCGGCACGGCCGGGAGGTTCCCTGCACTGTTCTCGCCCTGTTGTGAGTGGTGATCGCGTGAGGGGTCCGCCCAGACGGAACAGCGGCCGGAGCTGTCGGACGGTTGCGTCACGCGATCACCACACTGAGAGCCCGTCCGCACCTGACGGTGAGGAGTGACCCCCAACACGTTAGACACATTTTGTACGGTCGGCAAGATTTCGCTGCAGTGTGGTGGGTCGGGCGGGAGAGACTGCTTCGTCGGTACGCCCCGCGGCCTTCCTCGCCTGCACATCCTCGGTCGGATCCGTTGTGGTCGCGATCTGTTCGAGGCTTCGGTTGGTCGTGCGTTCACCGAAGACGCCCAGTGTCATTCCCATCAGTGCCATCGCTCCTGCCGTCACGATGAAGACGGCCGCATAGCCGAGCCCCGCGTACACCCCGGCAATGAGGAACCCGCTTCCGAATCCGGCGATCCGACCGATGCCGTTGACGAATCCTGTTCCGGTTCCTCGCAGGCGCGTCGGGAAGATCTCGGGCAGGTAGGTGAAGACGAACGCCGTCCCGGTCTGCAACAGCAGGGTGATCAGCAGCCCGCTCGCGACGAGCACTACGGCACTGTTGGTGAATCCGAAGACCAACATCAATACCGCGACAATCGATTCGATGATCCACAGCATGCGACGCCACTCCCACCGGTCGATGAACAACCAGGCGAAGAGGGCGCCGGGAACAGCCGCGAGCGACAGGATCGAGGTGTACGTCAGACTCTGCGACGCGCTCAGCCCGTGATCGACCAGGAGGGTGGGAAGCCAGGAATTGAAGCCGTAGAAGCCCACCGCCAGGAACGTGAGCATCACAGCTGCGACCAGGGTGCGTCTGATGTAGGCACGGCCGAACAGTTCACTCGTCCGAGCCTTGACGATGGGACCTTCTTCTTCGGGTTCGGGCAGTGCTCCGAACAGGCTGAGCGCTTCTCGCTCGAGTTTTTCTACGATCGGTGCCGCGCTGGCTCCGCGACCATTGGCTTCCTGCCAGCGCACCGACTCGGGCAACTTCCAGATGGAGACGATGCCGATCACGACACCACCGGCTCCGAGAACGAAGATCCATCGCCAGGCGGATGGACCCGTGGGAATGACGAATCGCGAGAACCAAGCCATGAGCGGGATGCCCGCGAGTCCGACAGCGAGGGTGAGCGCTTGGATGCGGCCTCGTAGATGTCGCGGAAACATTTCCGCGACGTAGGCGAGCAATACGGCCACCATCGCCTGGAGGCCGGCGCCGGTCAGCACTCGATAAATGGTCAGATCCACCATTCCGACAGCGAAGGCGCAGGCCAGTGAGAATGCCGAGTACCAGAAGGTGGCGCCGATGATGGTCCACTTACGGCCGTATCGGTCCGCGAGCCAACCGCCGGCGGTGGAACCGACGAACATGCCGAAGAACGACGCCGAGGTGAGGATGCCGATGTCGCCGACCGACAGATCCCATTGTGCGCGGACGGCGGGTGCTGCGTACGCAAACGCATTCAGGTCCGCCTGGTCGAAGAGCATCAACGCACCCAGGAGGACCAGCCAGCGTCGTTGAGTCGGTGTGGCGCTGGGCAATCGGCTCATACGTGCGGCCAGACTCGGCTCGGCGACACGAGAGGTCGCGGAATCTGCGGTGGAGGCCATGAACGGCCCTTTCTGTGGATCGGAGACGTGAGCGCGCCGAGGGCGCAAGATCCCTCGCAGCGAGGGGCCATCGGCCACCATGGGTGACCGCGCGCATACCTTCCCGGCACGGTGTGACGACTGTCTCCTTCGGCCCGACGGGTGTCAACGCGGCTTTCAACAGTTGAAAGCCGCCGTGCCCTCGGGGGCTCGGTCCGGTAGAAGGAGCAGTGTCGCGGCCGGCACGTCCTCTGGTCACGGTCGGCCGCTATTGACTTGCTTCCCAACCGCACCCACCGCCGACGGGGTGGCTACTCGACCCAGGAGTGCTCATGCACACTCGCCTCTTTTCCGACGAGCACGAAATGTTCCGCGAGACCGTTCAGAAGTTCGTGGCGCGGGAGATCACCCCCCATATCGACCGGTGGGAATCCGACGGCTCGATCGACAAGGACCTGTGGTCCTCGGCGGCCGAACACGGCCTCATCGGCCTGTCGGTCCCCGAGGATTACGGCGGCGCCGGGTCGGCGGACTACCGGTTCCGGTGTGTGGTGATGGACGAACTCGCACAGGTCGGTGCGGCGGCGGTCAACGTCGCGCTCGGCGGATTCGACGACCTGATCGGTCCCTACCTCGTCGATCTTGGCACCGAGGAACAGAAACGGCGTCTGCTTCCGAAATTGTGCAGCGGCGAGTTCGGTGCCGCGATCGCCATGACCGAGCCCGGTGCCGGAAGTGACCTGCGGGGTATCCGCTCGTCCGCACGGCGCGACGGGGATGGATGGATCCTCAATGGCAGAAAGACCTTCATCACCGGCGGGCGCCGCGCCGACCTCGTCATCGTCGTCGCACGTACCGACCCCGATGCCGGAGCACGCGGCTTCAGCCTGTTCTTGGTCGACAAAGGCATGGACGGCTTCACCCACGGCCGGGCGTTGGACAAGCTCGGCCAGCGTGCCGAGGATGTTTCCGAGTTGTTCTTCGATGACGTCCGCGTCCCCAATACCCATCTGCTCGGCGAGGAGGGGGCAGGATTCCGCCACCTGATGGAGCGGCTGCCGAAGGAGCGGATGTCGATCGCCTACTACGGTCTCGCCGCCGCCGAAGCCGCTCTGGGCTGGACGATCGAGTACGTGAAGGATCGGCACGCCTTCGGACACGCCATCGCCGAATTTCAGAGCACCAAGTTCACTCTCGCCGACCTGTCGACCGAACTCGACGTCACCCGCGCCTTCATCGACCGCGCTGTGTTGGACCTCAACGAGGGCAGACTGTCTGCGGTTGATGCCGCGAAGGCGAAATGGTGGGCAACCGAGCTTCAGCAACGGGTGATCTCTCGATGCCTCCAGCTGCACGGTGGGTACGGTTACATGCGCGAATACCCCATCGCGCGGGCATTCGTCGACGCACGAGTTCAGACCATCTACGGTGGCACGACCGAGATCATGAAAGAGATCATCGGCCGCGAACTGATCGCGCCAGCAGGTCGGTGACCGGGGCCCGGCGGCCTCGATCGCATTAAACGGTGCACTACGGTTGCGGTCCCGGATCGTCGATGTTGATGTCCCCGCTTTCCGCAGCGAAAGCGGGGACATCATGTTATTTCAGACTGCGCCCGCGGCACGTGGGGTGCTGTGATGGACGTGCCCGGGAGCAATCACGGACCCGAGGCTCGGCGGACCCGTCTTCTCGTACTCGGCGGTCTGGCGCTGCCGCTCCGCAGCGTAGGCCTTGTCGTCGCCGGTGGCCCGCGCGATCAGCGCGCGTCGCGCCGAGGGCCCCACGTGACACAGACCTGGAATGAAGGGATTGTCCACGCAATGCGTGCTCCGGCCAGGTGACGCCGTACCGACGAGACCAGCGCTGGCATATGTCCGTCGCGTGCCCGAGCCGCAGTCCGGGCAGGTGTCGGTGTTCGGCACGGGTTGTGCGACAAGACGTTCCCGCATGACACCGCAGGAGGTGCATTTGTAGTCGACGAGGATCATGGCTATTCCTGGGGGACGAGAGGGCCGAAGTGTTTCCAGTCCTCCATGTCGTGGGCAATCCACAACCGGGCGCCGTCGGCCTCGAGTCTCTTGAGTTTTTCGATGCTGGCGCGTGCCTGGTCGTGGTCCCAGTCGAACGGATCCGGCTGGCACTTGTCCAATCCCTCCCGCAGATGAACGGTGTCTCCGGTGAGCACCAGCCGCTGGCTGGGAAGTTCGACGATCAGCGACAGCTCGCCGGGACTGTGTCCCGGGGTGTGCATGATGGTCACTGCGCCGTCGCCGAAAAGGTCGGTTTGCGGGGCGTAGAGGGTCGTCCAGTCGAAGTTCTTGACCGGTTCGAGGTCGTCGGCGAAGCGATAGAACTGTGCACTGTCGGCGGGAGGATCCGCCGCGAAGTCGTACTCTCCGGGGCCGATGTAGAACTTGGCCTGGGGGAACAGATAGAGCCCTCCGGAATGGTCGGAGTGCGTATGGGAGAGGATGACGTGGGTGATGTCCTCGGGGCGGAAACCGAGGGATGCGATCTGCCTGTCGATCCGCTGCCCGGGGTGAGACTGGACGTTGTACACGTCGACCAGGTCACCGAAGTACGCGTACGGATCCTCGTTGAGGATGGGAGCGAAGCTGGTATCGAACATGATCAGTCCCTGGTCGTGTTCGATGAGAAACGCCGGCAGTGGGATGGTCACCTTCCCTTCGGCCCCCACGACGAGCTCGCCGGCGTCCATGTCCATCGTCGGTGCGTCCAGCGCCCAGAGGCGCTTTGCCGTGTTCCTTGCATTCTTTGGCATCGATTTCTCCTTCTGATGTGCAGGGCGAGAAGTTGCTCGCGCGCGGAGCCGCGGCCGGAGTCGTCCAGAATCTGACTGTGGCGACGCTGCTCCAAGACCTGCTTGCGACTAGGGCTGACCGCAGGCCCTCCGCGCAGCAAGGGAATTCGACCGCAGTTGTCCGGTCGGAAGCAGAAACGCGGCCGCAAGATCGTCCTCTGCGGAGGTTGCTCGAAAGTGTCCACGACAACCGGGGTCGCGGGAAGGGGCGATCGAGTTCCTTCCGATATTCGGAAAACATCGCGGGCCGTAAGGGTTCTACGGCCTGCACCAAACCGATGCAGATTATTGCCGCGCGTCGCACTTTGATGTAGCTTCTTAGTGATGCAGGTCATCGTCGAGCTGCTCCCCGCGGCTGGTAGGCGCGTGATTTTTCGTGACCGGCTCCCGCCATAGGGAGACCGGAGTGGACTGCTATTCACTTACTAGACAGAAGTCTAGTTTTGGTGTTAGTTTGTGATCCACGTCCCATTCGGGCAGCTTCCGGGCCGCGCGAGACGAGGCCCCCAGGGCGTTCGAGCGCGCGGCCCGGGACGGCGCGGCGTTGGCCGTGGCGTCACCGGCGATACCTCTCCGAGAGATGTCGCAGATTTCGCTCTGGCTTCATCTCTATATACCTGCACTTCAACGCTTTTGATGCTCCCGACCATTGACTGGGTCAGTCGGCTCGGCACCAGACGGGCCACGAGAGAAAGACCATGATGATCAACTACGACCACTGGATTTCGGGAAAGGCCACCGCACCTTCCTCCGGCGCATTCATCGACTCCACCAGCCCCGTCGACGGACGACTTGTTGCCCGGATCGCTTCGGGGACCGAAAGCGACGTTGCGTGCGCGGTGGCCGCGGCTCATGACGCCGGGCACGCTTGGCGCGAGCGGCGGCCGATGGAACGCGGACAACTCCTCATGGCCCTCGGCCGCGCAATCCGGGAACGCGCCGATCGTTTCATCGAACTCGAATCGGCGGAGTCAGGAAAACCTGCCTGGCAGGCCGAACTCGAGGTCGAGGGCGCCGCCCAGTACTGCGAGTTCTACGGCGGGCTCGTCAACATCGAGCAAGGCAGTGTCCTCGACGCCGGTCCCGGGACCCATGCATTCACCCGGCGTGAACCTTTCGGCGTCGTCGGGGTGATCACCCCCTGGAACTCACCCCTCAATCAGTGCCTTCGCTCCTCCGTACCCGCCCTGGCGGTAGGCAACACGGTGGTGGTCAAGCCCTCCGAGTTCACGTCGACGAGCACGCTGACCGTTGCTCAGTTAGCCACCGAAATCGGCTTGGACGACGGCGTTTTCAACGTCGTCACCGGGACAGGCAGCGCTGTGGGCCAGTCCTTGGTCTCCCACGAAAAGGTGCGGCGCGTGTCGTTCACCGGTTCCGTCCGTGCCGGTCGTGAGGTGGGCCGGATTGCTGCCGAACGGATCATCCCCGTCAGCCTCGAGCTCGGCGGCAAAGGCGCGAACCTCGTCTTCGCCGACGCGGACATCGACAAAGCGGTCGACGGTAGCCTCATGGCCTTCGCCTACAACACCGGCCAAGTCTGCTCAGCAGGCACGCGGTTGCTGGTCGAACGCACCGTGCACGATCGTGTGGTCGATGCCCTCGCCGCGAAGACGCCGTCGATGAGCAACAAACTCGGCCCCCTGACCACCTCCGCGCAGCGCGACAAGGTTGCGCACTACCTGGAGGTGGCAGCCTCGGAAGGCGCCCGTGCGGTCGTCGGCGGCACCCCGGGATCGGGAAATTTCATCGAGCCGACGATCTACACCGGTGTCACCAACGACATGCGCATCGCCCGCGAGGAGGTCTTCGGACCGGTTCTCGCCGTCATCCCCTTCGACAATCAGGACGAGGCGGTAGCCCTGGCGAACGACTCCGACTACGGGCTGTCCGCGGGGATCTGGACCCGAGACATCTCTCGTGCTCACCGAGTCGCCGAACAGCTCGAAGCCGGCCAGGTCTACATCAACGCCTGGCGCAGTTCCCTGATCGAAACCCCGTTCGGCGGCTACAAGAACAGCGGATACGGCCGTGAAAAGGGCCTTCAGGCGCTTCACGAATACACCCAGCTCAAAAGCGTCATCGTCACGTACTCGCGGTAGAGAAAAGGAGATCCCATGTCGCTCTACAAGGACAAGGTCGTCATCGTCACCGGCGCAGCCAGTGGTTTCGGCAAGAACATCGCTCGCAGTTTTTCCGATGCCGGGGCCCAGGTGGTGGTTGCCGACATCGACGCCGACGGTGCGAAGGCCACCGCCGATTCGCTCGGCCAGGCGGTTGCAGTGGAAACGGACGTCTCGAACGTCGATTCGGTTCGGGACATGATCCATACCGCGGTAAAGGAGTTCGGCGGACTGGACGTCTTGGTCAACAACGCCGGTGTCCCGCACCGGTCGATGCCGATGCTCGACCTCGATCCAGCAGATGCCGACCGCATGTGGGCCGTCAATGTCCGTTCGGTCTTCCTCGCCTGCAAATTCGGCATTCCGGTGATGCGGGAGCGGCCCGGTGCCTCGGTCGTCAACGTGGCATCCATCGGTGCAATCCGTCCGCGTGGCGGAATGACGGTGTACAACGCCAGTAAGTCCGCGGTCATCACACTCACCCGGGGGCTCGCCGCGGAAGTGGCCCCCGATGTACGTGTGAACGCGGTCAATCCCGCGGTCGCGGAGACGAATTTTGTCAAGGGCGCACAGGGATTGGACAAGATTCCGGACAATGTCAAGGTGGCGATGCTCAGCGAGATTCCGATGGGCAGAACCGCTGCCACTCAGGACATCGCCGACGCAATTCTGTTCTTGGCGTCGCCGGCCGCAAGCTTCATCACCGGCGTCGCCCTGGATGTCGACGGCGGACGAAGCATCCAATAACTGTAGCTGTGGCCGTATCTGACCGATCAGCCTCCCTTCCCGGCGGACGAGTACTGGAACGCCGTACCCGTCCGCCGGGAGCCGTCAACGACATCTGATGGAGTTCCGAGACCCGCGATGGACGAATCGACTCTGGCCGCCCTGCGCTCGGCGGGTCCCGACTGCGGGCACATCGCAGCCGCGGCCGAGGCCGAGGAAGCTTATCCACTGGGCGGAAGGCCGTCTTCCCTTGCAGGACGGTCGGTCACGAACAAAGTTCTGGCGATCCTCGCCGCCTTCAGTGTCGACACACCCGAACTGAACTTGACCGAACTTGCCCGCAGGGCGCAGCTGTCCGTTCCGACCGCACATCGGCGAGTGGCGGAGCTTCTTGCGTGGGGCGCACTCGAACGGACGCCCCAAGGTCGGATTCGCATAGGCCTACGGCTGTGGGAGGTCGGGTCTTTGGCCCCGCGGGGCCTCGCGCTGCGCGAGGCCGCACTGCCGTATCTGGAAGACTTGTACGAGCTCACGCATGAAAACGTTCAGCTCGCCGTGCGTGAGGACACCGAGGTGGTGTTCGTCGAACGCATCACCGGGCGGCGCGCGGTCCCGGTCCACACCCGCGTGGGTGGACGATTCGACATTCATGCCACGGGTGTCGGACTTGCACTACTTGCCTTTGCGCCGCCCGATGTGCGCGACCGTGTCTGCGCCTCACCGCTCCAGCAGTACACCGAGTGGACCATCGCCGACCCGCTCACACTGCACACATGCCTTGGCACGGTGCGTGCGAAGGGGTACGCCGTCAGCGACCGTCAGATCACCTCAGACACGCTCTCGGTTGCCGCGCCGATTCTCTCCCTCGACGGTACCGCGCGAGCAGCGGTGTCCCTCGTCGTGCGGTCAGACGGCGCTCATCCCGGCCCGCTCGCCATCGCCGTGCGAGCCGCGGCCCTGGGAATCACGCGTGCGTTGGCGTCATCCGAAGGTCGGCACCTCACCGGAAGGAATGCACCCGGTTCGCGTGATGTCGTCGGGATGGTGTGACTGGCATGCCATCCCGACGATCTGGCCTACCGGCGCCGCGGACGGGCCGTCCTACCGGCGCCGGGAATAGGACAGGATCATGTGATCGAGCATGTCCTCCGCGGGTCCCGCGAGACGCTTCACGGCGTCGTCGTGCACCGCCGCCGACTGCTCCGCGGGCCAGGGATCGGGCAGATACCGGGCAGGCAGTCCCGGGTCGCTGCGAAGAAGGCGAACCCAGTCCGCACCGAGGGCGGTAAAAGCGGCCACGGGATTCGGCGGATCGTTCGCCGGGTTTCGCCAGCACTCGACGAATCGCCGGTGCTGCTGCTCGATGTGCACCAAATCCCAGGCAGTGTGTACGAACTCGTTCGGCGCGATACCCGCGAGCGGTGTGCCCGCGAACGCGAATGCGCGAGCATCGGGTGCCTCGGTGCGGGCGAGGATGTCTGCGACATCGACTACACCCGGGGCGATCCACAACCCGTCCCGCAGGCGCCCGAAACCTGCCCACATCAGTTGCGATCGCAGGTGCCGGCGCAGGTCGCGATGCGTCTCCGGCACGGAGTAGCTCAGCAGAGTCCAGTTGTCGTCTGCAGGAGTGAACGGGTGGCTGGAGACCACCCTTTCGCGTCCCTGGCGGAGTAGTTCCTCCATGCCTGAACTCATGCCGAAGGCTGCGATCCGACCGGTCTGCGACCGGTCGAGTAGCCCCGTCCGCACCATGCGGTTCAGTGTTGCCCGAACGGCAGGCTCGCTGACATCGAGGTAGCCGAGGACTTCGATGAAGACACGCGCATTGACCAGTGCCCGGTCATGATCGAGCACCAGAGCCCCGAAAAAACTGAGCAACAGTTCCTGCGGTGTCCGCCGCTCGCTGACCTCGGCCCGCGGCGGGTCGACCGAGTCAGCCTCCACGTACGCCTGCATCAGCTCTCCCTTTCGCACCCGTGAGAGGTCCCCGCACTTCGGGTTCCACTCGTACAGTGCCATACGCACAATGCTAAGTGAAATATTGACGCTCGTCCTCCATTTGTGTAGCTTTTTGGTGACATGCGCCATTGCTCAGGCGCCGCAGCTCACAGTCCCGGTCCTCTCGTCTGGGATCACGCACAGGAGTGCATCGTGATTTATCGTTCCCGCATCGCATCGATCGACATCCCCGCTGTGACCATGCCCGAGCACGTTCTCGCCGGCGCCGCAAGCCGGGACGGCAAGCCGGCTCTGATCGACGGCGAAACCGGGGAACGACTGACGTATGGCGAGCTCGATGCACTGTCCGCACGGGCGGCCGCGGGGCTGCGTGCCCGCGGGATCGGGACGGGCGACGTGGTGGCACTCGCCAGCCACAACCAGCCGATGTATGCCGTTGCCGTACTGGCGATCTTGCGGGCCGGGGCGATCCTGACACCGCTGAATCCGGCGTGGACCGCCGCCGAGATGGCGAAGCAGCTCGGCGACTCGAACGCCAAGGCAACCATCGCATCGACCGATATCGCGGCGAAGGTCGCGTTGGCGGGGGACCACTCACGCTTAAAGACGCATCTTGTGCTCGGCGAGCGGGAAGGCTTCACGTCCTTTCACACGCTTTGTGCCACGGCGCCAGCACCACTGCCCCGCATCGAACCAGACGCGCTGGCCGTTCTTCCCTACTCCAGTGGCACCACCGGCGCCAGCAAAGGTGTGATGCTGAGCCACCGCAACATCGTCGCGAACCTCCAGCAACTCCGCGCAGGCTGGCGTCTGACCGAATCGGATGTGCTCTGCGCAGCCCTGCCGTTCTTCCATATCTACGGCTTCACGATCATCCTCAACTCCGCTCTCCTTGCCGGCGCGACCGTGATCACGCTCCCCCGCTTCGACCTTCGTACCTACCTGCGCACCGTCCAGGACTACCGAGTGACGCGGGGGCATTTCGCGCCACCGGTCGTGCTGGCACTTGCGCATTCTTCGGACGTCGCCGAGTACGACCTGTCTTCGATGACCATCGCCCTCTCCGGTGCGGCTCCCCTCGATGAAGAGGCGGTGGCCCGGGCTCAGGACCGCACCGGTGTGGTGATCCGGCAGGGCTACGGGATGACCGAAGCGAGCCCGGGAACCCACATGGTCTATGACGAGGATTTCGCCGACACCCCGGCGGGATTCGTCGGGCGCCTCATGCCGGCTACCGAGGCCCGCATCGTCGATCCGGCAACCGAAGACGATGTTCCGCCGGGAAACCCAGGCGAACTGTGGGTTCGGGGGCCACAGATCATGCGTGGGTACCTCGGCAATCAGGACCCCACCGACGCCACGATTGTCGATGGATGGCTCCGCACCGGGGATATCGCCGTCGCCCACGGCGAGAACTTCGCGATCGTCGACCGTCTGAAGGAACTGATCAAGTACAAGGGTTACCAGGTCGCACCAGCCGAACTCGAGGCACTGCTTCTCACCCATCCGCACGTACGGGATGCGGCCGTCGTCGCTATGCCCCATTCGACCGGCGGTGAAGCCCCGAGAGCGTTCGTCGTAACGACCGAGCCCATCGGCGGCGACGAGTTGATGACGTGGGTAGCCAGCCAAGTGGCGCCGTACAAGAAGATTCGAGCAGTCACCTTCGTGGACGCCATACCCAAATCACCCGCAGGCAAGATCCTGCGCCGAGTGTTGAAGGACGCCGCGGGATCCACGAGCGGTCTCCGGTAGCGCCTCGCCCCTGCACATTCACTTTTCTGTCCACTTTCCGACATGGCGGAAGCTGGTCGGCCCACTCGATCCGGCCGCCGCCAGTCACCTGCCACCCCACCACCTCAACGAGATCGGGAGATTACAGCTATGGACCTGACGAACAAGGTCGCCGTCGTCACCGGCAGCGGACAGGGCCTCGGGCTCGCCTACGCCAAGGACCTGGTGCGGCACGGCGCCGCGGTCGTGATCAACGACGTCAACCAGGCCACCGCCGACGCCGCCGTCGCCGAGATCACCGCCGCGGGCGGCCGGGCCGTCGCCGTCGTCGCCCCGGTCGGCAGCACCGAAACCGCCCAGAAGCTGGTCGCCGGCGCGGTCGACGCATTCGGACGCCTCGACGTCATGGTCACCAATGCCGGCATCCTTCGCGACAAGGTGCTGTGGAAGATGACCGACGACGACTTCGACGCCGTCATCAATGTGCATCTGCGCGGCACGTTCACCTGCGTCCGCGAAGCCGTCCTGAAGTTCCGCGAGCAGGGCGACGGTGGTCGCATCATCTGCATCGGGTCCCCCGCCGGCCAGCGCGGCAACTTCGGGCAGACCAACTACTCGGGCGCCAAGTCCGGCATCGTCGGCATGGTCCGCACCTGGGCGATGGAACTGCAGCGCGCGGGCATCACCGCCAACGCCGTCTGCCCCGTCGCCGCGACGGCGATGACGGAGACCGTCCCGTTCCTCGCCCCCTACATCGAGGGCATGAAGAACGGCGAGCCGCTCCCCGACATCATCCGCCGCGAGGTCGGGATGGGCACCCCCGAAGACGCCGCAGGCATCATCTCGTTCCTCGCGTCCGACGCCGCCGCGGACATCACCGGGCAGGCCTTCGCCGTCGGCGGCGACCGCCTCGCACTGTTCTCACATCCGCAGCTGACGACCACTGCCTTCCACGACGGCGGATGGTCGGCCGACGATATCGCGTCCGATTGGCAGCAGACATTCGCGGAATCGACCGAGTCGGTCGGCGAAAAGTTCCCCGACGAACTGGTGGCGCAGTGAGCCGCTACGAGTACGGCATCGACTTCACGACGATCGAGGCCCTCGATTTCCACACTCATGTCCAGTTGGACGGCTGTGGTCATCACGCGATGGACGAGGTGCTCCTCGCAGCGACCGCGAAATACTTCAAATCGCCCGAGGACCAGAACCCGACCGTGGACGATGTCGCCGCGCACTACCGGGCCAGGAACATGGCCGCCGTCGTGTTCACCGTCGACGCCGGCGCCGCCACCGGCCACGCCGCCAACTCGGTCGAGGAGATCGCCGAGGGCGCGGCCCGCCACAACGACGTCCTGATCCCGTTCGGATCCGTCGACCCCTGGCAGGGCAAGGCCGCCGTGCGGCGCGTGCACCGGCTCGTCGACCAATACGGTGTGAAGGGGTTCAAGTTCCACCCCAGCATGCAGGGATTCGAACCGAACGACCGGCAGTTCTACCCGCTCTACGAGGCCATCACCGAGGCCGGGGTCCCCGCCCTGTTCCACACCGGTCAGACCGGGATCGGCGCCGGGCTGCCCGGCGGCCACGGCATCAAACTGCGCTACTCCGACCCGATGCTGCTCGACGACGTCGCCGCCGACTTCCCCGACCTCACCGTGATCATGGCCCACCCGTCGGTGCCGTGGGTCGACTCGCAGATCTCCATCGCCACCCACAAGGCCAACGTCTTCATCGACCTGTCCGGGTGGTCGCCGAAGTACTTCCCGCCGCAGCTGGTCAAGGCCGCCAACAGCAAGCTCCGCGGCAACGTGCTGTTCGGCTCCGACTTCCCCGTCATCCAGGTCGACCGCTGGATGACCGACTTCGCGGTCCTCGACATCAAACCCGAGGTGCGCCCCCTGATCCTCAAGGACAACGCCCTGACCGCATTAGGCATCAAAGCCTGATCGACCACCACACCAACCTTTGGAGATTGACATGACCGCCAGCACAACGGCGTCCACCACCGTCGCCGCCGCTGCCGACCTTTTGACCTACGTGGGAAAGTCGCTGGGGACCAGCAGATGGCGTGACATCACACAGCCCGATGTCGACCAGTTCGCCAAGGCGACCGGTGATGAACAGTGGATTCACGTCGACGTCGAACGCGCGAAGACCGGTCCCTTCGTCGGCACCATTGCCCACGGTTACCTGACGTTGTCGCCGATAGCTCCGCTGTTCGACGATGTCCTGAAGGTCGAAAACCTCGGCATGGGCGTGAACTACGGGCTGAACAAGACTCGTTTCCCCGCTCCCGTCCCGGTCGGATCGCGCGTCCGCCTGAGCGCGACGGTCGCGAATGCCGAGGAGATCAAGGGCGGCGTCCAGATCGTCGCCTCGATCACGATCGAGCGCGAGGGCGGCGACAAGCCGGTCTGCATCGCCGAAGCGGTTCTGCGCTACTACAACTGACGCCGACAGCCACCCGCCGAATCTGCGCTCACAGCGCAGATTCGGCGGGCAGCGGGGTCAAGTTTCAACCTCGAAACCCACGCATTGTGCGAGGTGGGGACTCGCGATCGAATCCGACAGCAGTGACACTGCGCTATCAGGAGAGGCCCTCCATGTCTACCGAATCCACGACCGCCACCGAGTTGCCCGTCCTCGACGACGATCCCTTCGGTACGGCCATCCTGACCGACCCGTACGACTTTCACCAACGGTTGCGTGATGCCGGGCCTGTCGTATTCCTTCCTCGATACGAGGTCTACGCCATGGGGCGGCACGAACACGTCCACGCCTCCCTGGTGGACTGGGAGACTTTCGTCTCCAGCCGAGGGGCCGGGCTCACGGACTTTCAGAAGGAAAAGCCGTGGCGGCCGCCTTCCCTTCTGCTCGAGTCCGACCCTCCGGATCACACTGCCGTCAGGACGGTGATGGGAAGTGTCATTTCCCCGCGCACCGTTCGTGGGCTGAGGACACAGTTTCAGGCCGAGGCTGACGCACTCGTCGACGCGTTGATCGAGCGCGAGACGATCGACGCGGTGACCGACCTCGCCGAGGTCTATCCCCTCAAGGTGTTTCCCGATGCCGTCGGGCTTCCGGCCGACGGACGGCACAACCTGCTCCCATACGGTGCGTTGGCGTTCAACGCCTTCGGACCCCACAACGCGCTCCTCGAATCGGCGATGGAGTCCGCGGCGGCGGTGCGGGAATGGATATGGTCCAGCTGTCAGCGCGAGGCCCTCACCGATTCCGGTTTCGGCGCCGACATCTGGGCGGCCGCGGACCGCGGGGAGGTAAGCCAGGAACAGGCTCCGCTGTTGGTTCGCTCTCTGCTCAGTGCGGGTGTCGACACGACCGTGTACGGCATCGCGAACACGATGTATGCACTGGCACAGAACCCTGCGGAATGGGAACTGCTGCACCGTGAACCGAATCTGGCGAAGTTCGCGTTCGACGAGGCGTTGCGGTGCGAGTCACCGGTCCAAACATTCTTCCGTACCTCGTCGCGGCGGAAGACGGTCGGAGGTTACGACATCCCTGCCGATGCGAAGGTGCTCCTGTTCCTCGGCTCCGCCAACCGGGACCCGCGCAAATGGGGCGAGTCGGCGGACGAGTATCGAATCACCCGGTCCGGCGGTGGGCACGTCGCCTTCGGCATGGGCGTGCATCAATGTGTCGGCCAGCCCATCGCCCGCCTGGAGGCGGAGATCGTTCTCGGTGCGCTCGCCCGAAAGGTGAAGCGGATCGAGCTCGTGGACCCACCGACGCCGAGACTGAACAACACGCTCAAGGGATGGGCCGCGATTCCTCTTCGGTTGATCGCCCGCTAGCCGGTGTCTCCGGTGGTTCGCCGGAACCGCCGCGGTGAACACCGGAGAGTCGTGCTCGGTGGGTTTCGGCACTCGGTATTTCGTGCGGGTCACATCGCGCAGGGCGCTGTGGCCGGTACGAAGGGTCGCCGGTGCCGGTGTTTCGGTAGGGAGTTGTCGGGCAAAACAGGTGGTGGATTACGAGTGCACAGTGACCGGGTGTTCGGTGGCCGTGCCGTCATCGTCGTGGTCCCGGTGTGACGACTCGGCGTGTGACAGCTCATCGAGGAGGACGAGACCTTTGTTTGCCCAGTCGATCTCGGACCGGCTCCGGGCGATCATGCCGTCGTAGGTGTAGGCCTTGTACGCGATGATCCGGGCGTGTTCGTGTTGCGGGTAGTGATCGAGTCGCCGAACGATTGCTGGATCCGTGCCGGCCTTGATTCCGTCCCGGACGGCGGTGAGCAACTCGACTTGAGTGGTGTAGTACTCGATGTGCCTGTGCAGGATCGCCCGTGCACGATCGGGGTCCGCCCATTCGAAATAGGCGGCCTGCATGTGGTGGGCATCGCGTTCGGGGGCGTGGTCGAGCGGGGTGTTCATCCACGTTCGGAAGGCGGCGATGCCGTCGTCGGTGATGCGGTATTGCGTTTTGGTGCTCCGCGGCCCCCACCTGACCTGCTCGCCCTCGATCAGTCCGTCCTTCTGCATGCGGCGCAGTTCGGGATAGATCTGCGAATCGGGGGCGTGCCAGACGTGCCCCACGGAGCCGCCGAATCGTTTGGCGGCGTCGTATCCGGTGAGCGGGCCCGCCGTGAGCAGGGCCAGCAGTGCGTAGCGAAGGCTCATGTCTCCTCGTCGGCCGGGCTGTCTTGCCAATCACTATATCGATAGATAGTGTGTGCGTCACATCACCCAATAGCTATCTGCATAGTTATTGCGGTTTCTACTGGTGACGATCCCCAAGGACATCGCATGACCGATCTCGGCCCGGGCGGCGCGACCGCCAAGAACATGGCCTTCCCTCTCAACGCGTGGTACGTCGCGGCGTGGGACTACGAAGTGACCTCCGCGAAGCTGCTTGCCCGCAGAATTGCCGATAAGCCGATGACGCTCTACCGCACCACCGATGGCCGCCCGGTCGCCCTCGCCGACGCCTGCTGGCATCGGCTTGCCCCGCTGTCACTCGGTACCCGTATCGGTGCGGACGAGGTGCAGTGCCCCTACCACGGCCTGCGGTTCAACTCTGCGGGCCGGTGCACCAAGATGCCGGCGCAGGAGACGATCAACCCCTCGGCGATGGTGGCGTCCTACCCCGTCGAACAGCGTCATCGGTTCCTGTGGGTGTGGCCCGGAGATCCCACACTCGCTGACCCCACGACCATCCCGGACATGTTCCAGATGGACTCGCCCGAGTGGGCCGGCGACGGCCGCACCATCGACGTCCAGGCCAACTACCAGCTGGTGCTCGACAACCTGATGGACCTCACCCACGAAGAGTTCGTCCACTCCTCCTCCATCGGACAGGAAGAACTCAGCGAGTCCGACTTCGTAGTCACCCACGACGAGCGCACGGTCACGGTCTCCCGTTGGATGCACAACATCGACGCGCCACCGTTCTGGCTCAAGAACATGCGTGACAAGTTCCCCGGGTTCGAGGGCAAGGTCGACCGCTGGCAGATCATCGAATTCCAGGCCCCCGGCACCATTCGCATCGACGTCGGCGTGGCCAAGGCCGGCACCGGTGCCCCCGAGGGTGATCGCAGCCAGGGTGTCAACGGCTTCGTCATGAACACCATTACCCCCGTCGACGAGAAGACGGCGCTGTACTTCTGGGCCTTCCAACGCAACTACCGCCTCGAAAGCCAGCTGATCACCACGCAGCTGCGCGACGGAGTACACGGAGTCTTCGGCGAGGACGAGGCCATGCTCACCGCCCAGCAGGCCGCCATCGAGGCCAACCCGGATCACGAGTTCTACAACCTCAACATCGACGCCGGCGGGATGTGGGTCCGCCGCATCATTCAGCGCATCATCGAGAGCGAGCGCCTGCACACCGCAAACATCGACGCTCTCACTGCCGAAACGGTGAACTGACATGACCGACAACAAGATCACCTGGCAGCAGGGACAGGTTATTTCTGTCGAGCCGGCCGCCGACGGCATCGCCAAGATCGTGATCGCCACCGAACAATCCCATCGCGCAGCGCCCGGAGTGCACGTCGATGTCCGCATCGGCAGCGGCGCCGTCCGCTCGTACTCGATCGTCTCCGGCGCCGCCGACGGCCACAGCGTGACCCTCGGGGTCCACCTGTCCCCCACCTCCCGTGGTGGGTCCCGGTACATGCACACCCTGCAGGCCGGTGACCCGATCGAGCTCACCGCACCAATGCAGAACTTCCCGCTGCGGGTCGGCGCACCGCGGTATGTGCTGCTCGCCGGGGGCATTGGGATCACCGCGATGGCGGCGATGGCGGCGGTGCTGCGGCGGGTCGGGGCCGACTACCGATTCGTCTACGTCGCGCGCAGCCGACCCGCGATGGCGTTCCTGCCGGAACTGCTCGCCGTGCACGGTGATCGTCTGGAGGTGCACATCGACGACGAGGGCACCGGACTCGATGTCCAGGATCTCGTCGCCGGCGTCGACGAGGTAACGGAGTTGTACATGTGCGGGCCGATCCGGCTGATGGATGCCGTGCGCCGCACCTGGATCGAGCGGGATCTGCCGCTGCCGAACCTGCGGTACGAAACCTTCGGGAACAGCGGGTGGTTCCAGGCCGAGGAGTTCGTCGTGAACATCCCGCGACTGGGCATCGAGACCACCGTCCGGGCCGGTGACTCGCTGCTCGACGCCCTCGAGCGAACCGGCGCGGACATGATGTTCGACTGCCGCAAGGGCGAGTGCGGTCTGTGCCAGGTCGATATCGTCGACGTCGAGGGCACCGTCGACCACCGGGACGTGTTCTTCAGCGAAGAGCAGAAGGCCAACTCGAAGAAGCTGTGCGCCTGCGTGTCCCGCGTAGTGTGCGGCGAAGGCGGGCGCGGCGCGACCTTGACCCTCGAGGTGCCATGACTGCCGGCGTCGGACCGTGCGCGCTTCCCCTGGTCGGACTGACTTGGGGAATCAAGCGCAGCTTCATCCGCTATATCGGCACTCTGCCCGACGGTCGACATGCGATGTCCGAGGGCACGTATCTGGGCGAGACGAGCTACTTCACCTTCCCGCCGGCTCCCGCCCCGGACACGCCGCAGGTCATGCGGTTCGGCGGAGTCGTTCGGCTCGGTGGACACGGCGGGATGCTCGACATCCTGATCGCAGAGCCGTGGGTCGAGATGACCGGGTCCGGGCCGATCCTGTCGGTGATAGATCCGACCGGCTGGCCGGATCGAACTCGACGCATCCCCCTGGCCGAGCTGCATCTTTGGGAAGCAGCGCACGGGCTCACCGAACGCCGGTACGCCGCGACCCTGACCGGCGCCGGTGCGGTGATCTTCGACGATCACTACCCACCGGGTACCGAACTCGACATGCTCGTCATCGAGTAGGTCCGCGTTCGCCGCCGTGCGCGTCACCCCGGGTGTGTCGCCGCCGGGTGTGTCGCCGCCGGGGTGGTCGCGCCGGCGAGAGCGGCGTGCCACTGCGCCGTCAAGACGTCGATCACGTCGGAGTGGTCGGCCGGAGCGGAGCGGACGAGCACGAAGTACAGGGTGCGCTCGAAGCCGAGCATCGTCGTGACCAGCGTCAATCGTGCCCGTTGCCGTTCCGGGCCGTCCGGGTAGCGGCCGAGGAAGGTCGTCATCGCGTCCGCCGCTTCCGACAGCGTCTGGTACCACCGCTGTGAGACGACCGGTTCGACGGACAAGGCATGCTCGAGGGTTTCGAGTTGCCGGCGCCTGTCCACCCACAGCTGTGAGCTGTCTTCGACCCACCGCCGCAGGCGGTCGGTATCGGCCGGGTCGAGGGAATCGAGCGTTCGGTAGCTGTCGACGACCTCCGGGCTGAGTTGTTCGAGCATGGCGTCGACTAGCTCCGCTTTGGCCTTGAAGTGCAGATAGAGGTTGGCGCGGCTGATGCCGGCGGCCTTGGCGATCGACTCCATGGTGATCTTGTCGTAGCCGTATTCGGAGAACAGCGGAATCGCGCACTCGACGATGCGGGCGCGGGTGGCCCGCTTCTTCCTGCCCACGCGCGGTGCGGACGAGTCGGTCGGGGATGCGGTTTCCGTCGTGCTCATGAGTCCAGCGTATCGGTGCCGCGATCAGCACACACAGCGGAACTAGACAAGAATCCAGAAAAAAACTAGACATGGATCTAGTTTTTGGTATGGTGTGTCTTGCACCACTTACGAGCCGCCATTGCGCTCGCCCCCTCTCGAGGAGTCTCTCCATGAAGCTTGCTGGAAAAGTCGCATTCGTCACCGGCGCCGGGTCCGGAATCGGCGCCGCCACCGCCCGGTTGTTCGCCGAGCACGGTGCGACCGTCATCGGCGCCGACATCTCCGAAGCCAACGTCAAAGAGGTACTGTCCGGAATCGACAAGGGTGAAGGCATCGCCCTCGACGTCGCCGACAGCACCGCCGTCAAGGAGGCATTCGCGCACGTCGAAAACCGCTACGGCGCACTCCATGTGCTGATCAACGCCGCCGGCATCAACGCACCGACCCGCGAAGAGAACCAGCGCCTGGTCGAGGTCAACGTGCAGGTCTTCGAGGCACGCAAACGCGGCGAGATCCTGCACCCGGACTTCCTGTCCGGTGTCACCGACGAGCACTTCGACCGCGTCCTCGCCGTCAACCTCAAGGGCCCCTTCTACACCATCCGTGAGGCGGCCCCGCTGATGAAACGATCCGGCGGCGGGTCGATCGTCAACATCTCCAGTGTGTCCGCGCTCGTGGGAACGCCGATGCCGCTGTACTACCCGGCCTCCAAGGCCGGTGTCCTCGGCATGACCCGAGCCGCGGCCGGGGAGCTCGCGCCCCACGACATCCGCGTCAACGCCGTCGCACCGGGCGCGGTGGACACCCCGTTGCTGCGCGCCCAGCCCGACGAGATCGTCGATTCCATCGCCAGCGTGCAGCCGATCTCGAGCCTGGCCAAGCCCGAAGACCTCGCCGCCACCATGCTGTTCCTCGCCTCCGACGACAGCAAGTACTACACCGGACAGACCCTGTCGCCGTCCGGCGGCCTCTACATGTAAACCCGCCCGGACGCACAGACAAAGAGAGCAACCATGAGCACACCCACGACCACCTTCGACCAGGACGCCCTGCGCCGCATCCGCACCACGATCGGCGAGGACATCGACGCCGGACACTACGACGGCGTGGTCATCGCCATCGCCCGCCACGGCGAGATCGGCATGCACGAGGCCATCGGATACGCCGACCGCACCACAGGACGCACCGCGACCGTCGACGACGTCTTCTGGATCTTCTCGATGACCAAGGCGTTCACCAACATTCTGGTCCTGCAGGCCATCGACCGCGGTCAGCTGGATCTGACCACCCGGGTCGTCGACGTGATCCCCGAGTTCGTCGGCCGCGACCCGTTCCGTGCCGCGAAGAAGGACCGCGTCAACGTCGGTCACCTGCTCACCCACCGCGCCGGTCTCGTCGCCACACCCACCCCCCTGCCGTACTCCGAAATCGGCAACCTCGACGCCGTCATCGACGCGATCAGTCAACTCGACGTCGTCGGCGAACCAGGGGGGACCTTCAACTACTCCCCCACCCTCAACCACGCGCTGCTCGGCGAGATGGTGCGCCGCGTCACCGGATACGGCAGCTACGGGGAACTGCTCACCACCGAACTCTTCGCCCCCCTGAAGATGACCGACACCGCACTCGGCGCCCCCAAGGCCTGGGCCGATCGGATGGTGCCCATCAAAGCCCACTTCCCTCCCGGGGGATGGCTCAAGTCGTCGGACATCGAGGTCATGCAGGAGATCGTCGTCGAGGGCGCGGAAATGCCGTGGGTCGGCGCGGTCTCGACCACCAGCGACATCCTGCGCTTCGCGGAAATGATCCGCCGCGGCGGCGAACTCGACGGCGTCCGCATTCTCTCGCCGAGCATCCTCGATCTCGCCACCACCCTGCAGACCGGCACAGCACCGAACGACCTGTACGCCATGCTGTGCCACGCCCGCGGGTGGGACGTGCCCCCCGGCAACTTCGGTCTCGGCTTCGCGCTGCGCGGCGAAGGGGTGTACCCGACGTTCTTCGGCGCATCCACCAGCCCACGCACCCACGGCAACTACGGCGCCGGCTCCACCCTGTTCTGGGTCGACCCCGACAAGGACCTGACCTTCGTGTGCCTGACCGCCGGAGTGATGGAGGAAGGCGACAACCTCGCCCGCTTCCAACGTCTGTCCACCATGGCCGCGGCCACCGCCCTCTGAACGGACCCCGACATGACCAGCACCTACGGGCAGCGCCCCGCTGCACCACCAGAATTCAATCCGCTGAGCGAGAGCGCCCTGCTCGACCCGGCCTCGATGTACGACCAGATCCGCACCGAGCGGCCCGTGTTCTGGCACGAGCAGCTCGGCACCTGGGTCGTCACTCGCCGCGACGACGTCGACACAGTCCTGATGGACTGGAAGACGTTCTCCTGCAGGGGTAACGGCGGAAACCTTCCCGTGCCCGAGCAATTCACCTCCATCGTCACCTCCGAGCTGATGGCGCACATCTCCATCAGCATGGACCCGCCGATCCACACCGAAATGCGTCGGGTCGCGCAACGCGGCTTCCTCAAGCCGGTCATCGACGCCCTCGAGCCGGAGATCGAAGCCCGCGCCCACCGCATCATCGATCGGCTCGCCGACCGCGGCACCGCCGAGCTGATGGAGGACTACTGCCTCGAGCTCACCACCCAGACGCTGATGGCGCTGATGGATCTGCCGGACTCGTTCGAGCCGATGATGCGCCAACTACGCGACGACCACTTCGCGGTCCTGGCCAGCGGACGAGAGCCTATGGAGGAGCCGCGCCGCACCGAGGTGTGGACGCGGTACACCAACGCGCAACTCGCGCTCCGCGAAGTCGTGCGCGAACGCCGCGACAGTACCGCCTCCGATCTCATCTCGGTGATGGCCTCGGCACGCAACCGCGACGGCGAACCAACCCTGTCGGACGAGCGTGTCGCGCTTCATCTGTGCGAATTCTCGGCCGCCGGGACCGACACCACTGCCCAGGGCATGGCCAATGCTGTCATCTTCCTCTCCCGAAACGAAGACCAACTCGACCAGGCCCAAGCCGATCCGAGCCTGTGGCCGCGGGTGTTCGAGGAAACCCTCCGGCGGCGCCCGTCCGCCCCGTTCGCCTCCCGGCAGGCCACCCGTGACGGCGAGCTGTCGGGGGTCACCATCCCCGCCGGGGACATGGTGTGGGTGGCACTGGCCAGCGCCAGCAACGACCCCCAGCATTACCCGGAACCGAAGAAGTGGAACATCCACCGCGACGAGCCCACCGATCACTACGCGTTCACCAAGGGCCGACACACCTGTCTGGGCCAGCCGCTCGGCCGGACGCAGGGCACCGCCGGGGTCCGTGTCCTGTTCGAACGACTGCCCAGCCTGCGCATCGCTCCCGACTTCGCACAGGACTTCCTCCCCTTGGTCATGCTTCCGATCCGACGTAGCCTCGTCGCGACCTGGGACCCGGCCGACAGCACCACCGAATAACTCGCCGACAAGGACCTCCCCATGCAAACGACACCTGTGATCGACACCGACACGTCCCTGCCGACGTCGACGGAGAACCGTATGACGTTGACTGTCGCGGCACGGACCGTGGTCGCCGATGCTGTCGTGGAACTGACTCTGGCCCACCCTGCCGGGTGGCCGCTACCCCAGTGGACACCCGGTGCACACCTGGACCTGGTCCTCGGGCCGAACCTGGTGCGCCAGTATTCGCTGTGCGGCGACCCCGGTGACCGCTCGGCATACCGGGTCGCGGTCCTGCGTGAACCCGATAGTCGCGGAGGCTCCCTCGCGGTCCACGACATCCTCACTGTCGGGGCCATGCTCGATACCCAGGGTCCGCGCAACAACTTCGCGTTGGTCGACGCGCAGGAGTACTTGTTCATCGCCGGGGGAATCGGCATTACGCCGCTGCTTCCGATGATCGCCACCGCCGAGGCGCAGGGTATTCCGTTCCGGCTTGTCTACGGTGGGCGCGCACGGTCCTCGATGGCGTATGTCGAGCACCTCGAGAACCGCTATCCCGGACGGGTCACGATCTGTCCCCAGGATGAGGTGGGGCATCTGGATCTGCCGGCGATCCTCGGGGAGCACCGGCCGGGCCGCCGGGTCTTCACCTGCGGGCCGGGCCCTTTGCTCGATGCCATCAACTCCTATTGCACCTCGTGGCCGGCAGGCGCGGTGAACATGGAGCGGTTCCGCGCCAAGGCCGCCGACCCGGGGAGCGTCGACACCGAATTCGAGGTCGAACTGGCGCTAACGGGCGTCACGGTGTCGGTTCCGTCCGACCGTTCGATCCTCGACGTCGTCGAGGAGGCCGGCGCGCTCGTGGTCTCCTCGTGCCGGGAGGGAACCTGCGGCAGCTGTGAGACACCGATCCTCGAAGGTGAAGCCGACCACCGGGACTCGCTGCTCACCCAGGAGGAGAAAGACGCCAACGAGACGATGTTCATCTGCGTCTCCCGGGCCTGCTCGAAACGGATCGTCCTCGACCTGTAACGCCCACACCGCGGAGCAAATGCTCTGGACCTGACACGCACAAGGAATGCCGGAGGACTTGCCGTGAAGAATCAGAGTTGGATTGTGGACCGGGCGTCGACCGGCACCTACGATCCCCGCTGTTTCTGCCTGATAGAAGGCCCGATTCCCTCAGCTCCAGACGGCAAGATCGTGGTACAGACGCTGCTGATGTCCCTCGACCCGACGAACCTCAACTGGCTCAAACTCGATCCTCAATTGCAGGCGATACCGTTCGGCATCGGAGATCCGATGATCGGTGTTTCCATCGGTGTCGTCATCGAATCCCGCGCACCTGCCCACGCCGTCGGTGACGTCGTGACGGGAATGTGGGGGTGGCGACGATTCGACGTCGTCGATCCCCTGCTCGTGCATCCGGCGAAACCTGCTACGGAAATGTCGTTTGAGCAACAACTGGCGATCTTCTCGCACGTCGGGCGCGCAGCGGCCGGTGGCATGACTCTCATCGGTGAAGTGAAGCCGACCGATGCGGTGTTGGTGTCCGGGGCCGCCGGGGCCACGGGCTCGTTGGCCGCCCAAATCGCGAAGGCGCAGGGCTGCCGCGTGGTTGGCATTGCCGGTGGACCGGACAAGTGTGAGTTCCTTCTGGACGAGTTGAACTCGACGGTGCGATCGACTACAAGCAAGAAAACATTCGCGAGGCCGTCCACCGGCACTTCCCGGGCGGTGTCGACCTGTTCTTCGACAATGTGGGTGGGGAAGAAATCGATGCCGTCCTGACGAACATGGCAGTAGGGTGTCGCATTGTTCTGTGCGGAGCGATTTCTCAGTACAACATTAGCGAACCGTCCAATCTCTACGGTGTACAGAATTTACCGTTGCTCATTTTCCGCAGCGCACGCCTACAAGGATTTGTTGCGGACTTCGGTCCACGCAACCACGTCGTCGACAACCTGCTCGACGACCTTACACAACGCGGACAGTTGATTGCGCACACATGTCGTCGATGGCTTCGAGAATGTTCCCGACGCGTTGGCTCTGCTACTCAACGGGAAGAACCGAGGAAAATTGCTGGCACAGGTTTAATTCGACAATCCCAGGATAGTCGGCTGGGTCGCAGCCCCATGCCCGTCTGGGCGGACCGGCAGCTATCACGATCCGGTTCCCCGTCCCCCGCTGGCCGCTATTCGGCCTCGAAACCCCACACACAGAAGGACAATGATGACAGCGAGTGCAAACCGCGCGGTGACCTATGTCGGCCCCGGCAAGGTCGAAGTGCGCGAGATCGAGTTCCCGAAACTCGAACTGCGGGACGGTCCCGGCGTCAACCCGGCCAACGTCGGACGCAAGTGCGAGCACGGAGTCATACTCAAGGTGGTCTCCACCAACATCTGCGGAAGCGATCAGCACATGGTCCGGGGCCGCACCACCGCCCCTGAAGGACTGGTCCTCGGGCACGAGATCACCGGCGAAGTCGTCGAAGTCGGCCGCGACGTCGAATTCATCAAGGTCGGCGACTTGTGCTCGGTACCGTTCAACATCGCCTGCGGACGGTGCCGCAACTGCAAGGAACGCAAGACCGGCATCTGCCTCAACGTCAACCCCGACCGGCCCGGATCAGCATTCGGGTACGTCGACATGGGCGGCTGGGTGGGCGGCCAGGCCGAATACGTGATGGCACCCTACGCCGACTTCAACCTGCTGAAGTTTCCCGACAAGGACCAGGCGTTGGAAAAGATCCGCGACCTGACCATGCTCTCGGACATCTTCCCCACCGGCTATCACGGCGCTCTCACGGCCGGCGCGCGCGCAGGATCGACCGTCTACGTCGCCGGCGCCGGCCCGGTCGGACTCGCCGCCGCGGTCGGTGCGCAGCTCCTCGGCGCCGCGGTCGTGATCGTCGGCGACCTGAATACCGAACGCCTTGCCCAGGCTCGCTCGTTCGGTTGCGAGACCATCGACGTCTCCGGGGGCGCCCCGCAGGACCAGATCGAGCAGCTGCTCGGCGTCCCCGAGGTCGACGCAGCAATTGATGCCGTCGGTTTCGAAGCGCGCGGTCACGGCGGCGACGCCGGGCACGAACAGCCCGCCGCAGTGCTCAACTCGTTGATGGAGCTGACCACCGCCGGTGGCGGCATCGGCATCCCCGGACTGTACGTCACCGGGGACCCGGGCGCCGCCGACGATGCTGCCAAGGCCGGAGCGCTCTCGTTGAGCTTGGGAACCGGCTGGGCCAAGTCGCTGTCGTTCGCCACCGGACAGTGCCCGGTCATGAGCTACCACCGAGAGCTGATGAACGCGATCCTCGCGGACCGGGTACAGATCGCCAAAGCCGTCAACGCGACCGTCATCACGCTCGATGATGCACCGCGCGGCTACAGCGCCTTCGACAGCGGGGTGGCCCAGAAGTTCGTCATCGATCCTCACGGGATGATCGCCGTCTAACCCGGCGCTTCTCCGTTTGCACGCACACCGGCAGTCCGTCCCCCACTCCCGACTGTCGCTACCCATCCCCCGGGCGGCGGGGATCGGGTCGCCGCCGGTGACCTGCCTCCTCCACCCCGGCCGGTATGGCCTGTTTTCGATATCTCACCGGCGCAGAAACCCCGCCGTCTCCCCGGCCACACACCGGAGGGGACGGCGGGGCTTCATCCTCACCGGGCGGGCGTACAAGGGCACCGCTGAGTAAACACACCTGCGTCAGTGAAAACGTCCGCTCCGTCCGCTACAGGTAGGTCCGGGTTCTCCGGTAGCCGCCCCCAGCGGCGGCTTTTCATAGAGGCGTCCGGCACGCCACTGCGGAGCCGCACCATATCGATCAATGACAACAACGCCAGCAGGGCGCGCCGGAGCAGCGACGGCGCTCCGCGGAGGCCCCGGCCGGAGCACCGCTACGAGTCAGCACGGCGCTCGCGGATCTGCAACGAGCCGTCAACCGACGAACCGCAGGTCGGATGATCCGATCACCACGAGACCGCCGATCAGCAGTAGATCCGCTGCAGCACAGCTCACCATCTGCGACCGGTTCGAGTGGATGCCCGGCTGCCGCCGAACGCAACAGCACACATCAGCACGTCGTCGGCACGCAGTTCACCTTTCACTGGACGGTCCCGGGACGCTGGTGGCCAAGCGTCCGGATGCAGAGTCGGCGTCGAACGCTCCACTCGGGCCATGGGTCAACACGATCGCGCTGGGCGGTGGCACCGCCCAGCGCGTCCGGGGTCCGATCGGCTCAGCGAGCTTTTCGGTAGTAGCCGGTCTGCGATGATCTTGCGCTGGATCTCGCTGGTGCCTTCGAAGATCGTAGTCAGTCGCGCATCGCGCCAATACCCTTCGACTCGTCGTTCGGTGGTGTAGCCGTTGCCACCGTGCAGCTGACTGCCCAGATTTGTCACCTCCACTGCCATCTCGGTGGCCAGTAGTTTCACCATCGCAGCTTCACGCACGCACGGCTGGCCGGCATCTATCTTGTGGGCCACACGCTGGTAGAAGGCGCGAGCCTGCTCGACCTTTGCGGCCATTTCGGCCAGGGTGAAGCGCAGGTACTGAAAGTCACCAATCGG
The DNA here is from genome assembly GCF_030056875.1 of Rhodococcus sp. IEGM 1351. NCBI lineage: Bacteria > Bacillati > Actinomycetota > Actinomycetes > Mycobacteriales > Nocardiaceae > Rhodococcus > Rhodococcus sp. IEGM 1351. The sequence continues at coordinate 12,937 of NZ_JASHKU010000038.1, read as the reverse complement.
CCGCCCGAACTGCTCCCGTTCTTGCAAGTAGACAATGCAATCTTCGACCGCACCGCGAGCGAGTCCCACTGCGCGGGCCGCAGTTTGCACCCGAGCAGTGTTGAGCTCCGCCTCGACCGCTTTGAAGCCGGCGGTTGAGACAGCGGCGGTCTCGGTGAGCGGAGTGGAATCTCCCGCCGGCTTGGGGAATTGGCCAACAGCTTGTTGGCCAATTGCGTTGCGATTCCAGGCTTGCTCTCCACCGTATGCACTGCAGAATGGTCCGAATTAGCCCGAGCATATCGGGTAAGGCTGATCGAAAACCGCCGGAGAGTCTGTCGATCACCTTCGTGTAAAAGCCCTGCATTGGTTGACATCTTGACCTGGACCAAATCTCACGGCATCTCTGCACGCCAAGATGTCAACAGAGTGGGCAGTTCGTGGCGCTATTCTGGGAGAATTGCGGAAACGAGGTTCGGGACAGCGGAAATGTCTGGAACATTAAGGAAATCCGGGCGAGCGTACGCGGGATTCGGGTACTGGTAGTAGCCTTCCCCGGTTTGCATACCAAGCAAATTCTTGTCGAGGAAGTTTTCCTTGATGTAATCAGCGTTGGCACTCATCTGCGTATCGCCACTCTCCTTGCCCCAGTGAGCAAGAACGTCGTACGTGGTCTTCATGCCGATTATATCGATCATGCCGAGCGGACCCATCGCGGCGCCGAGAAACATGAATGTACGATCGATGTCCTCAGGATCTCCGATGTCGTTGGTGACCAATGTCTGGGCTGCGTTGAGCAGGGGAACGGTCCACGTGTTGACGAGGTAACCGTTCTGTTCTCTACGTACCGGGATGGGCACCATCCCGATCTCGATCGCGAATTCGGTCACCTCGGTCACTGTTTTTCGGGCAGTACCTGCGTGGGCCATGATCTCTCCGAGGTTCATCCTCCAGATCATGTTCGCAAAGTGCAATGCACAGTACTTCTCGGGGCGACCGGTGTCCGCAGCGAAGTCGCGAGGAAGGAAAGTCGAGGAGTTCGTTACGACTAATGTATGTGAAGGTAGGATTTCCGCCATCTCCTTGTACAATTTGGTCTTCACGTCCGGGATCTCCGGTACAGCCTCGATCACAAGGTCCGCCTGCCCGACGGCAGCTGCAAGATCTGTTGTGTAGGTCAGTCGATCTCGCGTCGCGGCGATATCTTCTTCGTTGGCGCCGACGTCCGCTAGGTAGATTGCAGCGTAACGCTCATGAGCTGCTTTACTGCGCTCGATGGCATCGTCTGAAATGTCGTAGGCGGTGACGGATTTACCCTTAAAGGCACTTTGCCAGGCGATCTGCCCACCCAACACACCCGATCCGAGCACTGTCACGTTATCTACATGAGACATAGGTTCCTTCTTTCGTCGACGAATATGGCGCAAACGCGCGCGGGAGGAAGTTCATCAATTGACAGCATCCGTGAGATCGAACACCGAGTTGACCGTCGGGTCGAATCAGGAAACCATCGATGTGACCGTTGACACAGGATACGATTGGTTTCCGAAAGTTCGCTTGTACCATGACGCCAAATGTTTTGCAGTGATTGTTATGGAGTGACAACGCCGCGCCCGGTCTCAAGCGAGGTCCGGCGCTTGGGGTACACCGCGGATAGTTTCGCTACAGTCATACGATCGCAGTGGAGGTGGCGCACGATTACCCATAGTTGGTCTACGAAGCGAGCCAATGTGGTTCCGTATCTTTCGAATACTTCTTCCTCGGGGACGCCTCCGTACGGTGCCCAGTTCAAAGCGAGATTGAGTAGTGATCCGGCGTCACCTGGGTGATTGTGTACGTGCATTTGCGGATTGTCGTTTGCGATCCTGCGTTGTCTCTCTTCGTGATAGCGATGTGAGAGTTCGTCGAATAGCACCTGTGCTAGTTGTGTGGGATCAGTTCTCGGTGAGTACGAACGTCGGTAGGTGGTCATGTGCTTTTCCGGCCGTTTGGGAAGCGCTGAGGCTTGGATAGTTGGTGAATGAGCCAAGGGTTCGATCAAGCGGGGCGGGTAGGCACAACCTCAGCGAATCATCCTCAATCCCGACTGTTTGCAGCGAACCGAAGCCAGCATTGGGAATACAAACTTTCATGCGTCGGACAATGTGCGGATGCCGAGTTTCCTTACGTGGGGCCGATCGTCGCGCGAAAATCTGAAAACGACGCGATGTCCGTTGCTAGTTTTCACCGAGATGAGCACCAGCACGGACATTCGTGTGCGTGTCCTGCGTGGACTCGAACCAGGTGGAGATTGTGCCGATGATTTGCGGGCGCCTCCATGCCAGGCCTTCACGGATCCCCTCGGGAAGTTCTGCAGAACGCCAACTTGAGCGGCGTACGGTCAGGTGAGTTCGCGTTTGAGGATCTTCCCGGTGGCGGTCGTGGGCAATGAGTCGACGATGTCGATGATCCGGGGATACTTGTATGCCGCCATCTGTTCTCTGCTCCAATCGATAAGCTCATCACCGGTTAGTGTGGCTCCGGCGTTGGGGATCACAAACGCCTTGATTTCCTCGCCATGACGTTCGTGCGGAACCCCGATGACCGTGGCGAGGCTGATACCTGGGTGAGTCATCAGGACTTCCTCGATCTCCCTTGAATAGACGTTGAAGCCGCCGCGGATGATCATGTCCTTGGATCGGTCGACGATGAAATAGAAGCCGTCGTCGTCCTTTCGGGCAAGGTCCCCGGTACGGAACCAACCGCCGCGGATGGCCTCCGCCGTGGCTGCAGGGCGCCCGTAGTAGCCCTTCATGATGTTGTGGCCTTTGACTGCAATCTCGCCGACTTCGCCGATTGCGGCAATCTCATTCCACTCGTCGTCGATGAGCTTGACCTCTACACCCCAGACCGGGAGACCGATGGAACCGGGGCGCGAACCGCGGTCGGGGTCATTGAAGGTTGCCAGCGGTGATGTCTCGGAGAGTCCGTAGCCTTCCAGAATCTGCACGCCGAACTTGTCTTGCACCCGGGAGATGATGTCGGCAGGAAGACTCGCGCCCCCTGAGAGACCGATCCGTAGGTTACGGGCGATCCGCTCGACGTCGACATCGTCGGTGAGCGATTCGAGCAATCCCCACCACATCGTCGGAACACCGGCGAAGAACGTGATGTCTTCTCTCTGGAAGAGATCGATGACCTGACTAGCATCAAAACGTGGGATCAGGTGCAGCGTGGCGCCCGTCGAGAAGCCGGCATGCATCTGTACCGTCGCACCGAAAGTGTGGAAGAGTGGGAGTGCCACGATGTGCGTATCCGTGGTCTTATTATCGAAGAGTCGATTGCAGGTGAGGGCGTTCAAGAGCGTATTGGCGTGAGACAGCTCCGCACCCTTGGGTTGGCCTGTAGTGCCGCTGGTGTAGAGGATGGTGGCGGTGTCGGTGGCCTCGGTGGGGACAGACTCGAATACATCCGACCGCCCGGAGAGGGCCTGTCCGAGCGTCTCGACGCCGTCGATTGGGCTTGACGCGGCTGGGTCTGCGGTAATGAGGAAGAAGTTCGCGGTGGTCGACTCCTGGAAGCCGGCGTATCCCACCATTCCGATTGGGAGTTCTTCGGTGCCCTCGAAACAGAAGAAGGCCACGGCGTCGGCATCGGTCAGGTGATAGGCCACCTCTCGTCTCTTGAGCAAGATGTTCAGCGGAACAACAACACACCCAGCCTTGAGGACGCCGTAGTAGACGATGGGGAACCAGGGGAGGTTGGGGCTGCTCAGCGCCACCTTGTCGCCTGGTTGGACCCCCCGTTCCACCAGCAGGTTCGCAACCTGATTCGCCGCTCCGTCAACCTGTGCGTACGTCAGCTTGGTGTTGCCCAGGACCAGCGCATCCTTGGATGGATATCTACGCGCTGAATCCTCAAGGAGGACAGACAGGTTCAACATGATTCTCCTGAGGTCGTCAATAGTTGTACTGCTCCGCGGTGAAGCCTTCACGCGAAGTCGGTTGAGTTCAGCGTGATACAGACGGGCAAACCTTGGCCGGACACGCAATCAGATCCGGCGGCACCGTGATGGGAGCTTAGATGGCATCGAGATGTGTGCGCGATCACAACACTGGGTGTTGCACTCTCACTGGAACGGATCGATGAGGATCTTCGCGTGGCGCTCGGGATCACTGAGGTCGTTGAACGCCTGTGCGACGCCGTCGAGGCCGACGGTCGCAGTGTGCAGGGGTGACGGGTCGACCTTGCCGGAGGCGATCATGCCCAGCGTTTGGCTGAACTCTGCGGGGTCGTAGCCGAAGACGAAGCGCAGGTCGATCTCTTTGCTGAGGGCAACAGCTGGTCGGAACCTGTCGACCTCGGTGCACATTCCCACCACTGTCACCAGTGTACGAAGCGGCGCGTTGGCGATAACGTGATCGATGATTCCGGGGACGCCGGCACATTCGAATACGACGGGGCCGCTCGGGGTTTGCCCGAGTCGATCGGCGCCGAAGAAGATCTTCTCTATCGAGAGCATCGGGATCCTACGCACGGCTTTGGTCATCTCGAGTGCGAACGCGAGGAGTTCCGGTGTCGAGTTGACCGGGCTCTTGAGTGTGAGGGTGTCCCAGGGCGATTGAACCTTGGGGTCGACGACCACATCGGCACCGCACTGGCTGGCGAGCTTCCGACGGCCGGGCGAGAGATCGGAGGCGATGACCTTTGTGACCCCCGCGGCCTTGAGCATCAGGATCACTGCCAGGCCGATGGGCCCGCATCCGATGACGACAGCGGGGCGCTTCTTGCCTATTCTCGATCGACGTACTGCGTGCCGTGCGACGGTGAGGGGCTCGGTGAACGCGGCCTTGTCGTGGGAGACGCCGTCAGGAACGGGGAATGTCAGCGCTTCCTCTACAAGGGTGTATTCGGCGTAACCGCCTGCTGCATGGCTGTCGAAGCCCGTCATATGCATTCCTACCTCCGTCTGCAGGACGGGCAACGCTGTCACCGTCGTCCCTGCGGCCCAACGGCCGCGGGTCTTCGGGCCGTATGACACCACCTCGCCTAGGAGCTCATGGCCGAGAATGACCTCTTGGTTCGGAAGGATCGCGGTCGCGTAGCCCGATTCGAGCAACAACGCGTTCACCTCGGTGGCGTCCTTTTTGGCATGCAGATCCGATCCGCAGATCCCGGTCCGCAGTACTTTGATCAGGACCTGGCCCGGACCTGGTTCGGGTGTCTTCACCTCACGAACGCTGAGTTCGCCCTCCGTACAGACAACGGCCTTCATCGCGTCCTTCTCCTATCGATGGAAATTGAGTCCTGAGCGCGAGAGACGCACAGGATCATGTGGTCGTCGCATTTTTATTCGGTCAGAACGTTGCGATACGGACTCATGATGTCGGGGCGTCCGCAACAGCGTCCGCCCGTATCGCCGCGGGCGACGTCACCAGATAGGCGACGGCCTGTTATGCCGAGCCCTCATGGGACGGATGATAGGTCGGCAGGAGTACTTCCAAAACCTTCACGAACCAGTGTTCACCTTCAACGAACCGGAGGTGACGGATGTTGATGTAGTACGAGGAGAAGCGCCCACCCGGCCTCGACTCGAACGGCAATCCGGCCGGCCGAAATTCACGTTGCGGGCGGGAAGCGCGACCTTACTGGGGTCGCTGCGGCGCTGTGGTCTGATGGTCATCTCGAATCTTCGTCCTGCTGCGTGATGGTGCTGATGAACTCGGTGACGAGGGTGGTGATCAGGGTGGGGTTCTGCTCCACCACCCAATGGTTGCCCGGAATCGCGTGCGTGCACAGGCGGTCCACGAACGGCTTTGGTGCTTCGAGTCCGAGCGGAACGGTCACGTGGGCGTCGTCGGTCGGGGCGAGAACCTGCACCGGACACACCGCTCGAGTGGGACGTGGCGTGAGCAGGTGGCGAAAATTGGCGCGGTACAACCCGATCCCGTTTATTGCGTCACGCCGTGACCGGCGTCCGGACGGGATCTGACGGTCGGTCGGCACGCCGATGTTCTCGGATCGCGAGACCATTTTCTCGACGACACCGCGCCGCACCAGGAGTTCGGGGAGGAAAGGGAGTTGGAACGCGACGATGTACCAGGAGTCAACCAGTTGACGTGCGAACTTACGCGGGTGACGGTGCCCACGTCGCAACCACGCACCGGCCATGTCCAGGCCCGGCCCCGAGACTGACGTGAAAGACGCCAGTTTGTTGGCAAACGCTGAATCGGATACGGCGGCCCAGCTTTGGATCGATCCCCAGTCGTGGGCGACCAGATGAACGGGTGAGTCGGGACTGGTCAGGGAGATGACGGTGGCGAGATCGTCTCGCAATTGGGACATCGCATACCCGCCCCGCTTGGCGGGTTGCCCTGATGCTCCGGTACCGCGCACGTCGTATGTGACGACGTGGAAGTCGCCGGCCGTTAGAGCGATTACCGGTTCCCAGACCGAGTGGTCGTCGGGATATCCATGGACGAACAGCACCGTTGGCCGATCGCTGTCGCCGTACTCGTAGATCGCGAGCTTGACGCCGTCGGTGGCGTCGGCGAATCGCGTTGGCTCACCTGGCCGAGTGGCTTTGTCGGCGGTGGGTGCGGGGGTCTCATGCGTGGTCGGTGCGTTGGTCACTGGACGGCTTCTTTGACTTGCTCGGTCGCGTCGTCCGCGAAACCGGCGGCAGGTGAAGCGGCCGACGTGAAGCGAAGCTCGGGGTCGTCGATCGGGTCCTTGCCGAGAACGATCCGGTCGTGGTTAAAATCCTGGGGAGCTTGCCACGGTCCGTGGGTGCCCTGTTTGGGGAACAAGTGCATCGCCCGGTTGATGTAGCCCGCGTCGAATTCGAAGAATCGCTTGACCGGCATCGAACTGTCCGAGACGACGGGTACGACGCTGGAGTAGCCGTTCTCGCTCATGTGGTCGAGAAGTCGGCAGAACCACTGTGCGACGAGGTCTGCTTTGAGAGTCCACGAGTGGTTGATGTACCCAACGGTGAACGCGAAGTTCGGGAGGCCGCTCACCATCGCGCTCTTGTAGATGACGTGATCGGGTAGATCGATCCGTTGGCCGTCCACCTCGAATGCGATCTTTCCGAAAGGCACCATATTCAGACCCGTGGCGGTGACGATGATGTCGGCGTCGAGCCGTGTGCCTGATTCGAGTTCGATCCCGGTTTCAGTGAACCGCACGATCTTGTCGGTGACAACCGCCGCGCGGCCCTTCGCGATTGCTTTGAACAGGTCACCATCTGGGACCGTGCACATGCGCTGGTCCCACGGGTCGTACTCCGGATGGAAGTGAGTGTCGACGTCGAAGCCCTCCGGGAGCGCGGCGGCCGTGATTTTGCGGACGAGTGCCCGAGCCTGTCGAGGGAACTTCCGGCTGCCCTTGTAGACGAGATTCCCTTTCCGAATGCTGATCTCACGGGAGATCGAGTAGGCAGTCTTCTCGGGGAGGATTCTTCGGAGAGTGTTAGCGAGCGGATCCTTGCGTGGGATGGGAATCACGTAGGACGGGGATCGCTGCAGCATTGTGACGTGCTCGGCCTCCTCCGCAATCGACGGCAGAAGTGTGACCGCGGTGGCGCCACTTCCGATGACCACAACCTTCTTGCCCGAGTAATCCAGGTCTTCGGGCCAATGCTGCGGGTGGACGATCTGTCCCTCGAAGTCATCACGGCCCGCGAAGTCCGGCGTGAAACCCTCGCCGGCGTCGTAATAGCCGGCGGCCGAGAACAACATCGACGCGGTCACGTCGTGTCGGACTCCGTCACTGACGCGCTCGAGGGTGACCACCCAACGCTGCTCGGGTGTCGAGAAATCCGCCCGAACGACCGTGAAACCGAGATGGATGTGGCGCTGCAGACCGTTTTCGCTGACGGTTTCCCGGAGGTAGTCGAGGATCTCGTGGGCGTCGGCGATCGAGTTGTCACGGCGCCATGGCTTGAAACCGAAGCCATACGCCTGCATATCGGAATCCGATCGAATCCCGGGGTAGCGGAATAGATCCCACGTACCGCCGAGCGATTCGCGCCCATCGACGATCGCGAAGGTTCGGCCGGGCTGTGAATGCTTGAGAGTGTATCCCATCCCGATCCCGGAGAGGCCGGCGCCGACGACGAGGACGTCGACGTGATCGAATGCGAGGCCCGAATCAGGCGCATGGGCTTTAGGCATGTCAACTCCCGTAGTTGAGCTTCAGTGTGACGATGCTTACAAGCCTCGCAACCAGGCGGCGGGAAAACTTGTCCTCAGACGACATAATTTTGCCATTTGGCGACAGTGCCAAGTGGGCGTCGGTTGCGCCGACCACCTAGAGGATCGGATCCTCCGGGCGGCTACCGCGGCGCCGTTTGAGCAGGTCGCGCGGCGATTCGCCGTACCAGCGGCGGCAGGCCCGGGTGAAGCTGCTCTGTTCGGCATAGCCCAGGGCCGAGGCGAGCTGCGAGGCCTGCAAGCCGGTTGCGGCGAGCTCCCAGGCTGTCGCCCGTCGAACCTCGTCGAGTATCTTCTCGAAGGTCGTGCCTTCGGCCGCAAGTTCGCGTTGCAGCGTGCGCTCATGCAGTGACACCGCTCGGGCCACCCGGCTGAGACCCGCCTCGCCGACCAGCAGCAAGCGCCGCGTGACGTCGCGGACATGCTCGGCCAGCGCCACGCCGGAATGGACCCGGGCCAGATATTCCTGAGCAAGTGCGAGTGCGGCTTCGTCGCGATCCTCGATGACGCGGGTGAGATGTGCCGGCGACAGGTGAATAGCGTTCTGACTCTGGCCGAACTCCACGGGGCAAGCGAACACGTCGAAGTAGGACTCCAATGGTGCGAGCCGTTCATGCTGGAACGTGACCTTTATCGGGATCACTCTGTCGCCGCTCATGACGTTGATCGCGTTCATGGCCAGTGTTTGGCTCTTCTCCACCGTCTGGCGCCGGTCGAAGTCGTTGTGGAGGATCGTCGAGTACGAGTAGATCGCCGATCCCGCCGAGGTGGTCAGCCGCGCAGTGTCGGCCGGAGCGAGGTTTCCGAGGAAGCGACAGACGTTGGTGATCGCTTCGCCCACTGTCTCAGCATTCCGCAGGATGACGCTCAGCGGTCCCAGCGATGCGATGCTCTGCATGCCACCGAGACGCAATCCGAAGTCGAGACAGTCGAACTCGCGGGCGGCGTGTCCGAGAACCGCGGCCGCGTCTTCGTAGCGGACATATCGGTCGAAGTCGCCGACTGCGAGCGGATCGATGCCGTGGGACCGGAGGAGAGCGTCGGCATCACCTCCGAGTTCGGTGATGAGCTCGTCTACCCGGGAGATCGCCGAACCTCGCGTCAAGACAGCCACGGATCCCAGTGTGGGCGCAGTGTCGCACAAAGACAAGTTTTTGGCCGGGGTGGTTCTCAATTATCGGGCGAGTCACTGCAGCCGCGTTTACCCTTGAGCTTGCCGGTGCGACGGCGCAGGTTCCGTCCGCATCACCACATCAGATCTGACTAGCAGGGTCAAATACCAGGGGTTCTCGTCAAGGTTAGATGACACAACTCAGCCTGTGGAGGCTAATAGGTTGTGACGCAATCAGTTTCATCGTCAGGAGCGAATGCACCCGAATCGACTGTCTCGATGTCGTGCCTGTGAGATGACATCCTGGAACGATGATGCGCTCGCGCCGCCCGTCTGTAGTTCGTCATCTCCCGTCTTCACCCAGCTGAAACGCGCGAAGCCCGACGAAGAGCTCCGCGGCCTGCGCCGGATTCATAAAATCCCTACCGGTCAGGTCGCCGATCCGCCGGAGTCGATAGAGGACGGTGTTGCGGTGGTAGTGCAGGCGCGCGGCGGCGTCACTCGTGGACCCCTTGGATGCGAACCAGGCGTCGAGCGTCGCCAGCAGGCTGTTTCGCTCGACCTCGGGCAGATCGAGTAGCGACCCGAAGATCTGACGGACAGCGATGCGGCTGCTGTCGGGATGGGTCGCTAGCAACAGCGGCACCGGAACCGCGCCAAAACGTGTGACAGCACTGTCGTCAACGCGCGCGCAAGCCCGCGCCAACCTGGCCTGGGCAACAGCCTTGGCCGTTCCGGACGGCGAAGTGAACATCTCGCTGACCCCCACCGCGCCGGATACGTCCAGATGCGCGACCACCTCGTTGACTATCGCGTCCGACCGCCCGAACAGCAGACCGAGAACGCCGTCGGCCTCCGAATCCCACACCGCGCCTACCTCACGCGTGGAGAACTCGAGCCGGTCCGAATCCGCGGAAATCACCACGAAACTGCCACGTTCGGGAATCCGCAAGGTATGCACAGCGGCTGCCACCGCAGACCGATTGGACGCGTGGTCGCCGAACAGTGCTCGAATAAGACGTCGCCGCGACTCGGCATCCTCCTCGCTTCGGGCGTCGACCGTGTGTCGATAGGCCTCGGCGGCCGCATCCGAACACACATCGACCATCGCCCAGATCTGGGCGGCCATATCGAGCAGCGCGCGCGTCGCCTCCGCCTCCGACCGGTTCATCAGTTCTTCCCAGATCAGCCGACCGCCCAGACGGAAGGCGTGCAACAGGGCGGCGAGCGGAACACCCTGTTCGGCTTTGAGCCGCCCAGCCTCGGCGGCCGACTCGAGCTCCGGCTCGACCTCGCCCGCCAAACAGGTGATCATCGCCAGCAGGTTGGCATGACACGCGTCATACAGCTGCTCGCGGGTCAGCAAGGATGACTCGAGGTAGCCGCGCTCGGCGGACAGTATGCGTGCAACCAACTCCGAAGCCATGCCATCCACCGTTGTCAGCAGCGGGAGAAGCAGGGTGTTCCGCACATGCACGGGTTTCGCGGCCGCTCTCGACATGGGGCCAGCCTAGACCCGAACTGGTGGACACCACGAAGTTGTGCAACGGCACAACCAGACGCGGATGTTGACGAGCAGCGGCCCATAGCGGACCAGGGCCCGACGAGACCACAATCCATATACCGCGCCGCGGTTCCCACCCCCAGCACAGAGACGAGTGATCGCAGTGCCCAACGAAACCGGTTCCGACATGCACGTCACGAACACCCCCACAGGACACCCGACCGTCGACCGGGCCCTCGACGAGCTGAGCACTGGCGAGAAAACATGGGCGTCGCTGCCCCTCTCTGCTCGACGGGCGCTGCTCGAGCGGGTTCGGGACCTCACCGCCGCCCACGCCGAGGAGTGGGTCACCGCCGCCACCGCGATCAAAGAGCTCGACCCCTCGTCCCCACTGGTCGGAGAGGAATGGATCTCCGGTCCCTACGCATTCGCCGGCGGTGCCGCCACGCTGGCACACAGCCTGGCCTCCCTCGAGACCGGCACCAGCCCCATCGCCGCCGCGACATTCGGATCCGCGCCGGGTGGTCGCACAACGGTCCGAGTCCTTCCCCTCGGCATCTTCGACCGGCTGCTGCTGAACGGATTCAGCGCCGAGGTATGGCTGCAGCCGGGAACCGACGTCGAGCGCGCCAGGCAGACCGCCGGCCTCGCCCAGCTCGATCCGGCCCACACCCACGGCATCGGCGCCGTGCTGGGTGCAGGCAACATCATGTCCATCGCACCGCTGGACACTCTCTACGAACTCTTCGCACACAACCGCGTCGTCGCACTCAAGCTCAACCCGATCACAGACCCGATGCTCCCGGTCTTCACCAAGGTCCTCGCACCACTGATCGAGGTAGGAGCAGTTCGTGTGCTCACCGGAGGAGCCGAGCTCGGCACCTACCTGGTCAACCACGCGGCGGTCCACCATGTGCACATGACCGGTAGCTCAATCACCCATGACACCATCGTCTTCGGCCCGGGCCAGGAGGGTGCCGCCCGTCGAGCGGCCAACGATCCCGTGCTGAACAAGCCGATGACGAGCGAGCTCGGCGGCGTGTCACCCACAATTGTGCTACCCGGCGAGTGGAGCGACGCCGACATCAAATACCAGGCGGAACACGTTGCCACGCAACGTCTCCACAACGGCGGATACAACTGCGTTGCCTCGCAGGTCGTCGTGCTCTCATCCAAGTGGAAGCAACGCGACCAGTTCGTGGCCGCCCTGCGCACGGCGCTGAACAACACTCCCGGTCGCAACCCCTACTATCCCGGGAGCGCCAACCGCGTCGAAGCGGCCCTCACGGCCTATCCTCATGCCGACAAGCTCGGAAGTGGACGGGTGCTGATCCACGACATCGACCCGACGGACGAGGCCACACTCCTGCAGACCGAGTACTTCGCGCCGGTTCTCGGCATTGTCGAACTCCCCCACGCTGATGAAGCATTCGCGGCTGCGGCCGTGCGCACGGCCAACTCCGACTTCGTCGGAACCCTCGGAATCAACATCATCGCCCACCCCCGATCGATCCAACAGATGGGCACCGGGTTCGACATACTCTTGGCGGAGCTCAACTACGGAACGATCGCGGTGAACGCCTGGACCGGTGTCGGCTTCCTGACCGCCGGCGCCACCTGGGGCGCATTCCCGGGCCATACAATCGACGACATCCAAAGCGGAATGGGCATGGTCCACAATGCCCTGCTCATCGACGGAGCCGAACGCACAGTTGTCCGCGGACCGTTCCGCCCGGCGCCGCGATCGATCGTCAACGGCGAATGGACCATCTCGCCCAAGCCGCCATGGTTCGTCACCAATCGAACCGCCGCCACCACCGGTCGACTACTGACGGCATTCGCCGCGAAACCGTCTTGGACGAAACTTCCCGGCATCTTCGCGTCCGCCCTCCGCGGATAGAAGAGGAACACCGCGCCGCCACAACATCTCCGCCAACTCTGTCGAGTCGGTAAGGGCTCCTCGGGGAACCGTACTCGCCAAACGGCTCAGCGCAGATCCACGCAACTCCGTCGTCACGCTGGAAGCGGGACCGGAAGACAACAACATATTCGCCCGCATGCCGACGGCCTTCTCCACACTATTCCGAAGCGACGGGGTCTGTCAAGTTAACGGTGTAACTGTTTGAACTGTGACTACTTTCGTCCGGC
>NZ_JASHKU010000037.1:0-63521 GCF_030056875.1 Rhodococcus sp. IEGM 1351 | reverse complement strand
GGGGCATGTGGTGACAATGCCGCGATGGAATCGTTCTTCGCGTTGCTGCAACGCAATGTCCTCGACCGTCGCCGCTGGAGCAGCCGTGAGGAACTACGGTTGGCGATCGTCGGGTGGATCGAGACGACCTACCACCGGCGGCGCCGGCAACGCGGTCTCGGTCGACTGACACCCGTCGAATATGAGACGCTCCATCAGACCGCACACGCGGCCTGAAACTGCACACCCCGAGTGTCAACCAGGGTGGGGGCAGTCCCGAACGGTCAAGGCGCACAAGCGTCCGACGGACGTACGAGACGAGGAGAAACCGCACAACTCGACCACGGGCGAGGACGAAGACCATCCACAGCCGTCCAGGGGCTGGGCACCTCTGCGGCGGATCACGCCCACCCGCTCGACGATTCGTAAGCAGTCGCCGCCGACCGCAACCACGCCGAAAGGTGATCGGTAGCGGAAACGGGTTTGGCGTAGCTGCGGAAATCAACCTCATAGGGCGGCCCGTCAATGAGGGCAATGCCCTCGTGCATCGAGTCACCCGGGGTGACCCGGATCGCATCGGGGTTCAGAACGGAACCGGTCCGCCGGTTGACGGAGGGGTTCAGTTCACCGGTTCCGGGGCCGCAGGGTCGGGCTGTCGGGCTGTCGGGCTGTCGGGCTGGGTCAGTGTAGCCGTCAGACCGGCGAGGAGGATGTCGACGCCGCGTTCGAGTTCGGCGGCCCCGTCGTACGACGCCAGTACGGGCGCGAGGCCCCGCAGGAGGGGGAAGTCGCCGATCGGTAGGCGGTGCAGTCCGAGACGGAGGAGGTCGTCGGATTCGTCGGGTCGTTCGACGAGCTCGTGCAGTTCGTTGAGGACGTGACCGTAGAGGAAGCCGAACAACGCCCGATAGACGTGCAGGGCATCGGCGCCGGTGAAGCCGGCCCGGGTGAGCAACGTGAGAATGTCCTCCAGGGGACGCAAGGTGCCCAGCGGCCGAAGCCCGAGTGGTGTCGACAACGGCCGGGTGACCATGAGCGGCACCATCTGAGGATGGGCGAGGGCCAACCGGCGGAAGCCCCGCGCGACCTCCCGTAGCTGGGTGGCCCAGTCGCCGTCGCCGATGTCGACCTCGAGTTGCTCGAGGACGAGCTCGGCGAGCGCGTCGAGGAGCGCCGCCTTGCTCGGAACGTGACGGTACAGGGCCATCGGGTCGCGGCCCAACGCTTTGCCGAGGCGCCTCATCGACAGCCCGTCGATGCCACTGCGATCGACGATCTCGAGCGCACACGCGAGTACCCGCTGCCGGGTGATCGGATCACCGCCGGGGTCGCGCCCACGGCCGGGCCGGGTCGCGCGAGGAGCGGGCACATCGGCCATCACTACCCCCTTCCCTACGCCATTTCACTGTAGCGCTAAGCCGTAGCTCTACGCTGTTGACGCGAGGGCGAATGCGGCGTTGACTAGGTAATACACCGTGGGCCACTGGAGGCCGTCATGATCATCATCTTCGGACTCATCGTCCTTCTCGCCGCCGTGATCGTCGGACTCACCGGCGTGCTGAGCAACAGCGGCGACGGCCACGCCCTCACCGACGGGTTCGCCGTGTTCGGCTATCACGTCACCGGTTCCACCGGCACGCTCTTCCTCTACGGCATCGTTGTCGGCGCGGTCGGGCTCATCGGGCTCGGCCTGTTACTGGCCGGCGCCCGGCGCACCTCCCGGCGCGGCCGAATCGCCCGCCACGACCTGACCGAATCCCGCCGCGAAACAGCCGATGCGTACCAGGATCGGGACCGCCTCGCCGAACAGCGCAACATGGTCGCCGCGGACCCGGACACCGCCCACGCGTCACCGCACGGTGTCGATCGCGGTCGCCGGCCCGCCGGGGGACGCGACTGGCGGCACCCGTTCGGCCACCGAACAACTAGGGCCCCCACCACCCATGACGTCGCACGCTGACGACGCCCCGGCACCGGGCCCCACTGACATCGGCCGCCGCAGCCGCGCCGTCCGATCACCCAAGAGAGAAGAAGCACCGCCATGAGCATCGTGAAGAAGCTTCGGCACAAGGCCGAAACCGCCGAGGGCGCAACCAAGAAGACGGTCGGCAAGGCCCTCGGAAATGAACGCATGGAAGCCGAGGGGAGTGCAGAGCAGGCCAAGGGCAACGCCAAGCAAACCGGTGACAAGTTCAAGCAGAAGATCAGGCACCCCTTCAAACACTGACCCGCTCACACTCCGTCCGATCCCCCAATCCCCCAGTCTCCATCCCGAAATCAGGTCGCCGCCATGATCATTCTCGGCATCATCCTCGCCATCATCGGCGCGGTGGCCGGCATCCCCGTCCTCTTGTACGTCGGTATCGCGCTCATCGTCATCGGCGTGGTCCTCGAGATCATGGGCATGACCGGCCACGCGGTTGCGGGCCGACGCCACTACTACTGACCCGGTCCGAAGCCGCACCGGACGTGCGCACCCCAGCGTTCCGGGACGGGGCTCGTCCGGAACCTGGAGGACGCCATAGCGATATCCGACATCAAGGAATACGTGCACCTCACCGACGCGGACGTCGAGGCGCTCAGCGACCAACTGACCAGCTACCCCCTGGAAGCCGATGGTGCGGCGGAGTACGCGGCCGTCCCGGATGCCGCGGCCCGGTTGGTGATCCACGGCAGCAGGACCACGGTTCCACCGTTCGCGCCTTCGTCACCCCAGTCGGTGCTCGGGCGCCGGGACGACCCGGTGACACTCGTATGCTTCCACGACGTCACCGAATTGCTGTGGAATGGTGTTCCCGCAACGGATTTTGGTTGACGTTCCAACATTTCCCTCGAACAGATCAGTGTTCGGGCAACGATCCGCTCAACCGAGCGCGACCGCCGATCGTCGATATTCGGCCTCTCGGTCATCCCAACGCCCGTGCTCCCCGGGGGTGCAGTGTTCCGGTGCCCAATCCGGTTCCCGGGGATCGCCTCCCGGGGGTAGTTTGAGTGTATGGCTGCACGAGCAAGAACGGGCGGCCGGACACCCTCGCACCGAGGCGGCACAGTCGGCCACGGCACGATTGCCGGCGGCGACAACCCCACCGCGACCACCGCAACCAAGCCGGCGGTCCGGACATCCACGACGACGAAAAGGTCCACGACGCCCATCACAACCGAGAACGGGCGGCTGCCGCGCAGGCGGCCGGCGACGACATCGACTGCGGCCACCTCCCGGCGTAGTGGCCCACGGCGGGCGGAACCGACGCCACGACGAACGCGAACGGACGCCACCGGCGAATCATCCTCGGGCACACCCCGTCGGCGACGCCCCGACAGCGCCGCACCCTCCGGGCGTGCGCCGGTGCGGGCCACCACCGCGAAACCGGCGGCCCGCAAGCATCCCCGAGGTGCGGGGTCCCGCACGGCCGCGCACCCGCGGTCCACCGCCCCGAATCGCACACGCCGACCGGACTCGTCAGCGAAGGACACCAACCGCGGCGGGCCCGCCGACACCACCCCGGGCCTGGTGTCGCGGTCGGTCGAGGCCGCCATCGAATGGCTGAAAACCCACATTCACCAGCTCCTGGAGACGGCGCGAGACCGCGGCGCCATGCTGACGGAAAAGATCAAGCAGAAGATCCAGGAGTGGATCGAAACCCTCGTCGACGAGGTCGCGCACGGCGGGGTGGGCATGCAAGCCGGACTCGAAGGCGTTCGCGCCGCCCTGACGGGTAAGAATCCGGTGTGGGCCGCGATCAAAGGTCTGGTCACCGGATTGAGCACCAAGGCCAAGATCGCCCTGATTCTCCTCCTGGGCCTCGGACTCCTCCTCGGGCCGGTGCTGCTCGTGATCCTGCTACTGGCCCTGCTTGTCATGGCAATCGTCGCGGCGGTGCGAGCAGCCGCCGCAGACTGACCTGATCGGCGGGTGGGCAGGACCGATTTCGTGAGCGGGCGGCACACGACGCTCCACAGAAAAAATTCGTCGCGGCATTGCGCAACCAGTGAACACCAGCGATCTTCCGTTGCTCGACGAACCCTCCCGGGAACCACCGCACAGTGCTTAATGCCTTGCACAGCAACATCTTCGAGAGGTCCACCCGCGTGAGGCGTCTCGCTTCATCACGGTCGCTGCGGGAGAGGCCGGAAACATCGAATTTCTGCACAACCGAGAAACGGGTGTCCGTGAAGTCGGCCCGAACAGTGGTTGTGCTGGTGATTGAGCGTTGCCGGGTTGGGGTAGTCGACAATGCGCACCCCTACCATGCACACGGTCTTGCGGCACATCACCGAAAACGGTCCTGCGACACATCTCCGAGGTTGGCGAGAGGTGCATAGGTGACTACTCGGCAAAAAGGGGTTCAATAATGAACAACAAGACTCAGATGGCGGCCGCGATCGGTGCGGGCTATCTGCTAGGCCGCACCCGCCGGATGAAGCTGGCACTGATGCTCGCCGGGGCCGGGACGACCGGGCGCTTTCGCGGCGGGCCGCGGGAGCTGCTCACCCTCGGCACCAAGATGCTCGCGAATTCCCCGGAAGTCGCCAAACTCGGCGACACGGTCCGGGGAGAATTAGTCAGCGCGGCGAAGGCCGCAGCGGTCACCGCTGCCAGCCAACGCATCGACTCGCTGAGCAACCGGCTCCAATCGGGCGGCCAGGAGATCACGGGCACCGTCAGCGATCTCCCGGACAACGTCAGTGATGTCACCAAGGTGGGCAGATTCGGCCGCAAGAAGCGGACTCGTTCGCGGGACGACGACGAGCAGCCCAGTACCGACGAACAGCCGGAGGACGACTCCCCCGGCGCGGAAGACGCGGCCGACGACTACGAGGAGCAGGACGAAGACGAGGCAGCGGCCGACGAACAGCCGGCCCCACGTAAGCGGCCCACGCCGCGCCGCCGCGCGTCGAGCACCAGCAGCACCCGGCCCGCGAGCAGGTCGCGGACCACGAAGTCAGACGAAGACGACGATAACGAAGAGGCTCCGGCCCGCAAACGCAGGACACAGGCCAAAGCAACGACGGACTCCGCGCCCGTCCGACGGGCACGGAGGTGACGGCGATGACGAACGCCGCAAAGAAACTACAAGAGGCCGTACCGGGCGACGGGCACGGCGCGTCGAGCGTGCTGCAGGACTCGATACAGACGCTGCTCGGCACGGTCGCCGAGAAGGCACTGACGTCGGTCTCGGACAAGGTGTCGAACACCTCCGGTCGGCTCACCGACTACGCCGAGAGCGGCGGTGAAGGAGGGCTGCTCGCCGCACTCACCGGTTCCGAGAAAACGGATGACGACGAGTCGCCGGACAAGTCCGACACCGGCGGCGGCTGGTGGCAGGGCGCCAAGCAGATGGTCAAGGACAAAGCCTCCGACGTCAAGGACGCGGTCACCGGCGGGGGCGGTGGTGGTAGCGGAAAAGGCAAGAAGCTGAAATTGACCAACATCGTCGAAACGATCGACGTCGGAGTCCCGGTTCAGCTGGCCTACAACCAATGGACCCAATTCGCCGACTTTCCCTCCTTCATGAAGAAGGTCGAACGGGTCGAACAGGAATCGGACGAAAAGCTCGAATGGAAGGCACAGATCTTCCTGTCGCACCGAACCTGGGAAGCGACGATCCTCGAGCAGGTTCCCGACGAGCGGATCGTGTGGCGCTCGAAGGGCGCCAAGGGTTTCATCGACGGGGCGGTGACGTTCCACGAGGTGACTCCCGATCTCACCCGCATCGTCCTCATCCTCGAGTATCACCCGAAGGGACTGTTCGAGAAGACGGGAAACCTCTGGCGTGCACAGGGACGACGAGCACGGCTGGAATTGAAGCACTTTGCACGCCATGTCATGACACAGACAATCCTCCATCCCGACGACCTCGAGGGCTGGCGCGGAGAAATCCGGGACGGCCAGGTAGTCGAGCCCGAACAGGACGAAGCGGAACCGGAAGACGAGCAGGACGAAACGCAACCGGACGAGGGCGAAGAGGACGAGACGGAGGAGCCCGAGGAGCCCGCCGAAACAGACGAGGACGAATACGAGGAGCCCGAGGAAGACGGGGCCGAGGATGAGGAGCCCGAGGCAGAGGAAGACGAGTACGAGGAGTCGGAGGAAACAGACGAGGCCGAGGACGAGGAACCCGAGGCAGAGGAAGACGAGGCTGAAGAGGACGAGGGCGAGGAAGCGGTCGACGAGGAGGACGAGGAGGACGAGGAGCCCGAGGCACCCGCGCCGAAACGCCGCGGCCGCCCGCGCAAGACCGCGGCCACAAGTGAACCGCCGGCACCGAAACGCCGCGGCCGCCCACGCAAGACCGCGGCCGCGAGTGAACCGCCGGCACCGGCACGCCGTGGCCGCCCGCGCAAGACCGCGGCCACAAAGTCGGCCGGCGCGAAGCGCGGAGCCCGCCGGTGACCACCGGCGGGCCCAGCTCGAGCAGCCTCGCCGACGTCATCGACACCATCCTCGACAAGGGCCTGGTCATCGACGCCTACGTGCGCGTCTCGCTGGTCGGCATCGAACTGCTGACCATCGACGCCCGCATCGTCGTCGCCAGCGTCGACACCTACCTGCGGTTCGCGGAGGCGGTGAACCGGCTCGAGATCGGCAGCGAACCCAAGGGCCTGACCGATCTGGTGGGGTCCGTGACGGAAGGTGGTGCCAAGTCGAAGACCAAGGGCGCGCTCGAGGCCGCCGGCGAAAAACTCGGTGACCTCCTCGGCGGCGGACAAGAGGAGCCCGAGCGCGTGTCGCGGAAATCCAGCAGAGGGGACAGATGATGTCCACGTCCAACCAGGCCACCGATGCGCCCGAACAGCCGCGCACCACCGGCATCTACGTCTACGGCATCGTGCCCGCGGACGTGCGGACCGAAGACGACGCCGTCGGCGTCGACGACTCCCAGGTGAGCACCGTCAGACACGGTGACATCGCGGCGCTGGTGAGTGAAATATCGGTGGACCGGCCGCTCGGTAAACCCGCGGACCTCCAGGCCCACGCACACCTGCTGGACGGCGCCGCGCGGGTGGCACCGGTACTCCCCCTGCGGTTCGGGGCCGTGCTGACCGACACCGACGCGGTGAAGGACGAACTGCTCACCGCGCACGCCGACGAGTTCGCCGCCGCGATGGAGCAACTCGAGGGTAAGGCCCAATACGTGGTGAAGGGCCGCTACGTCGAACACGCCATCCTGTGGGAAGTGATCGGCGAGAACGAGCGGGCCAGCGCACTGCGCGACACGATCCGCGACCAGCCGGAGGCCACCACCCGCGACGCCCGGATGGCCCTCGGCGAGATCGTGGCCAACGCCATCGTCGCGAAGAGAGAGGAAGATACGGCCACGGTGGTCGAGGCACTCGACTCGCTGGCCGACGCGGTCAACGTCCGCGAACCCACCCACGAGGAGGATGCCGCGCAGGTGGCGGTCCTGGTCGAGGTCGCCCGGCAGGACGAGCTCGAGCAAGTGGTGGGCGCGTTGGCGCAGCGGTGGGATGGCCGGGTCGAGATGCGGCTGCTCGGCCCGCTCGCCGCCTACGACTTCGTGGTGTCCCCGACACCGGAGGGCTGAGGCGATGGGACTGTTGTCGTTCATCGTCACGCTGCCGCTCGCACCGGTGCGCGGGGTGATCTCGCTGGCCGAGTTGATTCAGCGACAGGTCGAGGAGGAACTCCACAATCCCGCCAGCGCCCGCCGCGCGCTCGCGAGGAGTTGGACGACGCCCGCGAGCGGGGTGAGATTTCCGCCGAGGAGGAAGAGCAGGCGCAGCAGGCGATCCTGGACCGAATGACCGGAACGGCTCAGCCCACCACTCCGGAGAGGGAGTGAAAAGGTCATGGCGCGGGAGCTGCCACCGCCCCTGCCGGCGCAGGACATCGCCGCGCTCGCGCTGCGGGTCATCACCGAGCTGACGGGCAAGAAACCGTTGGGTGCGACGTCGGTGATGCCGACCGACGACGGGTGGACCGTGGAAGTGGAAGTTGTCGAGGATCGGCGCATCCCGTCCACGACGGACATGCTCGCTCTGTATGAGGTGGTGTTGGATCTGGACGGACAGTTGTTGTCCTATCGCAGAACTCGCCGCTACAGCCGCGGCGCCGGCTACAGCGTGGGCGGGCAGTCATGACCCTCTCCGGCGGCAACTCCGGACGCCTCCCGCAGAGTCCCGCTGGGGGGCTGGGCGGCGGCGGACACCAGTCGACGAATCTCGGGGAAATCCTCGCGCGGGTACTCGACAAGGGTCTGGTGATCGCTGGGGACATCCAGGTCAACCTCCTCGACATCGAACTGCTGACGATCAAGGTGCGGCTGGTCATCGCCTCGCTGGAGACGGCGAGGGAGGTGGGGATCAACTGGTGGGAGAACGATCCATGGCTGACCGGCAAGAGCAGCGACCTCGAGCTCGAGAATCGAAAACTCGAGGAGCGCATTGCCGCACTCGAGTCCGACCGGTCGGTGCGTCCCCAGGTGGAGGCGGGTACGCCGAGGTGGAGGGCAGGCGGCGAGGCGACAACGATGACCGCGAGTGACGTGGTGTGGCTGTATGGCATCACCTCCGAGAGCATCGACGATGCACAACTGGCCGGGGTGACCGGAGTGGCTGGCGAACCGGTCCGAACCGTGAGCTCGGCGGGCCTGGCGGCGGTGGTGGGATCGGTGAGCCTGAGCGAGTTCGGGGAAGGCCCGCTCGCCTGGCCACCCTGTACCTCGACGACGACCGGATTCGGGCTCTGCTCGACGAACGGCAGCAGGTGACCGATCCGGCCATCACCGGTAAACGCGAGTGGATGACCTTCAACGGCACCTACCTCGTGGCCGAGGAACATGCCGACGAATTCGCTTCGGGCGTCGCGGCACTCGACACCGACCATCAGAGTGGGACGCTGGAGATGACCGGACCGTGGCCCCCGTACGCCTTCGCGGGGATCGATCAGGCGAACCCGTGAGCGACATGGTTCCCGCGGTCCCCGCGGACGACACTCGCCGCATCGCCTTGGTCGACCTGCTCGACCGGGTGCTCGGTGGCGGGGTCGTCATCACCGACGAGATCACGCTGTCGCTGGCCGACGTGGAGATGGTGCGGATCTCGCTGCGCAACAAGCACGCCGCCGACCACACCGCTACCGTTGATGGTGTTGCCGCGCCCATCACGCGGTGGCCCGGTACCCCGCCGGAACCGAACCCCCCCGGCGGGGTCAAGGAAGCCCCGCAACACACCAGCACACCCCGGCGTACCACTCCCCCAGCCGCCCGCGAGCACGCCGCCGTGACCGATCATGACTGGCAGGAAGCAATAGCCGCCCACGAGAATGCCCGGGCAGCACGGCTCAACGACCAGACCGTGCCCCGGCGATCCGAGACACTCCGAAAACCCGAGAAGTCTGCAAACCGATCCGCACGCGAACTGGTGACTGAACCAGCCCGTCACTACGAGCCGATAACCCTTGAGCAGCAACGCTACTCGCAGTTTCAGGCCTCGTTGACGGTGCCAGCGACGGAGCCTTCCCTACACCGCCACTGGCACCGAACGGTCACCATAACAGATAGTCGAACTTATGTGGCGCTCCTCGGGTTTATGTGGGCGCCATTTCTGCTGCTCAGGGTGGGTTGTGTTGTTGGCCGCACTGTTCGGCGTTTCACCGATGATATGAGGGACGCGCACGCGCAGCACCTCTAGGTTTCGGGGTTACCACACCTACCTCAACCCGGAGGCCCGCTACACGTGCGCGTCAGTACTGCATTTAACCGTCTCCTGAAGATCCCCGGCGCATCGGTGTCCGGGGTGTCGATCACAGACACCGATGTCGAGGTCGAGCTACGCCTGCGTGCCCGCCGACTCGAGTGCCCCTGCGGGCACACGTCGCCGGCAACATATGACCGGTCCACACGCCGGTGGCGGCACCTTGACCTCGGCACCCACCGCCTGTGGTTGGTCTACGAGATCCGCCGCATCCACTGCCCACACTGCGGGGTGCGCACCGAACACGTGCCGTGGGCGCGGCCCACCGCCCGGCACACCCGAGACTTCGAAGACACCGTCCTCTGGCTCGCCGCCCGCACCGACCGCACCTCGGTCTCCACGCTGATGCGCTGCGCGTGGGAAACGGTCACCGCAATCATCAACCGCACCGTCGACGAATTACTCGACACCCGACGACTCGAGCGGCTCTACCGCATCGGCGTCGACGAAATCTGCTACCGACACCCGCACAAGTATTTGACCGTGATCGGCGACCACGACACCAAGACCGTGGTGCATATCGAACCCGGCCGAAGCACCGAATCCCTCGCGGCCTTTTATGAGCAGCAACACGAGTCAGATCTCGACTCGATCGAGGCGGTATCGATGGACGGATCGAAGGCCTATCGCGTCGCCACCGAGGAACACGTGCCGAACGCCCGTATCTGCTTCGACCCATTCCATGTCATGCAGTGGGTGAACCGGGCGTTGGACCGAGTGTTCGCCGACGCCTCCTCGGCCAACCGCCGCAGAATCGAGCTCTCGAGCGGCAGTTGGCGCAAGGTCCGCATCGCGTTGCGAACCGGCGCCGAACGACTCACCGACCAGCGCCGCGCCCTTCTCGACACCCTCACAGATCAGGATCAGCAGGTCGGGCACGCATGGCGACTGAAAGAGCAAATGCGGGACTTGTTCCGCGTCGTCAAACCCTCACGCGCCAAACGGCATCTACGCACATGGATCGACGACGCCGCACACAGCGGAATCCCCGCATTCACAATGCTCGCCCAACAGATCGACAAGCACTACGACGGAATCATCGCCGCAGTAGAACTCGGCATCTCCAACGGACTCATCGAAGGTATCAACTCAAAAATCCGACTGATCAACGCTCGCGGCTACGGGCACCACTCCGCCGAATCGCTGACCTCGATGATCTACCTGAACCTCGGAGGAATCGACCCCAAACTACCCACACAAAGGTGAGGAGCGCCACTTATGTTCGATCAGTGTGTCAGTGTGAAGGACTGTCGCTAGCTCCGTCGCACCGCGCGAACCCGGGCCGGAGCGCATATGCTTCCGGTCCCCCGCCGTCACACCACACACGGAGCGGAGCGCACCGTGACCATCACGATCTACAGCAGACCAGCCTGCATGCAATGCACCGCCACCTACCGTGCCTTGGACAACGAGGGGCTCGATTACACAATCGTCGACATCACGCGAGACCCCGACGCCCACGACTACGTGAGGGGTCTCGGCTACCGGCAGGCCCCCGTCGTCGTAGCCGGTGACGACCACTGGGCAGGTTTCCGGCCCGACCGCATCAAAGCGCTCGCCGCAGCCTGACAGGTGCGGGCCTCGGCGCCCTGAAACGACGGCAGCGCCCACGTGGAGGTCCTCAGCGGCCCGAGGAGTGCTCGGTCCCCGGCGCTCGATGTCGCGGGCGCACGTGCTCGAAGATCAGGATGGTCTCGGTCGAGGCGACCGCGGGATGCGCGCTGAGGTGGTCGAGGACGAAGCGCCTCAACTCCTCACTGCTCGCGGTGGCGACGTGGATGAGGTAGTCGTCGGCACCGGCGATGAAGTACACGTTCAGCACCTCGTCGACGGTGGCGAGTTGCTCGGCGAGCTGCCCGAGATGCTGTCTTGCGTTGGCTTGCACTCGAACTGCGATCATTGCCTGCAGGTCCCTGCCGAGGGTGGCGGGATCGATGTCGGCATGGAAGCCGCGGATCACTCCGCGGTCGATCAGGGACCGCACGCGGCCCAGGCAGGTCGAGGGGGCGATGCCCGCGAGGGCGGCGAGGGCGTTGTTCGGGGTACGTGCGTCCCGCGAGAGTTGATCGAGGAGTATCCGGTCGATGTCATCGATCGGCGCCCCCGCTCGAATATCGTTCGATACAGAGCCTTCCGAATACGGCTTGCTCGGAACATTCTTCTTCATCGGCTCAGTCTAAAGAATTTTGTTCCCTTGCCTTGGATTCGCTGCGCCGTTTGTTCACTATTGACGCCTATTGGTCGAATTTCTGGTCGCAAGCGAACACACCCCCCCGTCTCCCCGACACCGAGATCGTCGCCCCTGGGCGTGATCGGAAAGGCTCACCATGAGCAACCACCAGTCACCGCCCGCGCGTCACCGCGTCGTCGTCATCGGATCTGGCTTCGGCGGGTTGTTCGCGACCAAAGCCCTCCGCCGGGCGGACGTGGACATCACGGTGATCGACCGCACCACCCACCACCTGTTCCAACCGCTCCTGTATCAGGTTGCCACCGGCATCCTCTCCGAAGGCGAGATCGCCCCGTCGACGCGGATGATCCTCAAGGACCAGGCCAACGCCGCCGTCCGACTCGGAGACGTCACCACCATCGACCTGACCGAACGTACGGTGACGTCCGAACATCTCGGACAGACCATGGTGACCGGGTACGACAGCCTCATCGTCTCCGCCGGCGCTCAGCAGTCCTATTTCGGCAACGACCACTTCGCCGAACACGCACCCGGCATGAAAACGATCGACGACGCCCTCGAACTCCGCGGCCGGATCCTCGGCGCGTTCGAGCAGGCAGAGGTCATCACCGACCCGCAGGAGCGGGCACGCCTGCTCACCTTCGTCGTGGTCGGCGCCGGTCCCACCGGCGTCGAGATGGCCGGCCAGATCGCCGAGCTCGCACACCGCACGCTCGTCGGGGCGTACTCCAACTTCGATCCGCGGGATGCACGGATCGTCCTGCTCGACGCAGCCTCGGCGGTACTGCCGCCGTTCGGAGACAACCTCGGTTCCGAGGCGGCGGAAACCCTCGAAAAGCTGGGTGTGGAGGTACGGCTGGGTGCGTCGGTGACCGACGTCGACGCCGGCGGACTGACCGTTCGCGATGCCGACGGCACCGAGCACCGCATCGAGTCCGTCTGCAAGGTCTGGTCCGCGGGAGTGGCAGCGAGTCCCCTCGGTCGCCGGCTCGCCGAACAGTCCGGTGCCGACATCGACCGTGCCGGTCGCGTCGCCGTCGACGAAGACCTCACCCTGCCGGGCAATCCGAACGTGTTCGTTGTCGGCGACATGATGTCGCGCGATCGTCTCCCCGGCGTCGCCCAGGTCGCGATCCAAGGGGGCCGCTACGCCGCGAAGCAGATCGCCGCGGAGGTCACCGCGGCAGCGAAGGGGCGCCCGGTACCGGAACGGACCCCTTTCCGGTACCGCGACAAAGGCTCGATGGCAACGATTTGCCGATTCAACGCGGTCGCCGAGATCGGCGGCCTCGAGGTGACCGGTTTCCTCGCGTGGATCATGTGGCTGGCCGTGCACGTCGTCTATGTCGTCGGCTTCCGCAGCCGCCTCGCCACCTTGCTCTCGTGGGCCTGGACCTTCCTCGGCACCTGGCGCGGTCAACTGACCAACACCCACCAGCAGATCACCGCCCGCAACGCGATCGCGCAGCTGCATTACCTCGAACGCCGCATCGAGGACACGGAAGCCGACGTCGCGCGAGCGAGCTGACGCACCACTGACTGAGGCCTTGCCTTCCCGAATCCCCTCAACCACGCGGATCCAGGCGCTGTCCGCCCAACCCCCGGCCGGGCGCGGCCGTGTTGTCCGACAGATGTGTGCATCGTGGCGCGATCACGCCGAGCGCGATTGCGACCGGAGGACCACTTTGGAAACCTCGAAGAATGGGCGTTGACGGACCAGCATCCATGATGTTGGCGAACGCCTGCGAGCTGTATCGAGACGCAGGCTTCATCGGCCAACCGGCCGCCGCTGTCACCAGCCTGGCCTTCGTAGTTGCCGGCCTCGCGGTCGTCGCACGTCGTCCGCACGGCGCACCGACCGTGACCTACGGTCTGCTCGTCGTCGCAGTGGGCGCCGGGTCGCTCGTTGCGCACGGACCCAACCCGCCGTGGCAGGCTTACGCACACGACATCCCGATCGCGACACTGCTCGCCTACATCGCCGTCGACGCCGCTTCCGACCGGCTCGGCCGTCGACTGTCGCCGGTGTGGTGGTTCGTCGTCCCGGTCGTGATGATTCCCGCCGTTGCGGCCGGCCCGACGGTATCCACGATCGTGCAGGCAATGCTCGCCGCGGTCGCCGTGGGATTCGGTCTGGAACGCGCCCGCATCCGTCCGCAACTGCGGCGCGCGACCATCGTCGCGGTGCTGCTTCTCGCGTCCGGCGCTCTACTCGGTACCATCGGCGACCGGACGTCGATCTGCCGGCCGAGCAGTGTCCGGCAGGGGCACGCGCTGTGGCATGTTCTCGCCGCCGCAGGATTGTGGCGGCTCGCGCCCACGATCGGGCGGGCCCGAGGTTGGACGCCGAAGTGACCAGTTCAGTGCGACGGCCCAATCGGATCAGATGACACCCGTTCGTGCGGCAGTCCCGTTCTTGCGCTGGTTGGCATTGAACCGCGCCTTCTTCTGACGATTCCCGCACGTGTTCATGTCACACCACTTGCGGGTGCGACTTTGACTGGTATCGAAGAAGGCGGCCTGGCAGGTTGCCGATGCGCACAAGGCCATTTTCCCGTCTCGTTCGCCTGCGATGATGCTGATCGCGTCGGCGGCGATCACGCTCAGGGCGTCTTCTACGCAGGTAGCCGAGCTCAGTCGCCATTGACGATTGCCCTCGGGCGTCAGGATCGCCGCGGCCCGACCCCGAATGCTGCAGTCATTGATGGTGTGGATGGCAGACGCAGGGAGAGCGTCCTGGGTCGCGGTCGCTGTCGCGGCGGCGTGAATCGATTCCCTCAGTTCCCGAGCGAGTTCGAGCTGGGCGGTGGTGCAGGACTCCACGGCCAGGCCGTTCACTGCCAGCCAGTCGACGAGTCGCTGCGGCGTCGGAATGCGCTCCACGGCGTCGCCACGACGCTCCGTCAGAGTCGCCGTGAAGCTGGTTGCCAGCACGTTTCCGAGACGAAAGTCAGGGAATCGAGCGCGCATGGAACCACCTTAGCAGGTTGCACGCCGGCTCTCGGGCATGCTAGAACCGTCTTAGCCGGTTCACGATTGGTCGTTGCCGGTTCCGCGATGGCCAGGAGGTCTCATGCCCCGTCCAACCAGCGACGTGCAAGCATTTGAAGCCCACGCAACTGACGCCGACCTCGATGATCTGCGCGCGCGATTAGCCGCGGCGCGGCTACCGGAGGCCGAGACGGTCTATCGCGCCGCGCCCGACCCTCGCCGATGGGAACAGGGCGTTCCTCTCGCCGACCTCGTCGATGTCGTGAATTACTGGCGCACCGGGTACGACTGGCGGTCGTTCGAAGAGCGCCTCAACCGTATCGGCCAGTTCCGCACGACAATTGATGATCTGGGAATCCACTTCCTGCACCGCCGATCCGCGCGCGCAGATGCCACTCCTCTGATCGTGACGCACGGCTGGCCAGGCAGCACTGCCGAGTTCATCGATGTAGTAGACGAGCTGGCAGATCCGAAAGATGCAGACGCGCCGGCGTTCCACGTGGTGGTGCCGTCGTTACCAGGCTTTGGTTACAGCGACAAGCCGGCCACCACCGGATGGGGAACCGAAAAGATCGCGGCCGCATGGGTGGAACTGATGGGAAGGCTCGGCTACAGCAGGTTCGCAGCCCAAGGCGGCGACTGGGGAGGCAATATCACCACCGTCCTCGGCGGCAGGTTCCCGGCGCACGTTCTCGGCATCCACACCACGTTCGCGGAGGCACCGCCCGGGTTGACAACGGACGGGCTGACGGCGGTCGAGCGCACATGGACCGAGGAAACCCGCGAATTCTGGCGCCACCGCGCGGCGTACGCGAAGCAGCAGGCGACCCGCCCGCAGACCATCGGCTACTCGCTCGTCGACTCACCGGTCGGGCTTCTTGCCTGGATCCTCGACAAATTCGCCGAGTGGACAGATACCGAAGACAGCCCGTTCGAGGCGATTTCGAGAGACCGCGTTCTTGACAACGTCACCCTGTATTGGCTGACGCGGACCGGCGCATCGTCGGCCCGCATCTACTACGAAAGCCACAACTCGCTCGACCCCGAACTTCGGGTCGACGTCCCCTCGGCAATCACCATGTATCCCCGCGACATCGAGAAGTGTCCGCGCCCCTGGGCGCAGGAGCGGTACCGGCACATCGTCCGATGGAGGTCGCCCGAATCCGGGGGACATTTCCCGTCGCTGGAGGTTCCCGAGTATTTCGTCAAGGATCTACAAGAAGGCCTCGCGGCAGTGCTGGCCGCTGATCGGTGAACGCGGCTGGCTGCGGGGACTCGGAATTAGTCCGGGGATTCGAGCTGTGCGCCGAATGCCCTGCGCGGCGTGGAGTCTCGGTGAGAACCTCTGCGGTAGCTTCATGGACTTCTTCCCCGTCGTGGTGTGCCCGGGTTGATCGCTTGGGGCACTTGCCCCCTGTGCTCAGGTGCCGCCCGTGGCGGCGGCGGATTCAGCTCGGCCGGCGAACCCCGATTTCGCCGTAGAACTACCCGGATCACGAGCACCTGCGGACTGGTTTGCGGAGGCCCTGCCAGTGGTCATCTCCCCCGCCGCTGGCAGGGCCCTCACCACCGGACTGCCGCATCTCACGGCGTTGCGTGGGCGTCACCCTTGCGGTTTCGGCGAGCCGAACATTATGATTCGACAGTGAAAACAACGGGCTTCAAGGTGGGTGTGCGACGACGGCCAGTAGCCGGTGCCGCGGCGCTGACAGCGCTGGCCGCGGCGCTGATGCTGTCCGGGTGCGGGACGAGCGACGGACCGGAAAGCGACAAACCGGTGGTGTTGACGACGTTCACCGTTCTCGCCGATATCGCCGCGAACGTCGGCGGTGAGCACGTGACGGTCGAGTCGATCACCAAGGCGGGCGCCGAAATCCATGGATACGAGCCCACCCCGGGCGATATCAAGAAGGCAGCCCAGGCCGACCTGATTCTCGACAACGGGATGAACCTGGAGGCGTGGTTCGCCCAGTTCGTCGACGGTGTGGACGTCGGGCACGTGGTCGTCAGCGACGGCGTCGAGCCGATCGCCATCGGCGAGGACGCCTACGCGGGCAAACCGAATCCGCACGCCTGGATGTCACCGTTGAACGTGCAGATCTACGTCGACAACATGGTCGCCGCGTTCAGCGAACTCGATTCCGCGCATGCGGCCGACTATCGCATCAACGGCGACGCGTACAAGGCGCAGTTGCAGAAGGTGCAGGACGAGTTGGTCGCCGAGCTGGGAGCATTGCCGGTCAACGAACGGGCGCTGGTCACGTGCGAGGGAGCGTTCTCGTACCTGGCCCGGGACGCGGGGTTGACCGAGAAGTACATCTGGCCGGTCAACGCCGAACAGCAGGCCACGCCCCAGCAGATCGCGTCGACGATCGAGTTCGTCAAGGACAATCGGGTTCCGGCGGTGTTCTGCGAATCCACGGTGTCGGATGCGCCGATGCAACGCGTCGTCGAAGCCACGGGCGCCGCGTTCGGTGGCACCCTCTACGTCGACTCGCTGTCCGAGGCGGACGGGCCCGTGCCGACGTACCTGGATCTGATCCGGCACGACGCCGACACCCTCACCGCCGCACTGAACGGGCAGCAATCATGACCACCCAGCCGGCCGTCGAGGTACAGGACGTCAC
Organism: Rhodococcus sp. IEGM 1351; assembly: GCF_030056875.1. Lineage (NCBI taxonomy): Bacteria > Bacillati > Actinomycetota > Actinomycetes > Mycobacteriales > Nocardiaceae > Rhodococcus > Rhodococcus sp. IEGM 1351. The sequence continues at coordinate 46,016 of NZ_JASHKU010000037.1, read as the reverse complement.
CGTCCACTACGGCGATGTCCTTGCGCTCGACCAGGTCTCACTTGCCCTGCAGCCCGGACGCGTCTGCGGCCTCGTCGGCATGAACGGTTCCGGAAAGTCCACCCTGTTCAAGACGATCATGGGCACCGTCAAACCCGACTCCGGCACGGTCCGGATCAACGGCACCGCGCCCGCCGCGGCACGCAAGACCGGTGTGCTGGGCTACGTCCCGCAGAGCGAGGACGTGGACTGGACGTTCCCGCTCTCGGTGCGTGACGTGGTGATGACCGGCCGCTACGGGCACATGGGGCTGACCCGGCGGCCCGGCAGAGCTGACCGCGAGGCCGTCGACCACGCCCTCGAACGCGTCGAACTCACCGAACTGGCGGACCGGCAGATCGGGCAACTCTCCGGCGGCCAGAAGAAACGCACCTTCGTCGCCCGCGGAATCGCACAGGGCGCCACCATCCTTCTCCTCGACGAACCGTTCGCCGGGGTCGACAAACGCTCCGAAGCCACCATCACCGCACTGCTGCGTGAACTCGCCGCCGCGGGCGCGGCGATCCTGGTCTCCACCCACGACCTGCACGCACTGCCCACCCTGGCCGACGAGGCGATCCTGCTGATGCGCACCGTCCTCATGCACGGCGACCCGACGGTCGTGCTGCAACCGGAGAACCTGGCGGCCGCCTTCGGCCTCGACGTGATGACAAGGACCTGAGAATCAATGGACGTCATCGACTTCTTCGTCGACCCGCTGCGCTACGACTTCATGGTCCGCGCACTGATCACCACCCTGATCGCCGCCGTGGTCTGCGCGGTGCTGTCGTGCTGGCTGGTTCTGATCGGCTGGTCACTGATGGGTGATGCGGTCTCACACGCCGTCCTGCCCGGCGTCGTCCTGGCCTACATCGTCGGCGCCCCGTTCGCGATCGGCGCGGTGATCTTCGGATTCCTGGCCGTGGCACTGATCGGGGTGGTCCGCGACACCAGCCGCGTCAAGGAGGACGCCGCGATCGGCATCGTCTTCTCCACCCTGTTCGCGCTCGGGCTGGTGCTGGTCTCGGTCACCCCGAGCCAAACCGATCTCAACCACATCATCTTCGGCAACCTGCTGGGTGTGAGCCGCTCCGACCTCGTCCAGATCGCCGTACTCGGGGCCTTCGTCTTCATCGCACTGATCGTCAAGCGCCGCGACTTCACCCTGTACGCCTTCGACCCCACCCATGCCCACGCGATCGGCCTGAACCCGCGCCTGCTGGGGGCGGCGCTCCTGGGGCTGCTGGCCCTGACGGCGGTGGTGGCCCTGCAGGCCGTCGGCGTCATCCTGGTCGTCGCGATGCTGATCATTCCCGGGGCCACCGCGTACCTGCTGACCGACAGCTTCCACCGGATGCTGGTCATCGCCCCGGCGATCTCGGCGGCCTGCGCCGTCATCGGCCTGTACCTGAGCTATCACCTCGACACGGCCAGCGGCGGCATGGTGGTGCTGTCCCAGGGCGCGGCATTCGCGCTGGTCTATCTGTTCGCACCCCAGCACGGAATCATCGGTCGCCGGATCACCGCGTCCCGGCGACGCCGGACACCACGTGACGAACACAGGAATACCGAGATTCACGCGGAACGCGATTGGGCGCCGGAACCGAAGTCGTAGTCGATGGCGGCAGCAGCAGGTCTGGATCGGCGGCGGAAGCCTCGGACCGCACACCGCGCAATTCGTCCCCCCGCACCATGACCGGGTTCCCGAACTGATCGACGACTTGATCGTCTTCGCCAACCGCGTCGATGTGCCCGTGATCGCGCAGATAGCGGTCGCGCACGCGCAGTTCGAAACCATCCCCCGGCCTGGACGGCAACGGGCGTGTCGGACGCGCCCTGATCCAGGCGATGCTGCGCGGCGGACAGCTCACCCGCAGCGTTGCCGTTCCGGTGTCCGCGGGCCTCCTACACGACACCGCAGAGTATTGCGACGCGCTCGGCGAGTACCGGTCCGGGAACGTCGAGCCGGTCGTCCGGTCGATCGCAGAGCCATCGTTCGGTGCGGTCGCCAACGGCCGCACCCTCGTTGAAGACCTGGAAGCGGTTCGAGCCGACTGGCGCACCCGTGTGACGGCGCGGCGCGGCGCGACGGCACACCGGCTGGTGGACTTGCTCCTTCGACAACCGGTCGTCGACAACAAGCTCGTCACATCCACTCTCGGGGTGACGGGCGCCAACGCGCAGATCGCGATCGACCGCCTGGTCGACGCCGGGATACTCGCCCAGTTGCTGTCGAATGATCCACCGGCGGAACGTGACGTGTCGCCCGCCGCCGTTTATCCGCCCACACGGCGGGTATCAATACCGTGACGTCCGGAGTGAGACCGCCGAGAACGAAGGTTCCGCTGATGACACTCGTGCCCCGGGCCGCGGTCACGCTGATCGCCGCAGGCCCCCTCGCCCTGTTCCTGGCCGCTCCCGCCGCCGCGGACCCGCCCGATGTGACCCTCACCGCCGCCGTGGCCGGGAGCACCGTCGCGACGACGATCACGAACGACACCGGTGCCGACGTAGTGTGCGGCTTCGGCGGACTGCATGCGGCGGACGACATCGTGAACCCCGAGTCCGTGGCGGTGTTCCACGCATCGAATGTGGTGATCGGGCCGGGACCGCGGGACTTCGTGTTCGACGCGGTGCCCGACGGCGACTACCTGATCCACTGGATCTGCAGTGAGAACGCGGGCCCCGGTGACGAGGTGTGGGGTTCGGCGCCGCTCCCGGAGACCGCGTACGCGAAGCCGGCGACGGCGGACCCTCTCCCCGTCACCGTGCGCACGGAAACATGTTTCGGGTCGGTGTGCCTGCCACCGGGGCTGGGTCTCTGACCGGCAGCCCGTATCACCGGAGCGAATCGCGCTGTACCCGAAGGAATTCCCGCTCGACCACGTTCTCGGTGCGGTCGCGCGCCGCATCGTAGGCGCGCGCCGCCTCACCGGAACGGCCGAGGCGGCGGAGCAGATCGGCCCGCACAGCGTGGTACAGGTGGTAGTTGCCGAGGTCGAGTTGGTCGATGAGCGCCAGCCCCTGCTCCGGTCCCCTGACCTCGGCCACGGCGACCGCCCGGTTCAACGCCACCACCGGACTCGGCGCCAGCGGCATCAACTGGTCGTACAACTGCAGGATCTGCCACCAGTCGGTGTCGGCGGCCGTCGCCGCGTCGCTGTGGACGGCGTTGATCGCGGCCTGAATCTGATACTGCCCGGGCGTGTTCCGTCGCAGGCACCCCCGCACCAGCGACTGCCCCTCGGCGACGAGGTCACGATCCCACCGACTGCGGTCCTGATCGGGCAGGAGCACGAGCCGGCCGTCGCCGTCGGTGCGGGCGTCTCGCCTCGACTCGATCAGCACCATCAACGCGAGCAGCCCGGTCACCTCCGGTTCGTCGGGCATCAGCGCGGCCAGGACCCGGCCGAGGCGGATGGCCTCGGCGCACAGGTCCGCTCGCGTCAGCCGGTCCCCCGAACTGGCCGTGTATCCCTCGTTGAAGATCAGATAGACGACGGCCAGGACGGCGCGGAGGCGGTCCGGCAGATCGGCCTCGTTCGGCACCCGGTACGGGATCCGGGCGTCCCGGATCTTCCCCTTGGCCCTGACCAGGCGCTGCGCGATGGTCGGCTCGGCGACCAGGAATGCGCGCGCGATCTCCGCGGTGCCGAGCCCGCCCAGGAGGCGGAGGGTCAGCGCGACCTGGGCGGCGGGGGCCAGCGCCGGGTGGCAGCACGTGAAGATCAGGCGTAGCCGGTCGTCGTGCACGACGCCCTCCTCCACCGGTTCGTCGCGGGCGAGCAGCAGGGCGGCCTGCGCGTGGCGGTCGTGCCGGGAGGCCTCGCGCCGGAGCCGATCGATCGCGCGGCGCCGGGCGGTGGTGATGATCCATCCGGCCGGGCTCGGCGGCAGCCCGGACGACGGCCAGCGCCGCACCGCCTCGGTGAACGCATCCTGGACGGCGTCCTCGGCGATGTCGATGTCGCCGAACACCCCGACCAGGACGGACACCGCGCGACCGTGTTCTTCACGGAACACGTGTTCGATGTCGGCGGACCCGACCACGTCAGTCGCCGGCTCCGTCGTGGTGAGCGAACGGCCGGACCTCGATCGGGAGGGTCGTCGCCCGGGTGAGCTTGCGACCCCATTCGAGGGCGGCGTCCAGGTCGGGCGCCTCGACGATGGTGAATCCGCCGAGATGCTCCTTGCCCTCGGTGTACGGGCCGTCGGTGACGAGCACGTCACCGCCCCTGGCCCGCAGCACGGTCGCGGTGGTGGGGGCGCACAGTCCCCCACTGAACACCCACGCGCCCGCGGACACCATCTCCTGGTTCAGGGCGTCGAGATCGTCGCCGATCTTCGCGAGGACGTCGGGTTCGGGGGCGGGGCCGTCGGGTTGGTACACGCTCAACAGGTACTGGGTCATCTCGGGTTCCTCCTCGGATCGGCCGGCCGGCGCCTTCGGATGTGGCCGGCCCTCACCTCCTATACGAACGTCACCCTTCCGAATCGACACTCTGCACGGAGGAATTTCGCCGAATGACCTCAGTTGTGCTCGGACACCAGGACGGCGCGGGTGCCCGCCTCCAGCGCTTCGAACACATGTGCGACGTCGCCGGGGTAGGCGATGTAGTCGCCGGGTCCGAGTTCGACCGGATCGCCCGCCACGCCGACCAGTGCGCGCCCGGCGCTGAGGATGACGTGTTCGACCACACCGGGCATGTGCGGTTCGGATTCCCGGGCCGGGCCGGGTTCGACGGCGAGGCGGTACAGATCCCGGCGCGCGGACGGCGGGCAGGACGCGACGAGAGTCGCGCGGTAGTCGGACCGGTCGGACGTCAGTTCCGGCCCCTCGTCGGCCCGGATGACCTGGACGCGGGGCCGCGGCGGGTCCAGGAGTTGCGACATCTGCACGTCCAGGGCGACGCAGAGGGCCCACAGGGTTTCGACGCTCGGGTTGCCGCCCCCCGATTCGAGTTGGGACAGAGTGGATTTCGCGACCCCGGCGCGGCGGGCGACCTCGGTCAGGGACATGCCCGACCGTTCCCGTTCACGACGCAGCGAGGGTCCGATGTAGCCCAGCGGGGACTGCCCTGCCATGGTTCCCCTTCCCGACTTCCGACATTGTGTTCATTATTTTGGGCGCTGCGTTCGTCTTGACGAACACCGCACCGTGTGTTCAGTATAGAAGTCATGCGTTCGATGAAGCGAACACTCGATGTGCGGGTCCTCCGGAACATCGCGCTGGTGTGCCTGGCCGATGGACTGGTCGGCATGTCGTATGGCGCCATCGCGGTGGGTTCGGGCCTGGACGCCTGGTTGCCCGTCGCGTTGTCGGTGCTGGTCCTCGCCGGTTCTGCGGAGTTCCTGTTCGTCGGCATCGTCGCGGCAGGCGGCAGCCCGGTCGCGGCGACGATCGCCGGGCTGCTGGTGAACGCGCGGCATGTGCCGTTCGGTCTGGCGGTCGGGGACGTGCTGGGGCGCGGGCTGCGCCGCGTCCTCGGCGCTCATCTGATGAACGACGAGTCGGTGGTGTTCGCCCTCGGTGAGACGGACCCCGGCCGCAGGCGCGCCGCGTACTGGGCGTGCGGTGTGGGGATCGCGGTGTGCTGGCCGCTCGGGGCCGTGCTCGGCGCGGTGGCGGGCACGGCGATCGGCGACCCCGCCGTGCTGGGACTGGACGCCATGTTCCCGGCGGTGCTGCTGGCGCTGGTGCTGCCGGCGTTGCGCGATCGGACTGTGCGGGTGCCGGTACTGGCCGGCGGGGTGATCGCCCTGGCCACCACTCCCTTCCTGCCCGCCGGGCTTCCGGTGCTGGCGGCGCTGGTCGGGTTGCTCGCGGGTGTGCGGCGGAAGGTGCTGCGGTGACCGGGCACCTCGTGCTGATCGGGTCGGTCGGGGTTCTCGCCGCAGGCACCTTCGCGTTCCGATTCACGGGCCCGGCGCTGCGGCCACGGATCGCCACCCGGCCCTGGGTGGAGCGGACCATGGCGACGGCCGCCGTGGTTCTGCTCACCGCACTGGTCGGCACGACGGCGCTCACCGAAGGTCACGACCTCGCCGGGGTGGCGCGTCCCACCGGCGTCGTCGTCGCGGGCATACTCGCCTGGCGGAAGGCGCCTTTCGTCGTCGTCGTCCTGTCCGCGGCCGCCACCGCTGCCGGATTGCGGCTCCTCGGGGTGCCGTGAGGATGCATGATCGAGGGGTGTTATTTCATCTCTGCGCCACGTGCGGCGTCGAACAGGACCCGAACACCCCGCTCCCCGACGAGTGCGCGATCTGCGCGGACGAACGCCAGTACATTCCGCTGGGCGGTCAGGAGTGGACCACCGTGGAGAAGCTGGCCGGTGCGGGGTACCGCGCGGTCGAGCACGAGGTCGAGCCGGGGCTGCACGGCCTGTACGTCGACCCGAAGACCGCGATCGGCCAGCAGTCCCTCGTGATCCGCACCCCCGCCGGGTCGCTGCTGTGGGATCCGATCGGGTTCGTCGACGACGCCGCCGTCGCCGCCGTCGCCGCGCACGGCCCGGTCCTCGCCGTCGCGGGCAGCCACCCGCACATGTTCGGCGTCCAGACGCAGTGGTCCAAGGCGCTCGGCGACGTGCCCATCCTGGTGGCCGACGCGGACCGCGGATGGCTGGCACGGTCCGACGGCCCGATCGTGTTCTGGTCCGGCACCCACGAAGTGACGCCGGGTCTGACCCTGCACCAGATCGGTGGGCACTTCCCGGGCAGCGCCGTCGCGCACTGGCGGGACGGCGCCGACGGCCGCGGGGTCCTCCTCACCGGGGACGGCGTGTTCCCCAACCCGGACCGCCGCACGGTGTCGTTCCTCCGGTCGTACCCCAACCGGCTGCCGCTGTCCGCGGCGGTGGTGCGGCGCATCGCGGACCAGTTGTCGCACCTCGAATTCGACCGCATCATCGGCAACTTCGACAACGTGATCGACAACGCCGGCCGGGAGGCACTCGAATACTCGGCCACCCGTCACTGCGCGTGGGTGACCGGGGAGTTCGATCACCTCACCTGACCGCTGACATGACGTCCGAGGTAATGATCACGACGATCCGCCCGCCCTAGACTGCCCGCATGACCACCCTCGACGATCGGCGAACGTCGCATGTCGGCACCCATCTGCGGACGCGGCGGGAACGCCGCCGGCTCAGTCAGCTGGAACTGGCGAACCGGGCGGACATCTCGGCCGCCACGTCAGCTTCCTGGAGACCGGGCGGTCGAATCCCACCCGGGCGATGCTGCTGCGGCTCAGCGAGCATCTCGACATTCCCCTGCATCAACTACCCGGTCCTGAAGGACGCGGGTTTGCTGCTCACGTTCTAACTGGCTGTTAGAGGGGTGGCTGCTTTAGGCACGGTTGATTGGGCGGCCCGGTAGTTGGTGTGTCCGAGTGCGGCAATGTTGGCGGCGGCGTTATGGTCGGCGTGGCCGGTCCATCCGCAGCCGCGGCACCGGAATAGTGCTTGACTGTGCCTGTTCGCGGTGTCGCAGTGCCCGCACTGGTGGCATGTTTTACTGGTGTTGCGCGGGTTGATCACCTGTACCGGCAGTCCTGCGGCTTGCGCCTTGTAGGTGATCTGGTCACGCAGTTGCGCGTATGCCCAGGAGTGCAGTTGTTGCCGTTGATTGCGTGCGAGCCGTACCCGGTCCCGGATTCCCGACAGGTCTTCTACCGCGATTCCTTGACCGGTGCGTTGTGCTTGGGCAACAATCGTTTTCGAGAGTTGGTGATTGATGTCGGTGGCGTACCGAGTCTCCTTCCTACACCGCTTCTTCAGTTTCCGTTTCGCGGACTTGGTCCCCACCTTTTGCAGCGCGGACCGCATGGATTCGTTCTTTTTCCGGCGGGCGGTGACCGCACCACCGGACCACCGGACGTCGAGTTCGGCCGGGTCGTCTGCGGTGGTCACCGCCAGGTTCACGATCCCCAAGTCCACGCCCAGCCACCCGGTGGGGTCGTCCGCGGGGACCAGCTGATCCGGTGCGTCGGTGTCGACGGTGGCGTGCAGATAGAAAGATCCGTCGCGGAAAATCAGATCCGACTCGCCTTTGCGGTCGGCGAGCATTTTCAGCTGCCACGGCGCGCACACGAATCCGACGTTGCGCATCCGGCCCTCGGTCGTCCAGATCGACACCGTCGATCGATCGATCTGCCACGACAAACACCGATCGTCGAACGGTTGGCCCGCGTCCTCGCGGAACACGATCGCCTTACCTGCCACCTTCGCATACCGTTTCGATTCCGGCGTGCCGTAATTCCCGTTAAGCAGGTTCGCCTTCCGGGTCGCGTACGCATCCGCGACCTTCTTGATGACCCGGATCGCCGGTTGCGCCGACAACCCGCGCGCTTTGAGCTGGGCATAGACCTGTTTCTGCAGCGCGAACGGGCGTCGATCAGTGGCGGTGTGCGCGAACTGCGAAACCATGTTCGCCCCCGCATTGCACAACTCCAGCGTCGATTTCAGCGCCACATACTGCCCCGGGGTGGGAGCCAGCTTCACGACAACGATCCGCTTCACACCCTGCGCCTTTCCCTGCTGAGACCCATTGGTCTATGTCACCGGCAGATCATGGCAGAGGTGTGTGACAAGTTCGGCGCAACGTTGACCGAGTTCAACGGAGAAACCGACCACGTCCACCTATTGATCCACTTCCCACCTACCGTGCGACTCTCCACTCTGGTCAATAGCCTCGAGGGCGTCTCCGCTCGATACCTGCTCCAAGAGTTCCCCGACCACATCCGGAAATACCTGTGGCGCAATCACTTCTGGTCACCGTCCCACTTCGCCGCCTCCGCAGGTGGACGCCCACTCGCCATCATCGCCGAGTACATCACCAACCAAAAACGACCAGAACCCACGAAAGAAAGCGACCCCGCTACGGCGCTCGCGCAGACAGAATCAGCTTCCTCCCGGCCCTGAAGGGCCAGGCTTCCTCTGTTTAATCCGGTGAACGCAATTCGCTGCTCCTCGCGGGCGGTTTCGCGCCCGCCTTCCCGGAGCACCGGCTGTCGGAGGTGCCGATGGCGTCGGTCGCCGACGCCATCGGGAAGATCCTCACCGCGCATTCCCCGTACCCGGCGGTGGTGATCGACCGGCACTGGAACATGGTGGACGCCAACGACGCGGTGGCGATCCTGACCGAGGGGTGCGCGGCGGAGCTGCTCGAACCGCCGGTAAACGTGCTGCGGCTGAGTCTGCACCCGAACGGGATGGCCCCGCGGATCCCCGATCTGGCGCTGTGGCGCGGGCATGTGCTGCACCGGTTGCGTCATCAGATCGCGGTCACCGGCGACGACGGACTCCGTGCCCTGCTCGGCGAATTGGACGGCTACCCCGGCGGCACCGTCGACAGCGCGGACCTGCCCGGGTCGCTCGTCGTGCCGTTGCGCGTCCGGCACCACGACTCGGAGCTGGCGTTCCTCAGCACGACCACGATGTTCGGCACTCCCCTCGACGTGACGGTCGCGGAGCTGGCCATCGAATCGTTCTTCCCCGCCGACGCGGTGACAGCGGCTACCCTCCGCAGTAGCGTGAGCAGCGACTGAGGAGGTAGGTCTGATGGACTTGACAGCAATTGGTGTCGGTTTCGGCTACGTGGTCGTAGTCCTCACCATTCTTGTCGTCGTGGTCGGGGTGTCGGCACTGTTCGTGTTCTCGATCAAATCGGATTTCATTCCGCCGGAATCCCCGGGGACTCCCACGGGGCGGAAGCGGATCGGCAGGGCGGAATAGCCGCGTACGCACCGGAAGGCGGGCAGTTCCTCACGGAGGGGCTGCCCGCCTTCACGTATGGACGGGCCGCCGGTTTCTGGATCGATTCCGCTGTGCCGGCGGGGCGAAGCAACGCTTACTGAGACGCTCGGGGACAAGGCGACTACCGTGACAGGAGTCGTCTATTTTTCGAGGAGCACGGAATGAGTATCAAGTCGGTAGAGTCACGCCGCCATCGCGTCGTGGTCATTGGATCCGGCTTCGGTGGGTTGTTCGGCACACAGGCGCTGAAGAATGCCGATGTCGACATCACCATGATCGCGCGCACCACTCACCATCTGTTCCAGCCGTTGCTGTATCAGGTGGCGACCGGCATTCTCTCCGTCGGCGACATCGCTCCCGCCACCCGGTTGGTGCTGCGGAAGCAGAAGAACACCAAGGTTCTGCTCGGCGATGTCGACAAGATCGATCTCGAGGCGAAGACGATCACCTCTCGGTTCCTGGACCGGACCACGGTCACCCCGTACGACAGCCTGATCGTCGCGGCGGGCGCAGGCCAGTCCTACTTCGGCAACGATCATTTCTCCGAGTTCGCGCCGGGCATGAAGACGATCGACGACGCCCTCGAACTGCGCGGCCGCATCCTGGGCGCGTTCGAGCAGGCCGAATTGTCGAGCGATCCCGCCGAACGCGCCCGGCTCCTGACGTTCGTCGTCGTCGGCGCCGGTCCGACCGGTGTCGAGCTCGCCGGCCAGATCGCGGAACTGTCGCGGCGGACCCTGTCGGGGGCGTTCCGCAACATCGATCCCCGTGAGGCCCGGGTGATCCTGCTGGACGGCGCGGACGACGTGCTGCCCGTCTACGGCGGCAAGCTGAGCCGTAAGGCCCGCCAGCAGCTGGAGAAGCTCGGCATCGAGATCCAGCTGGGGGCGATGGTCGTCGACGTCGACGTGGACGGCCTCGTCGTCAAGGACAAGGACGGCACGCAGCGCCGGATCGAGTCGCAGTGCAAGGTGTGGTCGGCCGGTGTGCAGGCGAGCCCGCTGGGCAAGCAGATCGCGGAGCAGTCGGACGCCGAGATCGACCGGGCCGGTCGCGTCCTGGTCAACCCGGACCTGTCGGTGCCCGGCCACCCCGAGGTGTTCGTGATCGGCGACATGATGGCGCTCGACAAGTTGCCGGGTCTGGCGCAGGTCGCGATGCAGGGCGGCAAGTACGCGGCCAAGCAGATCAAGGCCGGCCTGAGCGGTCAGAAGCCGGAGGACCGGCCGCCGTTCAAGTACTTCGACAAGGGCAGCATGGCCACCATCTCGCGATTCAGTGCGGTGGCGAAGGTCGGGAAGCTCGAGATCAGCGGTTTCATCGGCTGGGTGGCCTGGCTGGCGATCCACCTGATGTACCTGGTCGGGTTCCGCAGCCGGCTGTCCACTCTGCTGTCGTGGACGGTGACGTTCCTCGGCCGCGGGCGCGCGCAGATGGCATCCACCGAGCAGTGGGTGTTCGCCCGCAATGCGATGGAGCAGCTGGAGCGGCACGAGCGGGAGAAGGAGGCCGCCGAGAAGTCGTCCGGCGGCGCGCAGCGCAAAGCCGCGGGGTGACACCGCTTCACACCTGACGTGAACAGAGCGGAGGGGACGGACCTGTCGGGTCCGTCCCCTCCGCCGTGTGCGGGGTGTCTCAGTTGCCGAGACGTCCGGTGTCGGTGATGTTCGCGAGCCGGACCTGCCCCTTGGAGACGAGTCGATCCTGTTCGTCGGTGATCCGAACCTCCCACAGCTGCTGAGTGCGTCCGCGGTGAACGGGACTGGCTTCGGCGGTCAGCGTGCCCTCCCGCGTCGCGCGGAGGAAGTCGGTGTTGTTGTTGACGCCGACGACGTGTCCGCGGCCGCCGAGCCACACCGTGCCCGCAGCGCTGGCCACCGATTCGATGACGGAGCAGTAGACGCCGCCGTGCTGGATTCCGGCCGGCTGCTGCAGGTCGGGGGTGACGGTCCACTGCGCGCGCACGCGGTCGGGTGAGAGTTCGGTGTATTCGAGTCCGATGAGGGCGTCGAAGCCGTTGCCCAATTGATCGGCCAGTGCGGCGGTGTCGATCCGCCCGTCACCGTTCGATGCCTGCTGTTCCCCGGAATCCACCATCACACTCTCCATCGGATCGCTGTGCGCTCTCGCGGCGCACCCGATCTCTTGCCTACACGACGGGGCGGGCGGTGGGAAAAGCAGGTGGGGCAAACGGATCGGCGGGCCTCACACTGTGTCAGCATGAGGCCCGCCGTGGGATGGACCTGGGAGTCTCTGCAGCCCTCAGGACTCCGGCGCGGTCCGGTAGTTCGGTTCTCGGCGTCGGTGTTTCTGCTCGACGTCTGGAACGAGTATAGGCAAGGCTTCCCTAATTAAGCAAGCGCTTCCTCGCCTGCCCGAGTCGGCCACAGTGCGGGCGCGTGATCCGGCTCTTCGAGCGGACCGGCACCCCGGCCGCCACGAACGCGTCCAGGATCCCCTGCCCGCGGCGCTGCGCGGCAGCCTCGCCGCCACCGGCGAGAATTGGCACGTACGTCGCGGCCCCGAGCACGGCCTCCCCCACGAGCCCCCAGAATCGGGACGCGTCGATCGGCGTCAACCGGGCGATCGCGTCGAACACCGCATGCAGCGACGTGAGACTGCGGTGCACCGTCCACAGCAGCAGCGCCCGCTCGCAGGGCACGGTGACCGTCCGCGGTGCGCCGGCATACGGGTCGTTCGGCAGCACGCGCAGGGTGTCGTCGGCGACACCCGCCCAGTCGATTCCCTCGTCGCTGTCCATGTGGATCCACAGGTTCTCGAGCCCCGGGTCCCACGCGCGCCCCTCCAGGACGACGAGCGCGGTGACACGCCCGACCACTGCGTGAATGAGCGCGGTGGCCACCTGCATCGCGGCGACGTCCGGGTCGGGAACGTCCTCGAGCGACCGGGCCCACATCCGGGACACCCGGTCGCCGTCGAGGTCGACCGCCAGCGACCACCACCGGCGTTTACCCTCGTCTGCCATCGTCGCGACCGCGTACATGCGCGGATATTCGGCGTTCAGCGCGCGAAGTCGTGAGCAGGACACGTCCAGTGCGGTCGCGGGGGCGGACAGGGTCGAAGTCACCGTGCACTCCAATCGGTCGGGATGGAACACCACCAAACATAGGTGAGCCTAACCAAATATCAAGGGTTGACATCATGTGATGTGAGGCACCCCGCCGACCGCAACGCCCGGGACGTGCCGCCGGATGTGGCATCAGGGATAGGGTTCCGTAACCTAAGTAGTTGAATTCGGTGCAGATCCGGTGCACAGGCACACACGTCAGGAGCTTCCCCCGCCAGTGACGACGACGAGACAGTTCGGCAGCGACATCCCGCACCTGCCGACCGACGAGCCCTACGGGAAGCGCGACGTCCCGCGCGGTCCCGCCCCGCTGTACCTCCGGGCACTCGCGGGACTGCTCGACATCGGGACAGTGGCCATCCCCCTCGTCCTCGGGTGGTACATCGTCGACTCCCTCCGCGACGACAACGGCGGCGGGCAGGCGGACCGGGTCGTCTTCGGCGGCGCCGCCGTCGCGATCGCCCTCGGGCTCGCGCTGTGGAACCGCGGATTCCGCGAAGGCAACACCGGGCAGAGTTCGGGCAAGGGCTGGGTCGGCCTCGTCACCCGCGACACCCACACCCACGACGCGATCGGTCCGAAACGGTCTCTGCAGCGGGTGTTCCGGCGCTCCGGAACCGAGGTCGTCCGGGAAAGCACCGCGTCCGACGAAGGCTTCACCGTCCGCGAGAAGGACGTGTCCGTCGCGGCGATCCGGCGTCGTCGGCTCGTCGGGCTGGGTGTCCTCGTGATCCTGATCGGGCTGGTCCTGCTCGCCAGCGTCGCGGTCGGGGCGCGGCCACTGTCGTTCGCGGAGATCTTCCACGCACTGTTCGATGCGGACGGTTCGCAGACCGACATCATCGTCCGCACACTCCGCGGCCCGCGGACCGCGCTGGGACTCGTCGTCGGGATGGCGCTCGGCGTCGCGGGCGCCCTCATCCAGGGACACACCCGCAACCCGCTCGCCGACGCGGGACTCCTCGGCCTCAACGCGGGCGCCGCGTTCCTCGTCGTGCTGTCGATGTACCTGTTCGGGTTCAGCGCGCCCAGCGAATACCTGTGGTTCGCGTTCGCCGGGTCGTTCGCCGCCAGCGTGGTCGTGTTCGGGCTGTCGTCGATCGGCAACGGGGCGGCGAGCCCGCTGAGCCTGGCCCTGGCCGGCGCCGCCGTCGCGTTCTTCCTGCAGGCGATGACCAACGCGATCATCATCGTCGACCAGTCCAGCCTCGACTCCTACCGATTCTGGGTGGTCGGGTCGGTGGCCGGCCGCGGCTTCGACGTGCTCTGGCAGGTGCTGCCGTTCCTCATCATCGGTTTGATCCTCGCCCTCGTCAGCACACCCGGGCTGAACGTGCTCAGCCTCGGCGAGGACGTGGCACGGTCGCTGGGCACCAACATCGCGGCCAGCCGCGCACTCGGCATCGTCGCCATCACCCTCCTCACCGGTGCGGCCACCGCGGCGTGCGGCCCGATTGCATTCATCGGTCTCGTGGTCCCCCACGTCGCGCGGGCGATCACCGGCCCCGACTACCGGTGGCTGGTCCCCTACGCCGGCCTCCTCGGCGGCGTCATGCTCGTGACCGCCGACGTCATCGGACGCGTCGTGGTCCGGCCGGGTGAGTTGCAGGTGGGAATCGTGCTCGCCGTGTTCGGCGCACCGTTCTTCATCGCGTTGGTTCGGCGTAGAAAGTTGGCAAGCCTGTGAGCACTCGCGACGAAGTGCGCCCCGACCTCGGGGCCGCCCCGGCGTCCCGCGTCCCGGCGCGCCCCGCGTTCCGGCTCGGACCGATCTCCCTGGTCCTGCGCCCCCTCGGTATCGCCGTCAACGTGGCCCTGCTGGTGGCGCTGTTCCTGGTGCTGTGCCTCAACATCGGCCGCGGCGACTACCCGCTGTCGATCCCCGAGGTCACCAGGGTGCTGTTCGGCGGCGGCACGAAGGCCCAGAACTTCATCGTCATGGATCTGCGCCTGCCGCGGTCGCTGACCGGTGTGTTCATCGGCATGGCCCTCGGCCTGGCCGGCGCCATCACCCAGTCGATCGCCCGCAACGCCCTCGCCAGCCCGGACATCCTCGGCATCACGTCCGGTGCCAGCGCCGCCGCGGTCGCGCTGATCGTCCTCGGCGGCGGCGGCAGCTTCGTCGGCCTCCTTGCCACCCTGGGCATACCGCTGGCCGCCCTGTTCGGCGGGCTTCTCACCGCGCTGGTCATCTACGTGCTCGCGTGGCGCGGCGGAGTGGAGGGCTACCGGCTGATCCTGATCGGCATCGGCATCAACGCCATGCTGATCGCGGTCACCGGCTGGCTGCTGATCTCCGCGGACATCAACGACGCGTCGCGGGCCCAGGTGTGGCTCAACGGCTCCCTCAACGGCGCCGCCTGGAGTCAGGTGTGGCCCGTCACGATCGCCGTCGTCCTCGTCGGTGGCTACGCCGTGATCTCGTCGTTCACGATGGGCGCCCTCCGCCTCGGCGACGACAACGCGGTGTCGCTGGGTGTGCGCCTGCAGTGGTCGCAGGCCCGGCTCCTGCTCATGGCCGTCGCCCTCGCCGGCATCGCGACCGCGGCCGCGGGTCCGGTCGGCTTCGTCGCGCTCGCCGCGCCGCAGGTGGCGCTGCGGCTGGTGCGGTCCGCGGGCCCGCCGCTCATCGCGTCGGCGCTGACCGGCGCCGTGCTCGTGGTGGGCAGCGATGTCGTCGCCCGCACGATCCTGCCGGTCGAGCTGCCGGTGGGTATCGTCACCTCGGCGCTCGGTGGCCCATTCCTGCTGTATCTGCTGGTTCGCAACAATCGGAAGGTCTCGGCATGACCGTGCAGACTGATCCTCGACTGATCGCCGAAAACCTGAGCCTCGGGTACGGCGACCGGGTCATCGTCGACAACCTCGACCTCGAGGTGAGGACCGGGGTGATCACCACCGTGATCGGGCCGAACGGTTGCGGCAAGTCCACCCTGCTGCGTGCGCTGGGGCGGCTGCTGAAGCCGCGCAACGGTTCGGTTCTGCTCGACGGCAAGGCCATCGGATCGATGCGCACCAAGGACGTCGCCCGCACGCTGGGCATGCTCCCCCAGGCGCCGCTGGCCCCCGAGGGGCTGACGGTGGCCGACCTGGTGGCCCGCGGCAGGCACCCCCACCAGTCGTGGCTGCGGCAGTGGTCGTCCGACGACGAGGGCGAGGTCGCGGAGGCGCTCGCGCTGACCGGGGTGTCCGACCTCGCGGACCGCCCCGTCGACCAACTGTCGGGCGGTCAGCGTCAGCGGGCCTGGATCTCGATGGCCCTCGCGCAGGGAACCGACATCCTCCTGCTCGACGAACCCACCACCTACCTGGACCTGGCGCACTCGATCGAGGTGCTCGACCTGGTGGACCGGATGCACGAGGAGTTGGGCCGCACCGTGGTGATGGTGCTCCACGACCTGAACCTCGCGATCCGCTACAGCGATCAGCTGATCGTGATGCGGGACGGCACCATCGTCGCGGCCGGCGCGCCGAAGGACATCATCTCCGCCGAACTCCTGCTCGAGGTGTTCGGTCTCGAGGCCGCGGTCATCGCCGACCCGGTGTCCGATCGCCCGCTGGTGGTGCCGATCGGCACCCGCCACGTGTACGGGGCGGTGGGCGGACCGGAGCCGAAGTAGCGGCCGTCAGCGCCGGCCGCCGATCATCGTCCGCACCAGCCGGTAGCTCTGCCCCAGCGACACCGTCGGCAAATACGCCCTGCCGACGGCGTTGCCGATGCTCGGCAGGGCGGCCGGATCGGCGAACGTCATGTGCATGGCCACGTACCGGGGCTGGAACTTCGACTTGAACGCCAGCAGCGAACGGAACCCGTACACCGGTTCCAGGGTCCGGCCGAGCAGATCCAGCACGCTGTCCATCACCGCCGACAGGCTCGACGACTCCGACCGTTCCCGATCGTCGGCGTCGCTGTCCGGTTGCTCGACCTTGGCGAGCGGGGCGCCGGACAGGCTCAGGAACTGCGCACCCTCCTCCTCCAGTTTCAGCGCCGCGGACGCGATGAGGAACTCCATCGCCGGCCGGAACCCTTCCGAGCGCCGGCGCATGAAGTCGAGGGTCCAGCCGACCACCCGCCCATCCTGGTACACGGGCAACCAGGACGTGACGCCGTGGACGGTGCGATCCTCGTCGACGGCGATCAGGCAGCGCACCTCCGGGTCGTCGACCTCGTCGAGTCCGCCGAGCGTGAACCCCATTTCGGGCATCCCCTTGTCGGCCACCCACTCCTCGGAGATCGCCGTGATCTGGTCGGTGATCGACCGCGGGGCGCTGGGGAAGCTGACCCATTCCGCGGTGATCCCCGACTTCTTGGCCTTGTTCAGGGCGGTCCGGACGTCCTGGAACCGCTTGCCGGTGAACGCGATCTGCCCCAGATCCAGCACCGTCTCCTCCGCGACCTGGATACCGCTCCAGCCGAGGGCGTCCGTGACGGCGCGGACCTCGCCGGTCACCGAGTAGAAGCACGGGATCCACCCGTTGGCGGCGGCGAATTCGGCGAAGTGTTCGACGTTGTCCCGCAGCCGATCGGGCGGGCCGACCGGGTCACCGGTGGTGAGGGCGACCCCGGCGAGGACCCGGTACGCGACGTAGCTCGTGCCGTCGGCGGAGAACCAGTAGTGGTTGCCGCGCCACGTCGTCATCCAGGACAGCGGGCTTCCGCTCCCCGACTTCAACAGGGCGCGTGCGCGTTCGGCGGCCGCCGAGTCCGATCCGATGGCGGGACTGAGGAACGTCGCGGCGACCAGCGCGCACGCCGCCACCCAGAACACCACCCCGGTCCACTCGTATAGCAGGGTCGCGGGAATGCTCTCCGGCAGCAGCCGGGGGTCGAGCCATTGCAGGTACACGGGCGGGATCAGCCGCTCCGGGAAGTCGGCGAGCAGCGTCGTGAACCCCGGCCGGGGATCGAAACCGTGCCGCGCCCACAATCCGCCCAACACGTAGAGAACGGCGAGACCGGCCAGCAGCGACACCAGGACGATCGCCAGCCGGCGGTAGGTTCCGGCCGGGGCGGCGACGTCGAAGAACCGGCGGGTGGCGAGCAGCACGATCAGGATCGCCAGCGGTGTCAGGAACGGCACCAGCGTCCGGTACAGGTTCGGGTCGGCGAGACCGTAGAACAGGGAGTCCTCGTCGAGGGAGTCGACGAACCGGATCGCGAAGTTCAGCAGCGACAGCACCAGCAGGATCACCTGGGCGATCACGGACGCGACCCACGCGAAGCGACGGCCCCGTCGGAGGCCGTCGCAGAGGGTGAGGAGGAACAGGGACGGCATCAGACTCAGCAGGGTCGGTCCGACCCCGGACAGGCGCAGTTCGAGCAGCCCGCGCCGGCATTCGGGGTCCGACGCCGACACCTCGCACAGGTCGCGCACTTCGCCGGCCGTGTAGGGGATGCCGCGGAACAGGTCGCGGAGCACGGCGAGGGGACCGACCGCCTCCGCGGACAGTGCCGCGATCATGGGGCCGATCGCGCTGGCCGCCACGATGATCGCGACGAGTACCCGGCCCTCACGCTGGGTGCCCGCGATCCGTTCGCCGCGGGCGGAGCGGCCGACGATCCAGCGGCCGATCACCAGGCCGACGACGGCCGCGGCGAGCCGGACCACGTCCTGCAGCGAACCACTGAACAGTGCCAGGGTGATGGTGAACACGAGGACGCCGACGCGGATCCGCCGACGCCACAGCGTGCCCATGTTCGAACTGGCCACCATCGCGGCACCGACGATCCACGTGCTCGGACCGACGGCCATGCCCACGTGCAGCCGGAAACCCCAGTTCGCGTCGACGACCTTCGCGACGGCGGCCACCGACAGTGCGAGCAGCCCGCCGAGCACCTGGGTGGCGACCGCGGCCAGCACGAACCGCGCCGACCCCATGCGACGTTCCAGCGGTGCGGCCGCCACGAGGACGAGGACGGTCGTCGACAGGTACGCCAGGACGTCGTCGCCCCACAGCCCGGCGGTGAACAGGGTCCACACCCAGCCGTTCTGGAACGCCCGGATCCCGATCGCAACGTGCTGAGACAGGTCGTGGGAGGGACCGCTGATCACACTGGACGTGGCGATCGCGAGGATCCAGATCACGACCAGCAGCGCGATGCTGACCGGTGCACCCCGCACGCCGCCCCAGACCCGTTCCGCTGCCCGCCCGGTCTGACCCTTGACCCTGGCGGCCGCACCGTGTCCGGTCGCCGCGCTGTCGTCGGTCTTCATCCGCCAGGTCCCCACTCTCCGCGATGTCGAGAACGAACGCTTGCCCGGCGGGTCGGCCGCTGCCAACCCGACCGTAATCCACCCGTTTGGAGTATGGCCAATACCACACGCCGTGACGCAGTTTTACTACTACCAGTAGTACGTATCTGCGTCGTCGTATCCGTAGAATCAATTTATGGCTGGACTCGGCGAACTCGAACGCGCAGTGATGGATCACCTGTGGTCCACTTCGGAACCGCAGACGGTACGGCAGGTACACGAGGCACTGGCGGCACGCCGTGAACTCGCGTACACGACTGTCATGACAGTGCTCCAGCGACTGGCGAAGAAGCACCTCGTCATTCAGCAGCGCGACGACCGCGCCCACCGGTACCTGCCGGTGCACCAGCGCGAGGAACTCGTCGCGAGCCTCATGGTGGACGCCCTGCAGCAGGCCGACAAGTCCGGAAGTCGCGCCGCCGCACTCGTCCACTTCGTGGGGCAGGTCGGCGCCGACGAGGCCGACGCGCTCCGCGAGGCCCTCGCCGCGCTCGAGGCCAAGGAGCGGTCCACCGGAGACAATCAGTCGGGAACCGTTCGCGCCGGCTGACGTTCGTCATGCATGATGAGTAGGACATGGACGCCACCACCGCGCTGGTATTCGGAGTACTCGCACTTCTTCTCGCAGGGCCTGTCCCTGCGCTGCTGAGTCGTGCCCGATGGCCGCATCGCGCCCCCCGAGCAGCCCTCGTGCTGTGGCAGGCAATCGCCCTCGCCGCAGTTCTGTCCGCGTTCAGTTCGGGTCTCGCGATCGCCAGCCAGCTGCTGGTCCCCGGACCGGACGGGCGCCCCACCACGGCACCGGTCGCCGAGATCGACGCACTGGGCCTGCCCCTGTGGCTGCTGTACGTGGTGGTCTTCGCGCTCACCCTCCTCGTCGGCGCCAAACTGATCTTCTCGATCGTGCAAGTCGGGGTCCGCACCCGGCGCAGACGCGCCCGGCACCGGATGCTCGTCGACCTCCTCGACCGCTGCGACTCGTCGTCGCCCCTCGCCCGCACCCCCGACCTGCGGGTCCTCGACGTCACCGAGCCCATCGCCTACTGCCTGCCCGGTCTCCGCCAGCGGGTCGTGCTGAGCCAGGGCACGTTCACCAACCTCGACGACGCCGAGATCACCGCGATCCTCACCCACGAGCGGTCCCATCTGCGGGCCCGGCACGACCTCGTCCTCGAGGCGTTCACCGCCGTCAACGCCGCCTTCCCCACCGTCGTGCGCAGCAAGTCCGCGCTGGGGTCGGTGCAGTTGCTGGTCGAGATGCTGGCCGACGACTCCGCCGTCCGCGCCACCGGGCCGACCGCACTGGCCCGCGCACTCGTCGCCTGCTCGGGGTCGATCGCCCCGAAGGGTGCCATGGCCGCGGGTGGTCCCAGCACCCTGCTGCGGGTGCAGCGCCTGTCCTCCTCGGAAGCGGGCACCCCAGTGGCACTCGCCGCCTACGCCGCGTCGGTGGCCATCCTCGTGGTGCCGACCATCGCCGTCGCCGTCCCCTGGCTCACCGAACTGAGCCGGTTGTTCAGCGCCGTATAGTCACCCAGCTCACAACCCGCCGCATTCGATAACCGGGTGCCCCGTCGCGTACACTGGTCGACGGTCGCCACTGCGGCCCATCAACACTGAAACGGCACACAGCCCAATTCCCCGCACTTCCGCGAATGGATTGACCAGGTGACATGTGCCCTGGCTCGTCCCTTTGTGCGTGCTGCATGACAGCCCCCGCTCCGCGACGCGCCCTATGCCCGGAGAGGTATTTGCGTGACCAACGCTGTCCAGACGACGTCTGCCCCACTAGAGCAGACCGAGACCGAAACCCCTGATCAGAACGCCACCGTGACGTTCGCCGAGATCGGCCTGCCCGCTCCCCTGGTCCAGGCCCTCGCCCGCAACTCCATCACCGTCCCATCGCCGATCCAGGCGCTGGCCGTGCCCGATGCGCTGGCCGGCACCAACGTCCTCGGCCGCGCACAGACCGGATCGGGCAAGACCCTCGCATTCGGCCTGCCGATGCTCACCCGCCTGTCCCGCCACGAGGACCGGCCCGCACCCAAGCGTCCCCGCGCACTGGTGCTCGTGCCCACCCGGGAACTCGCATTCCAGGTGGTCGACTCCCTCAACTCGTACGCCGGGGCCATGGGCCTGACCGTCCGCCCCGCCGTCGGCGGCACCCCGTTCTCCAAGCAGGTCGACCAGCTGCGGCGCGGCGTCGACATCCTCGTCGCCACCCCCGGCCGGCTGAACGACCACCTGCGTCAGGGCACCTGCATCCTCGACTCGATCGAGATCACCGCGCTCGACGAGGCCGATCAGATGGCCGACATGGGCTTCCTGCCCGAGGTCCGGGCGATCCTCGGTGAGACCCGGGCCGACGGCCAGCGTCTCCTGTTCTCGGCCACCCTGGACCGTGAGGTGCAGTCGCTGGTCCGCCAGTTCCTGCCCGACCACGTGCAGCACTCCACCGAGGACGGTCGCGCCAGCGTCGACACGATGGAGCACTACGTGCTGCTCGTCGACCGCGGCCAGAAGGACAACGTCCTCGCGGAGATCGGTGCCCGCGACGGCCGCACGATCATGTTCGCCCGCACCAAGCTCGGCTGCGAGGGCATCACCGACCGCCTCCGTGCGGTGGGCATCGCCGCCGAGGCGCTGCACGGCGGCAAGGCGCAGAATCAGCGCACCCGTGTCCTCGAACGGTTCAAGAACGGCCGCACCCCGGTGCTCGTCGCGACGGACGTCGCCGCCCGCGGCATCCACGTCGACGGCATCGACCTGGTCGTGCACGTCGATCCGCCCGCCGATCACAAGGACTACCTGCACCGCGCAGGCCGGACCGCCCGTGCCGGCGAGAAGGGCACCGTCGTCGCGATCGTGCTCCCCAACCAGAAGCGCACGTTCCGCCGCCTGACCGGGATGGCCGGCGTCGACGCCACCGCCGTGCCCGTCACCCCAGGCTCGGAGAAGCTGGCCAGCATCACCGGCGCCAAGGCGCCCAGCGGAGAACCGGTGCGCGACACCTACTCCCGCGGCGAGCGTGGCGGCGACCGCAAGTTCGGCGACCGCGGACCCCGCCGTGAGGGCGGTTACGCCGGCCGCGACGGCGGCGGCTACCGCGGCAATCGCAGTGACCGCGGTGAGCGCAGCTTCGGCGACCGTCCGTCGGGTGGTCGCAGCTTCGAGGGTCGTGGCCCGCGCCGCGACCAAACCGACAACCGGTCCGGCGGCTACCGGGGCGACCGCCCGCAGCGTGACGGTGACAACCGTGGCGGCGGTTACCGCGGCGACCGGGACAACCGGACGTTCACCGATCGGGCCCCGCGCCGCGACTTCGGTGACAGTGCACCCCGCCGCGAGTACGGCGGCGGCAGCAGCGCCCCGCGCCGTGACTTCGGTGACCGCGGCGACAGCCACCGCGGTACCGGCGAGCGCAGCTTCGACCGCAGCGCACCGCGCCGCGACTTCGGCGACAACCGCGGTGCGGCGGGCGGGTTCCGTCGCGACGACCGTCGGCCCGCGGCCGCGTCGGAGCGGCGCCCCGCGTCGACCGGTGGCGGGTTCCGCAGCCGCACGGATCGTCGCTCATACGACGGCTTCGACGGCCCGCGGCGTGAGCGACGCAGCTGATCGATCGCTGATCGGACAACCGAATAACGAAGTGTGAGAGAAGGCCGGCCGTCGCGTGTGCGACGGCCGGCCTTCGTATGTTTGGCTTAGGCGGTTGAGGTTTTCGTAGCCGCCGATTTCACTACCGCCGAGCGAGAGGGAATGCTGTATCCATGACTATCGACAACACTGAGGGTGCCCGCGCCCAGATCGGCGTCACGGGACTGGCCGTCATGGGCTCGAACATCGCCCGCAACTTCGCCCGGCACGGTCACACGGTCGCGCTGCACAACCGCAGCATCGCCAAGACCGACGCCCTCATCAAGGAGCACGGCAGCGAGGGCGACTTCGTCCGCACCGAGACGATCGAGGAGTTCGTGGGCGCGCTGCAGAAGCCGCGCCGCGTGCTGATCATGGTCAAGGCCGGCGACCCCACCGACGCCGTCATCGAGGAACTCGCCGCGGCGATGGAGCCCGGTGACATCATCATCGACGGCGGCAACGCCCTCTACACGGACACGATCCGCCGTGAGGCCTCCCTCCGGGAGCGAGGCCTGCACTTCGTCGGCGCCGGCATCTCCGGCGGCGAGGAGGGCGCGCTCAACGGCCCGTCGATCATGCCGGGCGGACCGAAGGAGTCCTACGCGGCCCTCGGACCGCTGCTCGAGTCGATCGCCGCGCAGGTCGACGGCACCCCCTGCTGCACGCACATCGGCCCCGACGGGTCCGGTCACTTCGTGAAGATGGTGCACAACGGCATCGAGTACGCCGACATGCAGCTCATCGGTGAGGCGTACAACCTGCTCGGGTCCGCCCTCGGCTACGACGCCGGGAAGATCGCCGACGTGTTCACGGAATGGAACGGCGGCGACCTCGAAAGCTACCTCGTCGAGATCACCGCGGAGGTGCTGCGGCAGAAGGACGCCAAGACCGGCAAGCCGCTCGTCGACGTGATCGTCGACGCCGCCGAGCAGAAGGGCACCGGCCGCTGGACCGTCAAGTCCGCGCTCGACCTCGGTGTCCCCGTCACCGGGATCGCCGAGGCCGTGTTCGCCCGCGCCCTGTCCGGGTCCCGCGAGCAGCGCAAGGCCGCGGTCGGGCTGGCGTCCGGCGTGCTCGCCGACAAGCCCACCGATGCCGCCCAGTTCACCGAGGACATCCGGCAGGCCCTGTACGCGTCGAAGGTCGTGGCCTACGCGCAGGGATTCGACCAGATCGCGGCCGGTAGTGCCGAATACGACTGGGACCTGCACCCCGCCGACCTCGCGACCATCTGGCGTGGCGGCTGCATCATCCGCGCCCGGTTCCTCAACCGCATCAAGGACGCGTACGACGAGAACCCGACGCTGCCGAGCCTCATCCTGGCCCCGTACTTCCGGGACGCCATCGAGACGGCCATCGACAGCTGGCGCCGGGTGGTCTCCACCGCCACGCTGCTCGGGATCCCGGTGCCGGCGTTCGCGTCGTCGCTGTCCTACTACGACGCCCTGCGCGCGGAGCGGCTGCCCGCAGCCCTGACGCAGGGGCAGCGCGACTTCTTCGGCGCCCACACCTACGAGCGGGTCGACGCGGAGGGCAAGTTCCACACCCTGTGGAGCGGTGACCGCAGCGAAGTGCAGGTCTGAGCCTCGCCGACTGCCCGTCCCCGGCCGTGACGTACCGCGTGTACGTCACGGCCGAGGCGTCGGAGGCCCCTGCTCGGAGGCGGTAGCCTTCTCGATATGCCCGACGACGAGTTCTCCTCCCCCGCACCGGTGGGTGAGACGTTCCTCGCGCTCGGTCTCCCCGCGGTGATGACCCATGCCCTCGCCCGTGGTGGCATCGGGGCGCCGTTCCCGATCCAGGCGGCCACCATTCCCGACGTCCTCGCCGGCCGTGACGTTCTGGGCCGCGCCCCGACCGGCTCCGGGAAGACCCTCGCGTTCGGACTGCCGATGCTCGTGCGGCTCAAGGGCGCCGCCAGCAGGCGGGGCTTCCCGCGCGGCATCGTCCTGGTGCCCACCCGTGAACTGGCGTTGCAGATCGAGCGCGCGCTGGACGAGCCGGCGCTGTCCGTGGGGTTGCGGGTGGCGAACGTCGTCGGCGGGATTCCCATCAAACGTCAGGTCGAGATCCTGTCGCGCGGTGTCGACCTGCTGATCGCGACGCCGGGACGCCTCGCCGACCACGTGGCGCAGGGGTCGGTGTCGCTCGACGACGTGACGGTGCTGACCCTCGACGAGGCCGACCACATGGCCGACCTGGGGTTCATGCCGCAGGTCACGACGATCCTCGACAAGACCCCGGCGGGCGGTCAGCGGCTGCTGTTCTCGGCCACCCTCGACGGGGAGGTCGACACCCTCGTCCGCCGGTACCTGCGAGACCCGGTCACCCACTCGACGGCGCCGGTCACCGCGTCGGTGGGCACCATGCGCCACCACCTGCTGTTCGTCGACCGGGTCGACAAGAAATCCGTTGTGGCACATATCGGTTCACGTGCGGGACGCACCCTCATGTTCGTGCGCACCAAGTACGGGGTGGACCGGCTCGCGCAGCAACTCCACGAAGCCGGCATCTCCGCGGGCGCCCTGCACGGCGGCAAGGCGCAGAACAACCGCACCCGCACCCTCGAATCGTTCGCCGACGGCACCACCCCCGTCCTGGTCGCCACCGACGTGGCGGCGCGGGGCATCCACGTCGACGACATCTCACTCGTCGTCCACGTCGACCCCCCGGCCGACCCCAAGGACTACCTGCACCGCGCGGGCCGCACCGCCCGCGCCGGCGAGTCCGGTGTGGTGGTCACCCTCGTCACCGAGGACGAACGCGCCGAGGTGGAGAAGCTGACCCGCAAGGCCGGGATCGAGGTGGACGGCGTGCGGGTGCGGCCCGGCGACACGGTGCTGGCCGAGATCACCGGCGCCCGCCGCCCCACCGGGAAGGCGGTCCCCGCACCCGACACCCGGGCACCGGCGCAGGACACCCCGAAGAAGGGCAGGCAGGCGCACGACACCGGCGGTCGCCCGGCCCGCCGCGGCCGGCCCGGGGACGGCGGAGCACCGCGGGCGGGTGCCCGACGCGGCCGGAAACCCGGACCTGCGTCAACTCCGCACGGACACCGCAACCGCGGGGCACACTGAGAGGCATGTCCCTGCCGTTCGCGTCGATCGTGTGCGCGCTGATCGCGGCGCTGCTGTTCGCGTGCGCGTCGGTCGCCCAGCAGAGTGCGGCGTCCGCGGTCCCCGAGGACGCCGCGTTGATGACCACTCTGCTGCGCAGTCCCCGCTGGTGGGCCGGCTTCGTCGGGGACGGCGGCGGGTACGCGATGCAGGCGGTGGCATTGGCGCTCGGGTCGGTGCTCGTGGTGCAGCCGCTGCTGGTGACGGCGCTGCTGTTCGCGTTGCCGTTGTCGGCGAAGTTCTCCGGGTACCGGCTCAGCCGCACCACCTGGGCCCTCGCCGTCGCACTGGCTGTCGCGCTCGCGGTCTTCCTGGTGATCGGCGACCCCACCGAGGGCAACATCGACGCCCCGTTCCGCGAATGGGTGGTGCCGCTCGGCATCCTCCTCGCCGTGGTGGCGGTCGCGGCCGCCGCGGGGATGTCGAAGATCGACCCCGGATGGCGGGCGCTGCTGCTCGGTGGGG
This sequence comes from Rhodococcus sp. IEGM 1351, assembly GCF_030056875.1. Classification (NCBI taxonomy): domain Bacteria; kingdom Bacillati; phylum Actinomycetota; class Actinomycetes; order Mycobacteriales; family Nocardiaceae; genus Rhodococcus; species Rhodococcus sp. IEGM 1351. Next base: position 19,681 of record NZ_JASHKU010000037.1, on the reverse strand, counting down.
CGGGCGGCATCCTGTACGGGGTGGCGGTCGCGTTCACCAAGTACGTCGTCGAACTGGTGCCCCGCGGGCTGTGGGCGGTGCTGAGCAGCTGGCAGGCGTGGGCGCTCGTCGCCGCCGGCCTGGTCGGGGTGTATCTGCAGCAGCGCGGGTTCCAGGTGGGTCCGCTGTCCGCGTCGCTGCCCGCACTGACCATCGCCGAACCACTCGCCGCCGTCTTCCTCGGCATGACCGTCCTCGACGAGCGGCTGCGGGTGTCGGGCCCCGGACTCGTGGTGGTCGGCTGCGCGGTCGCGGTGATGCTGGTGGCCACGATCGGACTGTCCAGGTCGCAGGCCCAGCGGACATCCGACACCACCGCAACTTCCCCGGTATCGTCCTGACATGTGCAGTTCCTCGACGGGCATCGCCCTCCCTATGACCTGACGTACGACGACGTGTTCCTGGTGCCGAACCGCACCGAGGTCACCTCGCGATTCGACGTCGACCTGGCCACCTCGGACGGGTCGGGCACCACCATCCCGATCGTCGTCGCCAACATGACGGCGGTCTCGGGACGCCGCATGGCGGAAACGGTCGCCCGCCGCGGCGGTCTGGTGGTTCTCCCCCAGGACCTTCCGGCGCCTGCCGTCGCGGAGACCGTGTCGTTCGTCAAGAGCAGGCATCTGGTCGCCGACACCCCGGTCACACTCGGCCCCGACGCCGCCGTGTCCGACGCCCTGGCGCTGCTGCCGAAGCGGGCGCACGGCGCCGTGGTCGTCGTCGAGAACGACCGCCCCGTCGGTGTCGTCACCGAGGCCTCCTGCACGGACGTCGACCGGTTCGCGCGACTGCGCTCGGTGGCGCTCACCGACTTCGTCACCGCCCCCGACTCCGCGTCACCGCGGGAGGTGTTCGAACTCCTCGAGGGCAAACACGACTCCCTCGCCGTCATCGTCCACCCCGACGGCACCCTCGCCGGGGTCCTCACCCGCACCGGCGCCATCCGGGACGGCATCTACCAGCCCGCCGTCGACGGCAACGGGAAGCTGCGGATCGCCGCGGCCGTCGGCGTCAACGGCGACGTCGCCGCGAAGGCGCGCGCCCTGGTGGACGCGGGGGCCGACCTGCTGGTCGTCGACACCGCGCACGGCCACCAGCAGAAGATGATCGACGTGCTCGGTGCATTGAAGAAGGCCGACCTCGGTGTCCCGCTCGTCGCCGGCAACGTCGTGTCCGCCGCCGGCACCCGGGACCTGATCGACGCGGGCGCCGACATCGTGAAGGTCGGTGTCGGACCGGGCGCGATGTGCACCACCCGGATGATGACCGGGGTGGGCAGGCCGCAGTTCTCCGCCGTCGAGGAATGCGCCACCCAGGCCCGCGCGATGGGTGCGCACGTGTGGGCCGACGGAGGTGTCCGTCACCCCCGCGACGTCGCTCTCGCCCTCGCCGCGGGCGCGTCGAACGTGATGATCGGGTCGTGGTTCGCGGGCACCTACGAATCACCCGGCGACCTGCGGGTGGACCAGTCCGGCAACGCGTACAAGGAAAGCTTCGGCATGGCCTCCAAGCGTGCGGTCGCGGCGCGCACCGCCACGGATACCGCGTTCGACCGGGCCAGGAAAGGCCTGTTCGAGGAGGGTATTTCGAGTTCCCGGATGCGGCTGGACCCGGACCGCCCCGGCGTCGAGGACCTGATCGACCACATCTGCTCGGGTGTGCGCAGCACCTGCACGTACGCGGGCGCGCGGACGCTGGCGGAACTGCACGAGCGGGCCGTTCTCGGTGTGCAGTCCGCCGCCGGGTTCGCCGAGGGTCGCCCGCTGCCGGCCGGCTGGTGACGACCGCATCCTGATGTGCCGGTGGGTGTCCTGTTCCACGGAACCGGACATCCACCGGTATCATGGGTCGCTCAACCACACCAGTTCTCGGCGCCGGACCCGTCCGGGCCGTCGAGGCCGAACGAGAGGACTCCGGTGCCCGCGGCACCCACACACGAAGCAAGCGCCCCACCCGCCGTCTCCGGGAGTGCCGTCGCCTCCTGCTCCGTGGAATCGGATTCCGATTCCGCCGGTTCGGAGGGCTCCTCTAGCGAGCCGGGTGACAAACCCGGCGACCCCTGTTCCTCAGCTCGGCGGCGATGACCGATGGACATCGCGCTCAGCATTCTCGCTCTGCTCGGCTTTCTCGCCCTGACCGCTGGCACCGCGTTGTTCGTGGCGGCCGAGTTCTCCCTCACCGCCCTCGAACGCAGCACCGTCGACTCGCACGCCCGCGACGGTGACCGCCGGGCCCGGCAGGTGCAGCACGCCCACCGCACCCTGTCCTTCCAGTTGTCCGGGGCGCAGCTCGGCATCACCATCACCACGCTGATCACCGGTTACCTGTCCGAACCGGTCCTCGCCCGGTTCATCACCCCGGTGCTGTCCGCGATCGGGTTCAGCGAATCCGCTGCCGCGGCAACGTCGTTGGTGATCGCCCTCGTCCTCGCCACCTCGTTCTCGATGGTGTTCGGCGAACTCGTGCCGAAGAACCTCGCCATCGCCCACCCCCTGCCCACGGCACGTGCGACGGCTGGCATGCAGGCCGCGTTCTCACTCATCTTCAAGTGGGCCATCAACGGGCTCAACGGATCCGCGAACTGGCTGGTGCGCCGCCTCGGCATCGAACCGGCCGAGGAACTGCGGTCGGCGCGGTCCCCGCAGGAGCTCGGGTCGCTCGTGCGGACGTCCGCGCAGCGCGGCGCCATCGACAAGGGCACGGCGCTGCTGGTGAACCGCTCGTTGCGGTTCGGGGAACGCACCGCGGAGGAACTGATGACCCCGCGCGTGAAGATCGAGACCCTGTCCACCACGGACACCGTCGCCGACCTGATCGACACCGCCTCCCGCACCGGGTTCTCCCGCTTCCCCGTCGTCGACGGGGACCTGGACGACGCCGTCGGCATCGTCCACATCAAACACGCGTTCGCGGTGCCCGCCCATCGCCGCCGCACCGCCCGCCTCAACTCGCTCGCCCAGAAGGTCCCGGTGGTGCCCTCCAGCCTGGACGGTGACGCCCTGATGGAGCGGATCCGGTCCGACGGCATGCAGGTCGCGTTCGTCGTCGACGAATACGGCGGCACCGCCGGGATGGTCACGATGGAGGATCTGATCGAGGAGATCGTCGGCGACGTCCGCGACGAGCACGACGAATCCGAGATCGACGTCCAGCGGGTCGGTGACGGCTGGTCCTGCTCCGGGCTGCTCCGCGTCGACGAGGTCTCCGACACCACCGGCTACACCGCACCCGACGGCGAGTACGAAACCCTCGGCGGACTCGTCCTCACCGAACTCGGCCGGATTCCCGACGAGGGCGACGAGGTCGAACTCCCACTGCCCGAGGGCGCGCACGACCCCGGCGGCCGGTGGGTCGCCACCGTCACCCACATGGACGGCCGGCGCATCGACCGGGTGCTGCTCACCCCGAAGCCCGACGAGACCGCCCACACCGACAGCGAGGAGGACGACGATGAGTGACCTCTTCGGTGTGCTGCTCACCTTCGTGCTGCTCGGGGGCAACGCCTTCTTCGTCGGCGCCGAGTTCGCGCTGATCTCGGCCCGCCGCGACCGGCTCGAGGCCCTGGAGTCGCAGGGCAAGAAACGTGCCCGCACCGTGATCACGGCGGGCGAGAACCTGTCGCTGATGCTCGCGGCCGCGCAGCTCGGCATCACCATCTGCTCGATCCTGCTCGGCAAGGTCGCCGAACCGGCGATCGCGCATCTCCTCGAGGTCCCGCTCCACGCGGTCGGCCTGCCCGCCGGGCTGCTGCACCCGGTGGCGTTCACGATCTCGCTGGCGCTGGTCGTGGTGCTGCACATCCTGCTGGGTGAAATGGTGCCGAAGAACATCGCACTCGCGGGCCCGGAGCGGACGGCGATGCTGCTGGTCCCGGTGCACCTGCTGTTCATCAAGCTGGCCCGCCCGCTGATCTCCTTCTACAACCTGTGCGCCAACCTGACGCTGCGGTTGCTGCGGGTGGAGCCGAAGGACGAACTCGACGTCACCGTGTCGGCGGTGGAACTGTCCGAGATGATCGGCGAATCCCGTTCCGAGGGACTGATCGACGCGGAAGAACACCGTCGGCTCACCCAGGCGCTGGAGACCACCGACCGCACGGTCAGCGAGGTGATGATCCCCCTCGACAAGGCCCGGACCATCCCCCTGTCGGAGGGCGGAACCCGGCTCGGCGCCATCGAGCAGGCCGTCGTCGAGACCGGGTACTCCCGATACCCGGTGCGCGCCGACGACGGCTCACTCGTCGGGTACCTGCACCTCAAGGACGTGCTCGACGACATCCTCGACGAGGAGGCCGGACCCGACACCGTGATCCCGCGGTCGGACATCCGTCCGCTGCCGTGCATGTCGACCACCACCCCGCTCGCGGAGGCCCTGGCGAGTCTGCGCCGCGCCAGCTCCCATCTGGGGGCGGCAGCGGACCCGTCCGGGCAGATCGTCGGCATCGTCGCCCTCGAGGACCTCGTCGAGGAATACGTGGGCACCGTCCGCGACGGCACCCACCGCGTCAACGGCGTCAATCCGGGACAGCGAACGAGCTGATCGGATGGACGTTCTGGATGCGTCGGAGTGGATCCCTCGCCGCGACCGGCACCGGGCGAGGGTGTCCGCACTGATCGGACCGCACCTGGAGCGCCGGGAACGCGGCGAGACCCACCCGGTGATCGACTTCCTCTTCACCTATTACAGCTACCGGCCGAATCAGCTGCTGCGCTGGCACCCCGGGTGGGGAACGGTCCTCGCCGGCGGGGACGAGTACGCCGAACTCCGCGGGTATCACCGCACCGACGCCGGGGTCACCGTCGACCCGGAGTTCCTGCAGCGCCGCTCGGACACGGTCTCCTTCACCACACGACTGATGGAGGCGACCGCCGCGCGTCCCACCCACCTGTCCTGCTTCGGCCTGCACGAGTGGGCGATGGTCTACCGATCGGACGAGGTTCGGCACGACAGCATCCCGCTGCGGCTCGGGCCGGGCGGCACCGACTCCGTCGTGGAGTCGCTGCACCTGCGCTGCACCCACTACGACGCGTTTCGGTTCTTCACCCCCGCCGCCGAACCGCGGAACAGTGAGCCGTTGACCCGCGAAGACCAGCTCGGGCGGGAACAGCCCGGGTGCCTGCACGCGTCCATGGATTTGTACAAGTACTGCTACAAGCTGGCGCCGATGATCGACTCGGACCTGACCGTCGACTGCTTCGAGCTGGCGCTCGCCGCACGGGAACTCGACATGCGGGCCAGCCCGTACGACCTGACCGCCTACGGGTACACCCCGATCCCGATCGAGACCCCGCACGGCCGCGCCGAGTACGTCCGGGAGCAGTCGGCGCTGGCCGCCCGCGCCGCACCGCTTCGTGCCGCATTGCGTGACCGGTGCCGCCGGTTGCTCGCTACCGTGAGCCCATGACTCTCCCGGGCTACGACCGCTACTGTGCCGAGATCGTCACGCAGACCGAACTCCCCGGTGATTACCTGGCGGCCCGCCTCCCCGTCCTCACGTTGGCGGCCGGTTCGGTAGCCGCGCTCACCGGTGCCGTCGACCGGTTCGACAGCGCGGTGGACCGCGCTCCCCGGCCGTGGCGGCTCGATCCCGAGCGGATCGCCGCCTCGTTCGCGAGCGACCGGCTGCTGCGGGTGTCGGGCGCCCCGGTGTCCGGTTTCGCGGAGCTGTCGGGGTTCTTCGTGGCCGCGGACGGCTGGGTGCGGACCCACGCCAACTACCCGCATCACCGCGCGAGACTGCTGGCGGCACTCGACCTCCTCGAGGACGCCGGCCGCGACAGGGTGGCCGCCCGGGTCGGGAACCTGACCGCCGCCGACGTCGAGGACCGTGCCGCCGCGGCGCAGGCCATCGCCGTGCGCGTGCGGACCGCGGCGGAGTGGGCGGCGAGCCCGCAGGGTGCGGCCGCGGCGTCCGGCGACCTCGTGTCCACCGTCGTGCACGCCGCGAGCTCCCGTCCCGGGACAAAGCAACGCTCCCACCGGGAACCCGCCCGGGGGCCGTTGGCGGGGGTGAAGGTCCTCGACCTGACCCGGGTGATCGCCGGTCCGGTCGCCACCCGCACGCTGGCGCTGCTCGGCGCCGAGGTGCTGCGGATCGATCCGCCGGCGATCCCCGAGATCGTCGTGCAGCACCTCGACACCGGGCAGGGCAAGCGGTCCGCGCTGCTCGATCTGCGGTCCGCCGACGGCAGGCTGGTGTGGGACAGCCTGCTCGCCGAGGCGGACGTCGTCGTCACCGGGTACCGGCCGGGCGCGCTGGACGGTCTACTCGACGATGCCCCCGACCATCTGGTGCGGGGACGGGTGTGCGCGTGGGGCGGCTCCGGCCCCTGGGCGCACCGCCGCGGCTTCGACAGCATCGTCCAGGCGGCGTCGGGGATCGCGACGATCGAGGGCGACGACACCCCTGGCGCGCTGCCCGCGCAGGCACTCGACCACGCGACCGGCTATCTGCTCGCCGCCGGCATCGTCGACGCCCTCGCCGCGGGGCACGTCGACGGGTGCGGCCGCTCCGTCGACGTGTCACTCGCCCGCACCGGCGCGTGGCTGCTGGCCGCGGACGGCCGATCCGAGGATCCGCCGCCGGCCGCGGTGCCCGGGCCCCGGTGCCTCACCGCGCACGGCGACGTGGTGACCGCCCGTCCCGCCCTGGCCGAATTCGACGACTACCCGTTCCCGGCCCGGCCCTGGGGTGGCGACACCCCCGGCTGGTCCGGTGTCACACCGTCGCCGTGAACCGCGGGCTCGGTTCCCCGGTCAGATGTCCCGGCGGCAACCGGCGTCCGCACAGCACGAGGAGCAGGTCCTGGGCGGAACCGCGCAGCGGCGCGCCCGCACCGTAGGTCCAGGCGCGGTCGTCCGCCGTCAGCTGCACGCCCGCCAGGTCGGTGCCGAAGTACTTGACGTGCTTCGGGCCGACGCCGCCGAGGACCCGGTCGAGGCTGTCGTCCGGGACCCGCCTGCCCAGGCCGAGCGCCACCGACACGTCGAGACCGTGGATCACGTCGTGGGACAGTGCCCCCTCGAAGCCGCCGCCCGGCGGCTTCCACGGGTGCGCGACGTTCTCCTCCAGGGTGTGCAGCAGCGCGTCGGCGGTCAGGGTCCGTGCGTCCTCGCGGGCCTGCGCGTCCGACATCCGGTTGAAGTTGCCGCGCGCCTTCACCATCTTCAGCAGGATCCGCGGCGTCGACAGGCGGTACGGCATGGTGATGTGCGCGATCACCTCCCGGCTGCGCCACCCCGCGCACAGCGACGGCGCGTCCCATTGCTCCGGCGTCAGTCGCGCCAGCATCGACGCCAGGTCGCGCCGCTCCCCTGCGACCCAGTCCGGTGCCGTGTCCCGTGCCATGTCCGTCTCCTCCGGTCGCCGTGTCGTGCTCTACGTAGGCAGACCGTGCCCGCCGGCGAAACTCATCGCGCAGCCGTGAAGAATGGTCGGGTGAGCACACACGACTACACGCTGACGGTCACCTGGACCGGCAACCGCGGCGCGGGAACGTCGGGCCCGGACGCCTACGACCGCGACCACGTGATCGCGGCGGCCGGGAAACCCGATCTGCCGGGCAGCGCGGACCCGTCGTTCCGCGGCGATGCCACCCGCTGGAATCCGGAGGAACTGCTCGTCGCGTCGCTGTCGCAGTGCCACATGCTCTGGTATCTGGGCCTGGCCGCCGCGGCCGGTGTGGTCGTCGTCGACTACCGGGACGACCCGACGGGCACGATGGTCGAACACCCGGACGGGGCGGGCGAGTTCACCGAGGTCGTGCTGCATCCCACGGTGACCGTCGCGGATACGGCGATGGCCGCGCGCGCCGAGTCGCTGCACGCCCGGGCGCACGCGAGGTGCTTCATCGCCCGGTCGGTCGCGTTCCCCGTGCACCACCGGCCGACGGTGGTGACGGCGTGAGCAGGCAGCGGCTGATCGTGGACGTCGACACCGGCATCGACGACTCCCTCGCGCTGCTGTACCTGCTGGCCAGTCCCGAGGCGGAGATCGCCGGCATCGCCAGCACCGCGGGGAACGTGCCCGTCGAGCAGGTCGCGGCGAACAACCTGAACTGGCTCGCCCTGTGCGGCGCACCCGACATCGAGGTGGCGCTCGGCGCCCGGGTGCCGCTGGACTGCCCGCTGCGCACCACCGAGGACACGCACGGACCCCAGGGCATCGGGTACGCCGTCCTCCCCCCGTCCGGGCGGTCGCTGTCGGAGCGGGACGCCACCACCCTGTGGGTCGATCTGGTCCGCACCCACCCCGGCGAGCTGACCGGGTTGGTGACCGGGCCGCTGACGAACCTGGCCCTCGCGATCCGCGAGGAACCCGCACTGCCCCGGTTGCTGCGGCGACTGGTCGTGATGGGTGGGGCGTTCAACCACCCCGGCAACACCACCCCCACCGGTGAATGGAACGTGTCGGTAGATCCGGAGGCGGCCAAGGAGGTGTTCGACGCGTTCTCCGGGCTGCCGGAGGGCCGGCGTCCGATCCTGTGCGGACTGGACGTCACCGAGACGATCGAGATGACACCGGACCACGTCCGGCGGCTGGCGGAGGCGGCGGGAAGCGCACCCGCCGAGATCATCTCCCCCGACGACGGACCGCAGGTGCGCTCGACCGCCTCCAACCCGGTGATCCGGCACCTGTCCGACGCCATCCGGTTCTACATGGACTTTCACCGCACCCACGACCAGGGTTTCCTGGCGCACATGCACGACCCGTTCGCGGCGGCGGTGGCGTTGAACCCGGCGATCGCCCGCACCCGACCCGCTACGGTCGACGTCGAACTGCACGGCCGGCTCACCCGGGGCGCCACGGTCGCCGACTGGGTGGGTCACTGGAACCGGGAACCCAACGTCGACATCGCGGTGAGCACCGACCCGGCCGCGTTCTTCGACGATCTCGTCGACCGGGTCGGGCGCTTCGCGAAATCAGTCGGCTGACGCGTCCGGGCCGTCGAACGCGTCGAGGATCTCGGCGGCGGCCAGGGCCGCCGTCAGGGAACCGTCCCGCACCCGCTGTTCGATCTCGCCGCGGATCGCCTTGACCCGGGTGTTGGACGCGAGCCGGCGCAGCAGCTGGTCGTTGACCATCGTCCACGTCCAGTCCACCTGCTGCCGGCGCCGGTTCTCCTCGAACTGCCCGGCCGCGGTCAGCACCTCACGGTGCCGGCAGACGGTGTTCCAGAAGTCCTCGAGACCGACACCCTCGAGACCGCTCATCGTGATCACCGGCGGCGTCCAGACGGCGTCGTGCGGGTAGATCAGCCGCAGCGCACCCGCGAGTTCCCGGGCGGCCCCCTTCGCCTCCCGCTCGTGTTTGCCGTCCGCCTTGTTCACGGCGACGAGGTCGGCGAGTTCGAGGACACCCTTCTTGATGCCCTGCAACTGGTCGCCGGTGCGGGCCAGGGTGAGGAAGCAGAAGCAGTCCACCATGTTCGCGACCGTCACCTCGGACTGCCCGACACCCACCGTCTCGACGAGGATCACGTCGAATCCGGCGGCCTCGAGCAGCACGATCGTCTCGCGGGTCGCCTTCGCGACACCGCCGAGGGTGCCCGACGTCGGTGACGGCCGGATGTAGGCGTCCTTCTCGACGGTCAGACGCGCCATCCGCGTCTTGTCGCCGAGGATCGACCCGCCCGTGCGCGTCGACGACGGGTCGACGGCCAGGACCGCCACCCGGTGCCCCTGCCCGATCAGGTGCATCCCGAGCGCGTCGATGAACGTGGACTTCCCGACGCCGGGCACACCGGTGATCCCGACCCGGTGCGCCTTCCCCGATTCCGGCAGCAGCTCGAGCAGCAGCCGCTGCGCCGCCTCCCGGTGGTCGGTGCGGGTGGACTCGACCAGGGTGATGGCCTTCGCCAGGCCGGCGCGCTGATTGGCGCGCACGGCCTGGGCGAGGGCATCGATGTCGACTGGAGGCCGCCCCATGTTATTCCGGGGTGCCCGTCAGGTCGTGGCCGAGCTGCGCGGCCAGCTTCTCGAGCAGGCCGCTGGCGGCGTCCGCGATGACCGTCCCGGGTGGGAAGATCGCGGCGGCACCCGCCTCGTACAGTTCGGCGAAGTCGCCGGGCGGGATGACGCCCCCGACCACGATCATGATGTCGGGACGTCCCACTGCGGCGAGGGCTTCCCGGAGCGCAGGCACCAGCGTGAGGTGACCTGCGGCCAACGACGACACACCGACCACGTGGACGTCGTTGTCGGCCGCCTGGTTGGCGACCTCCTCCGGGGTCTGGAACAGCGGTCCCACGTCCACGTCGAATCCGATGTCCGCGAAGGCCGTGGCGATCACCTTCTGGCCGCGGTCGTGGCCGTCCTGCCCCATCTTGGCGATGAGGACACGGGGACGCCGGCCCTCCTCCTCCGCGAACTTCTCGACGAGTTCCGTTGCCTTGTTGATGTTGTCGACCTTTCCGGCCTCGTCCCGGTACACACCGCTGATGGTCCGGATCTCGGCCTGGTGACGCCCGTACACCTTCTCGAGCGCCTCGGAGATCTCGCCGACCGTCGCGTTCGCGCGGGCCGCATCGATCGCCAGGGCCAGCAGGTTGTTCTCCATGCCGCCCTCCGTGGTGGCCGCGGCGCGGCTCAGTTCGGCGAGCGCCGCCTCGACGGCGTCCGAGTCGCGGTCGGCGCGCAGCCGGTCCAGCTTCTCGAGCTGCTCCTTGCGGACCCGCGAGTTCTCGACCTTGAGGACCTCGATCTCGTCGGCCTCGTCCGGCACGTACTTGTTGACGCCGACCAGCGGCTGCCGGCCGGAGTCGATGCGGGCCTGCGTGCGGGCCGCGGCCTCCTCGATCCGCAGCTTCGGGATGCCCTCGCTGATCGCCTGCGCCATGCCGCCGGCCTCTTCGACCTCGGCGATGTGTGCGCGGGCCCGGTTCGCCAGCTGGTGGGTGAGCCACTCGACGTAGTGCGATCCGCCCCAGGGGTCGATGGGACGGACGGTCCCCGACTCCTGCTGCAGCAGCAGCTGGGTGTTGCGGGCGATGCGGGCGGAGAAGTCCGTCGGCAGCGCGAGGGCCTCGTCGAGGGCGTTGGTGTGCAGCGACTGGGTGTGCCCCTGCGTCGCCGCCATCGCCTCGACACATGTGCGGGCCACGTTGTTGTAGACGTCCTGCGCGGTCAGCGACCAGCCCGACGTCTGCGAGTGGGTGCGCAGCGACAACGATTTCGCGGACTTCGGTTCGAACTTCGCGACCAGTTCACTCCACAGCAGGCGACCCGCCCGCAGCTTCGCGACCTCCATGAAGAAGTTCATGCCGATCGCCCAGAAGAACGACAACCGGGGCGCGAACTTGTCGATCTCCATGCCGGCGTCGAGGCCGGCACGGATGTACTCGACACCGTCCGCGAGGGTGTACGCCAGCTCCAGGTCGGCGGTGGCCCCGGCCTCCTGGATGTGGTAACCGGAGATGGAGATCGAGTTGAACTTCGGCATCTTCGCGCTGGTGTACGCGAAGATGTCGGAGATGATCCGCATCGACGGCTTCGGCGGATAGATGTAGGTGTTGCGGACCATGAACTCCTTCAGAATGTCGTTCTGAATGGTTCCGGCCAACTGCTCCGGGGCGACACCCTGCTCCTCGGCGGCCACGACGTACAGCGCGAGGATCGGCAGCACCGCACCGTTCATGGTCATCGAGACGCTGACGCTGTCGAGCGGGATGTGGTCGAACAGCTGACGCATGTCCAGAATCGAGTCGATCGCCACCCCGGCCATGCCGACGTCACCCTGCACCCGTGGATGGTCGGAGTCGTAGCCGCGGTGCGTCGCCAGGTCGAACGCCACCGACAGACCCTTCTGCCCGGCCGCGAGGTTGCGGCGGTAGAAGGCGTTGGATTCGGCGGCGGTGGAGAAGCCCGCGTACTGGCGGATCGTCCACGGCTGATTCACGTACATGGTGGGGTACGGTCCGCGCACGAACGGTGCGGCGCCCGGGAAACTGCCCACCGGGTAGCCCTCGGCCTCGGCGGCGTCGCGGTCGGCCTTGGTGAAGACGGGTTTGACGTCGATGCCCTCGGGGGTGGACCACACCACCTGTTCGGGGCTGTAGTGGTTGGCGGCCGCGGCGGATGCGATCAGCTCGTCCGTCTGCTCCGGGGTCGGGGCGGACGGCTGCGGAAACTGCGGATCCTCCAGTGGCACGTCGGCGAAGCTGCCGATCGCGTGCTTGACCTCGCGAGTAGTCACTTCTTGCTCCCTGTGTCGCCCGAGGAGTCACTCGAGCTCTCGATGGTGTCGAGCAGGCCGGACAGGACCGAGACTGCGTCGATACGGGCGGTGACGAATCCGTCGGGCCGGGCGGAGCCGTCCGCGTCGGCGACGACCTTCTCCGGGCCGGCGAGCAGCACGATGCCGACACCGGCCGCGCGCAGTTCCTCCACCGCGGCGGTGGCTTCGGCGGCGTACCGCTTGTCGGTACCGCAGATCACCGCGATACCGGCGCCGGAGTCCTTCGCGGCGGCGGCGATGCTGCCGTCACCGATGGCGAGGGGACCGGGATTGCGGGCCTCGATGCCGCCCGACGCCAGCAGGTTCGTGCTGAACGTGGTCCGCACGTTGTGCTCAGCGACGGGGCCGAGAGGGGCCAGGAAGACGGCGGGTCGCGCCCCGTGCGCCGCCAGGTAGGCGTCGGAACGGTCCCGCAGCGCCTCGAACGCCGCGGCGTACCGGGCGACGCTCCCGGTCTCGGCGGCGCCCGCGGGCAGCGGGGCTTCCGCGAGATTCGGGAACTCGTTGACCCCGGTGACGGTGGTCTTGCGGTGCGCGATGTCCGAATCACGTTGGGCGCGGGTGGACGCGATCCGGTCGCCGATCAGACCGGCATCGAGCGCGGCGACGTAGCCGCCCGCCGCCTCGATCTGCTGTAAGAACTCCCACGCCTTGGCCGCCACCTGCTGGGTGAGGTCCTCGACGTACCACGACCCGGACGCCGGGTCGAGCACCCGGCCGAGATGCGACTCCTCGAGCAGCAGCAGCTGGGTGTTGCGGGCGATGCGGGCGGCGAAGGTCTTCGACACACCCAGCGCCCCGGCGGGCAGTGCGGCGTCGAACGGCAGTACCGTGACGGCGTCCGCGCCGCCGACACCGGCACCGAACGCGGCGAGCGTCGTGCGGAGCATGTTCACCCATGGATCGCGTTGCGCCATCATCGCGGCCGAGGTGACCGCGTGCTGGGGGGCGCCGCCGAAGTCGGAGGCGCCGCACACCTGGGCGATCCGCGCCCACACCAGCCGCGCCGCCCGGAACTTGGCGATGGTCTGGAACTGGTCGTCGGTGGCCGAGAACCGGAAACCGAGCTGCCCGAGCGCCTGCCCGATGGTCAGGCCGCTCTCGGTGAGGGCCCGCAGATATTCGAGGCCCGCCGCGATCGCCGCACCGAGTTCCTCGGCGTCGGACGCGCCGGCGTTGTGAAACACGGTGCCGTCCACGGTGATTGCCCGCACGCTCTCCGAACGCGCCGCGGACTCGGCCGCGAGGGCCACCGCATCGCCGAGTTCGACGTCGGCGGCACCGGAGAACGCGCTCGTGAGCGGGGCGGTCCCGAGGTCGACGCGGACTGCGGTGCGGTCGGTGACCCCGTCACCCGCCGCGGCACGCGCGTCGAGCAGCGCGAACAGTGCCCGCCCCGCGAGCGGTGCGTCCGTTCCGGCGTCGAGGGTCAGCGGGGCCAGGTCGAGGAGCACCCCGTCGAGCGCCGTCTCCAGCGACCGGACCGGAAGGTCGGCGCCTCCGACGGCGAGCCACAGCGCGCTGACACCGTTCTCCAGGGCGTCCAGGACGGAGCGGTTGACGTCCGCCGCCTCCGCGCCCTCGCCGAAGCGGGCGCTGACCAGCCAGCCCGCGTTCACGTCCCGGGTGGCGTCCGCGCCACGCACGTAGGGGAAGGTGCCGGGCAGGGGCTGCTCCGGACGCTCGTCGCGCGGGCTGTACAGCGGCGCGACGGTGACACCGTCGTAGGTGACGGTCTCGAGGAGCTTCTGGGGTTCCGGACCGAGTTCCGCGGCGTCGATCCGACGCGACTTCGCGAGGACTCCGGCCACGGAGTGCTGCCAGTCGGCGTACGCCCGCGCAGCTTCCTCGGCTTCTGAAGCTAATGACACGGTGTCGGCTTCCTCTCCCTGATGAGCGATCGATCAATACATTGTGTGACTGTGATGCTAGCCGCAGTTCGGCGCCCCCTATCGTGAGGATCACCACACGATGCATAACCTCAGGTCATGAGCATTGCGCAGGAACCGGTGGTCACCGATCGCACCGCCACGCAGCGGTTGTTCGGTCTCGGCGCGCCGACCCGGGACGTCGACGACCGCGGCGAACCCCTCAATCGTATGAGCATGGACATCGGCGCGCTCGCCCCGAATACCGCCCGGACCGCCTACGGCAGCGTCCTCGCCGTGCTGCTCGACGATCTCCTGGGATTCACCGTCTGGGACCGGCGCGGAACACGCGACGGCCTGGTCTCGGCCGAGCTGTCGGTGGACGTCGTGACACCCCGGCGGTGGCAGGGACCGACGCTGCAGGCCGAGAGCCGGCTCCTCGCACTCACCGCGGACGGCGGCACCTCGACCGCCCGCGTCCACGACTCGGCGGGCACCCTGATCGCCACCGGCACCCTGTGGGGCAACTTCGTGGACCTGCCGGCGCCGGGCGCGGACGGGTCGGCCCTCCTCGACTTCCCGGAACCGGGGGTCGCGCCGCTCGACTGGATCGGCGGGCGGATCGAGGACGGACCCGACGTGCGGGTCGTGGTGCCGGCCAACCCGCTGGTTGCGAACAAACTCGGGTTCATGCACGGCGGCGTCCAGGGGTGCGCGATGGACCTCGCGGCGAACGCGGCCCTGAGCCGGGCCGGCGCGGATATGGACACGGCGTCCGTGCGGATCAACTATTTCCGCCCGATTCCCCTCGACCGCGACACGACGTTCACCGCGGACGTGGTCAGGGCGGGCCGCTCGGTGGCGGTGGCCCGGGTGGCCGGGACCTCGGGCGGGCGGATCTGCGTCGAGGCGACCGTGACCGGGCGCCGACGCCTGTCCTGACCGGCGCTCACGGCGCCCCGCCCCGGTCACCCGGGTAGCCTGATGCCCTGTGAAGAGACGCCTCGGAGACCGCAGGGTGATCGGCGTCGCCGTACTGGCAGTCGCGCTGGTCGTCGTGGCGCTGCTGGCCCCGCACCCGTCCGTGCTGCAGGTGCGGGAATGGGCGCGGTCGGTCGGGCCAGCCTTCCCGCTCGTCTTCTTCGCCGTGCACGCGCTCGTGACGGTGTTCCCGTTCCCCCGCACGGTGTTCACGCTGAGTGCCGGTCTGCTGTTCGGTGCGTGGCTGGGCATCGCGATCGCAGTGCTGGCATCGACGGTGAGTGCGGTGCTCGCCCTCTACCTGGTGCGCGCCGTCGGCCGGGACGTGGTGTGGCAGCGCATCTCCAATCCGACGATCCGCCGGGTGGACGAGCGGATCGCCCGGCGCGGCTGGCTCGCCGTCGGTTCACTGCGACTGATCGCGTTCGTCCCGTTCTCCGTGGTGAACTACTGCGCAGGGGTGTCCTCGATCCGGCTGGTCCCGTACGTGCTGGCCACGGTGGTCGGTGTGCTGCCGGGGACCGTCGGCATCGTCGTTCTCGGCGACGCCCTCACCGGGGAGACGAAGCCGGGACTTCTCGTGCTGTCCGCGGTGTGCATCGTCATCGGAATCGCCGGGCTGGTGGTGGACTCCCGGCGGCCGCTGGACGGTTCCGGCGACACGATGCCGGACGTGGCCGTCGACCGCCCCGCCGAGGACGAGTCAATAGCCCAGCCTTGAACCCAGCTAGTCAAGCTTTGAGTCTTGACATATTAATATCTAGTTTCTAACCTTGACCCATGTTCGTGTTGACGGTCGACCAGCGCGGAAGCCGCCGCGACGTCGACCGCGTCGCCCAACTCCTCACCGAATTCGCGAACCGTGACCTCGTCCGCCCGTTCCAGCGGACCGCCGGCGACGAGGTCCAGGCCGTCGTCGCGGACCCGGCCACCGTCGTCGACCTCGCACTCGACCTCGTCGGACGCGAACACTGGAGCATCGGCATCGGCGCCGGACCCGTCGAAGAACCCCTCCCCGCCGAGACCCGGGCCGGTCGCGGCCCCGCGTTCGAATCCGCACGGGTCGCCGTCGACCGCGCCAAGAGCGCCCCCGGGCGGGTGGCCGTCGAAGGCTCCGACCCCGAGAGCGCCGCCGACGCCGACACCGCCCTCACCCTCGTCGCGGTCCTCGTCGCGCGCCGCACCGAGGAGGGCCGCGAGGCCGTCGAACAGATGCGGCACGGATCCACCCAGACCGAGGCGGCCCGCGCGCTGGGCATCAGCAAACAGGCGGTCTCCCAACGACTCTCCACCGCCGGCTGGCACGTCGAGACCGCCGGACGACGACTGGCCGAACGACTCCTACGCAAGGCGGACACGTGACGACCCTCGCACTCATCGCGCTCGGCGTCGCCGCCGTCGCACCCCTGGCCCTCGCGGCGCCCCGCAGCCCCCGCTGGATGTCGCAGTGGGCGGCGCCGATCGTGGTCGCGCTCGCCCTGGCCGTCGCCGCGCTCGCCGCCTCCGCCACCACCCCGGTCACGGGCTTCGCGCTCGCCGCGACCCTCGTACTGTGCGTCGCGGCCGCCACCACCGGCGGGGCACCCCTCGTGCTCGCCGCGTTCCGCATCGCGCGCCGCCAACCGGACGCCGGATCCGACCAGCGGCCCGACGCCGGGCCGCTGCGCGGCGGACGGATCATCGGACTCCTCGAGCGTGCCGCCGTCGCGGCCTCGATCCTCGCGGGCTGGCCGGAGGGCATCGCCGTCGTCCTGGCGGTCAAGGGACTGGCCCGCTACCCCGAGCTGCGCGAACCGCACGCGTCGGAACAATTCATCATCGGCACGTTCACCAGCGTGCTCTGGGCGATCGCGGTGTGCGGAACGGGACGTGCCCTCATCACCTAGCCGTCCCCGGGCGACATCCACGAGCCGGGTGCCCGAGTCCGCCGACGGCTCAGCGGATACGAGTTCGCGACTACCGCCCGCTTCTGGATACCTGACGACGCACCCACGGCCGCGCCGACCCCGCACCTGCCCACAGCCGCACTCTCGGCGATGTCATCGCGCACGTGACCTCGCACCACGCACCCGTGTCCCCCACGGCCAGAACCGTCGGTCCGCAGGAACCGGAGGCCCTACGCACCGCGGTCGCACCCGAGTTCCGCATCGCGGGGTTCCCGGAGGTTCAGGCGCTCGCCGCACGGCTGAACACGGCCGAGGGGCTCGCAACCCGTACTTCCTCGTCAACGACGGCGCCACGCGCGACACGTCGATCATCTGGGGCGCGGAGGTCGACAACTTCTCCAGCTAGAACTACCTCGGCATGTCCGGGCACCCCGCCGTCGTGTCGGCGGTGCAGGACACGGTCGCCCGCGACGGCACTTCCCGCTCGGCCAGTCGGCTGCTGTCCGAGGAGAAGCCGGTACACCGCGAACTCAAAGCCGAATTGGCCAGCCCGCTCGGCACCGAGGACGGATCGCCCTCGTGAGCGGACACGCCACCAACGTCACGGTCATCCTGCTGCCTGGTCATCCACGACATCGTCTACGTAGATCTCATGTCCTTTGCCGCTTGCGTGGCGGGCGGGGAGATAGACGTGTGTCACGGCTACCCGCCTCATCGTGCGGTGGTGTGGGTTTGACCGTGTCCCACACCGACGCTTGTGGTGCAGGAACATGCTGTTTCGGATTCACCCCCATCCGCGGTGTCACGGTGGGCAGGCTGTGGCGGACCCGGCGGTGCCGTGGTCTGCTCGGGGTGGGACCTTTCTTGTCCCGGCACTGCCGCACCGGCGCGTGTTCGGCGACCCGGATCGCGGGTAACTGCTCACGCCGCCGGGTGGTTTTGTTCTTGCCGAGCAGCGCGCGTTTGGCCAGGTTCACCCCCGCCAGGTGGTTGCGGTTACCGCCGACCCGGCAGCGTGAACACCATGCGGCGTGGTAGCCGCCGGGGCGTGCAAGTGGTTCGTCGCATCCCGGGCACTGTGCGGACGATCCCCGGGCCGGCACGGAGACCACGGTGATGCCGATACCTGCGGCGGTGTGGGCGAGGGCGGCGACGGCTTGGCGGCGGGCGGACTGCGCGGCCCGGTTGTTGTTGACGCGTCCGTGTCCGCGAGTCTCGAGGGTGGTGAGATCTTCCACTGCAATCAGCTGCGCCTGGGCGTCGGCGGCGTAGTCGGTGGCCTGGCGGGCGAAGTGGAACGCCAGTTCCCGGTTGATCTTTCCCCGTTTGACGCCGACAGCGGTTCGGTGCCCGTCGAGGACGGCGATCTTCGCGTCGAGTTGTGCTCGGACCTCGGGGGGTGCGGTCGCGGCCAGTTGGGTCAACCGGGCGGCTTTGCGGTGCAGCAGTTGACCTTCGGTTTGCAGGCGGGCAAGTTTGATTCCGAGGCCGCGGTCGTCGTAGGTCCAGCCCCGGTAGTCCGACACCAGCCCGTCCGGGTTGGCGGCGGTGATGGCGGCGGCACCCAGAGTCGACGGCGACCAGTCCACCCCGACCGCGACGGCGGCCGAGTCCAGGTCGTCTGCCGGGACGAGTTCGGTCGCCGCGCATCGCCACAACAGACCTCGACGGTCGAGGACGAGGGTCGGCAGGTGCCAGTCGGTGATCGCCCGGCCGTGCAGGTGCTCAGGGATGGCCGCGGTGAGCCGCACCCGCCGCCACTGCGCCCGCCCCGTGGGAGTGGGGCAGGTCGGCAACTTCACCGTCAGCACCAGCTCATCACCGATTACGGCAAGCTGCGCGAGCTGCCGGTCGGCGGCCGACAAACGGGCCATCGCGCTCGTCTGCGGTGGTTCCTGCAGGTCGGTGATCCGCAGCCGGCCGGCCGGTGCCCCACCACCGCGGGCGCGGGCGGCGAGCTGACGTCGCACACCCCGGGCAAAGCCGGGCGGCACGTAGTCCGGTGACCCGGTCTCCGGTGCCACAGCGCCGGTGGCCGGGTCGAATCGCTGAGAGAGTGCCGTGATCGCGGTGTCCCGATACGTCAGGGTCCGCAAGGTGGCCATCACCTGCGCGGTCACCACCCGCGTGACCCGTGACGGCACATAAACCCGTCCGGATAGGTTGGGTTCCAGCCGAGGCGGGCCGCCGCGGCGATCAGGTCGAGCAGCCACCTCACCCGGATGTCGACGTCGTCGAGGCCGATCGGCTCGCCGGTCACGGCGTCGACCGCCACATGGGCGCGGGTGGTGAACGCGAACTGCCGCGGCACGGTCGATCCCGGCCCGGTCATGCCGGGCCCAATTCATGAGCGGCGAGCACCGTTGTAGTCCGAGACGACTCGCGATCGCCCGCCATGCTCACCGTCCCGGCGCCGCCCCACAGCCGGTGGTGATTCCGTGTCGACCGCAGCGCAGAGAACCGACCGGACAACGATGCTGGCACCGCCCTGACGTCATCCATCAACCCTCCCACCAGCACATGTGGCGCCCTTTATCTCGCAGGACCTGACTGTAACGCCGACCTCCGACATTTAGCCTCGGAGGGAGTCCGCAGGCGGGCCGAACGTCCGACCGGCATACCTGGTGATCCCTGGCTTTTGAGTGGTCGTCTGCGGGCTCGGTGTCTGGTCG
>NZ_JASHKU010000036.1:0-64435 GCF_030056875.1 Rhodococcus sp. IEGM 1351 | reverse complement strand
ACACCCTCCCCCTCCCCACCGACCGACCCCGACCCACCCACCGCACCCACCACGGGGACCGGGTCGCGTTCCGCATCGGACGGGACCTGCACCGGTCACTATCGACGCTCGCGCGGCAGAACAACTCGACGCTCTTCATGGCGATCCACGCGCTATTCGCTGTCCTCCTCGCCCGCCTCAGCGGCAGTTCCGACATCGTGATCGGCACCCCCGTCGCCGGCCGCCCCGATCCCCGGCTGGACCAACTCGTCGGCATGTTCGTCAACACACTCGTCCTGCGCACACCTGTCGACGGCTCCCGGTCGTTCACCGAGGTACTCGACCGCACCAGGGACGTCGACCTCGGTGCCTTCCTCCACGCCGACCTGCCTTTCGAGCGCGTCGTCGAGGCCGTGGACCCGCCGCGGTCGACCTCCCGCTCACCGCTGTTCCAGGTGTCCCTCGAATTCGAGAGCGTCCTACGACCCGAGATCACGCTGCCGGACCTGACCGTCACGGTCGCGGAGTACACGCCGCCCGTCGTCAAGGTCGATCTCGAACTGGTGGTCGCCGAGACGTTCGACGAGTCCGGTGCCCCGGACGGGATCGCCGCCGGATTTACCTACGCCACCGACATCTTCGACGCCGCGACCGTGCAGGGCTTCGCCGATCGTCTGACCCGTCTCGTCGCGGCGGTCGTCTCCGACCCCGACGACCCGGTCGGGGATCTGACGCTCGGCGACGAGGACGAGGACGCATCGGTCTCCGGACCGCCCGGCCTCCCGGCGCGGGTGTGGCCCGACCTGCTGGCCGGGGCGGCGGAGCGGCACTCCGACCGGGTGGCCGTGTGCGACGCCGGTCGCACGCTCACCTATCGCCAACTCGACGCCGACTCCGCGCAGTTCGCCCGGCTGCTCATCGCTCGGGGTGCCGCACCGGAAAGGTTCGTCGCCCTCGCATTGCCGCGATCCCTCGCGTGGGTCCGCGCCGTGTGGGCGGTCGCCCGCTCGGGTTCGGCGTCGGTACCCGTCGACCCGACGTATCCGCCCACCCGGATCACCCACATGCTCGACGACTGCGGAGCGGTACTCGGCGTCACCGTCGCCCGGTACCGCACACAGTTGCCGGACACGGTCGAGTGGCTGGTGCTCGACGATCCCGACCTCGAGACGCAGATGCGGCACCTTCCTGCCACCCCGGTGACCGACGTCGACCGCGCGGGTCCGCTGCACCCGGACAACCCCGCCTATCTGATCTACACGTCCGGATCGACCGGCACTCCGAAGGGGGTTGTGGTGTCGCATCGGGGTCTTTCGAACCTGTTCGAGCAGGAACGTCACCACCTGCAGGTCACCCCCGATGCGAGGGTCTCGCATCTCGCGTCCCCCAGTTTCGACGCGGCGCTGTTCGAGTTGACGATGGCGTTCTGCGCGGGGGCGCGGGTCGTGCTCGTCCCCCCGCTGACGTATGGCGGTGCGGCGCTGGCGGATATCCTGGCCGGCGAGCGGATCACCCACGCGTTCATCACCCCGACCGCGCTGGCATCGCTCGATCCGACGGGGCTCGACTCGCTGCAGGTCCTCACCGTCGCCGGTGAACCGTGCCCGGCGGACCTGGTCCGGCGATGGGCGCCCGCCCGGCGCATGCTCGATGCGTACGGTCCCACCGAGACGACGATCTGGTCGCATGTCAGTGAACCGCTGGCACCGGCGGAACCTGTCACCATCGGGCACCCCGTCCGTGGGTTCACCGCCGCCGTCCTCGACGCCCGGCTGCATCCCGTTCCCCCGGGCACCCCGGGTGAGCTGTACCTGGCAGGGCCCGGCCTGGCCCGCGGCTACCACGCCCGCCCGGCCACGACGGCGACCCATTTCGTCGCCTGCCCGTTCGCCGCCCCCGGGTCGCGGATGTACCGCACCGGTGACCTGGTACGCACCCGGCCCGACCTCACGCTCGAACACCTCGGGCGCACCGACTTCCAGATCAAGGTGCGCGGATTCCGGGTCGAGCCGGGCGAGGTCGATTCGATCCTCGCGGCGCGCGCGGACATCGGTTTCGCGGCCACCGTCGGGCGAACCGGACCAGACGGGGAACCGATACTCGTCACCTACGTCCGCGGTGCGACCGGCGCGGACGTCGACGCGAGTGCGGTGCGCACGGCGTTGTCCGCGCAGCTTCCGCCGTACCTGGTTCCCGCCGCGGTCGTCGTACTCGACGAGGTGCCGCTCACCCCGGCCGGCAAGCTCGACCGCTCGGCCCTCCCCGAACCTGAGTTCGGCTCCCGGCCCGAACGATTCCGGGCCCCGTCCACGGCAGTGGAGCGAGCCGTCGTCGAGGCTTTCGCGAAAGTCGTCGACACCGGCGAGGACCGCGCGATCGGAGTGGACGACGACTTCTTCGCGCTCGGCGGCACGTCACTGTCCGCGGTCCGCGTCGCCGCGGACCTGCAGCGGCGACTGGGCCGGCCAGTTCCGCTTCCCGCCCTCTTCCTCGACCCCACCCCCGCAGGTCTGGCGGCCCGCCTCACGACCGAAGCGCTGCCCGCGTCGGTCGAGGACGCGCTCCGGGTTGTCGTGCCGCTGCGCCGTGGTGGTCGGCTCGCACCACTGTTCTGTGTCCATGCCGGAATGGGCCTGGCCTGGGCGTACACCGGCATGGTCCGCCATCTCTCACCGGACCGGCCCGTGTGGGGACTGCAATTGCCCTCCCTCGGCGGCGGTCCCGAGTACGACTCCATCGAGAAACTGGCACACCGATACCTCGACGAGGTCCGTACCGTCCAGCCGGCGGGACCGTATCATCTGCTCGGCTGGTCGCTCGGCGGGCTGATCGCGCATGCCATGGCCACCGAGCTGCAGGACCGGGGTGAGGAGGTCGGGTCCCTTGTGCTCCTGGACAGTTACCCTGGCGGCGCGACGGCCGATCCCGAAGCCTTGGATGCCGGCGACCTTCTGCGTGGTCTGGGAGTCGACGGCAGCCCCGGCGAGGACGCCCGGTCTCTCACGTACGCGGACGTCGGCCGCCGTCTCGGCGAGTCCTACGGTCCCGCCGCGGCTCTGACGGCAGACCAGCTGCGGCGAATCGCCGAGGGATATGCCCGGTCGACCCGGCTGTCGACGAGATTCGCCCCGAGAGTCTTCCGCGGTGACGCGCTCCTGCTCACCGCAGCGGACAGTTCCCGCGCCGGCGGTGCGCCGTCCGTCAACGCCGGATTGGGCCACTCGATCACCGGCACCGTGCAGGACGAACGCGTCGATTGCGCACACAACGACATGATGCAACCGGGTCCGGCACGGGCGATCGGCGTACTCGTCGAAACCTACGTATCCGGTCGGGGCGGATAGAGCCGCGCGAGAGTGCCGCAGATTCCGCGAATGCTCGGATGCCGGTACAGCTCCCGCATCGGGAGAGCCGGAAGGCCGAGCCGCCGCATCATGCCGTCGGCCTTGATCGCGCACAGCGAGTTACCTCCGAGCTCGAAGAGGTTGTCGTCCAGCGACACCGGGACCCCCAGCACCGACTCCCAGATGTCGGTGAGCGTCTGCGCCGTTCCCACCTCGGCGAGCGGGCCGTCCTGCGGTTCGACGGCAGTGTGCGACACGGACCGCGGGACCGGCGCGGGAAGCCTTGTCACGTCGAGTTTTCCGTTGAGGGTGAGCGGCAACGCGTCGACCACCGTGATCGTGCGGGGCACCATATGCTCGGGTAGGAATCGGGCGACGCGTTCCCGTATCGCCGCGACCGTCTCCGTCTCGGTCTCCGTCGCCGACCCGGCCGCAACGACGTAGGCGTCGATCGCGATTCCGGCCGGGTCCTCCGGCCTCCCCGACGGCACCACGGCCGCTGCCGCGACGACGGGGTCGTCGAGGAGCACCGACCGCACCTCGCCGAGTTCTACACGGAACCCGCGAATCTGGACCTGGGAGTCCAGTCGACCGAGATGCTCGAGACGGCCGTCGTCACGGATCCTTCCGCGATCGCCCGTGCGATACCACCGGGCCCCGCCGGGTGCCGCGACGAAGCGGCCGGCCGTCAATCCGGGACGGTGGAGGTACCCCAGCGCGACACCGGCTCCGCCGACGTAGATCTCGCCGGCCACTCCGGGCGGCAGCGGATGACCGTTCTCGTCCGCGACCACCACCTCCCAGCCGGGTAGTGGATCCCCCACCGTTGGTGTTCCGGTCAGGCCGTCGCGCCGTGTCACGGTGTGCGCGGTGACGTGCACGGTGGTTTCCGTCGTCCCGAACATGTTCACCAGCCGGCATCGCGATTCCGGATACCGATCGAGCCACGGCAGTACCACACGAGGATCGAGGGTCTCGCCGCCGAAGACGACCAGGCGGAGCGCGGACAGCGGCTCGAGATCCCGGTCGGCCGCGGCCAGGTGCACGAACGCCGACGGCGTCTGACTGAGGACCGTGACGTGTTCGTCGGCGAGCACCGTGTGGAACTCCACCGGGGACCGCGAGATCCAGTACGGCACGATCACGAGGCGGCCACCGGACGACAACGCGCCCCAGATCTCCCACACCGAGAAGTCGAAGGCGGGCGAATGGAACATCGACCAGGTGTCGCCGGGTGTCGGCGCGAATTCGGTTGCGGTGGAAGCCATCAGCGCCGGAACGGCGCGATGCGGAATCACCACGCCTTTCGGCCGGCCGGTCGACCCGGACGTGTAGACCACGTAGGCGGGGGCGCCGTCGCCGCCTACGGCCCAATCCACGTCACCCGGCACCGATGCCGACACCGACAGCTCCGCCGGCGTCACCACCGGTACGCCGTCCCACCCGCCTCCAATCTCGAGTTCGGTGACGACCAATCGGACATCGGCGTCACGCGCCGTGTACACGAGACGATCCGGAGGATGCCGCACATCCATCGGAACGAACGCCGCACCGCTGCGCAACACCGCAAGCATCATCACGACGAGATCGACCGACCGATCCAGGCAGATTCCGACCCGGTCTCCCGGCCCGACTCCGCGATCGTGAAGACCCCGTGCCGCCCAGATCGACTGTTCGTCGAGTGCACCGTAGGTCAGCGTGCGCCGGCCGTGGGTCACTGCGACCGCATCGGGACGCTCGTGCGCGTGCCGGGCGACGAGGTGCTCGATCCGCCCACCGGAGACAGGCGCTCGCACACCGGCACCCAGCGGCGCCACCGCCTCGCCGAACACACCACGTCGTCGGGGGGACGGGTCGCGAAGTCCGTTCACCACACGGGCGACCCACTGCCCGAACCGCCTGGCGGTATCGGCGTCCACAGATGCGGGGTCGGCGTAGACCTCCAGGGTGGTGTGCCCGCCGGTCTCGACTATCGGCACGAGTGTCAGCGGGAACGGCGCCGACTGGCAGGGGAGGTACGTATGTCCGGGGTCACGCAGAACCGTCTCCAGCACACCGGTGGTCGCATTGCTCATCTCGTCGATCTCCGCGGCAAACCGGGGCACTTCTTGTCGCCGTGCGCTTTCCACCTCGTCGATCAGCTCGGCGGGTGAACGGTTCCCGGAGGTGTCGAACGTCAGGTCGACCCGGTTCTCGAATCCGCCGAGCACTCGGGGTGGGCGCGTCCGGTCGCCCCGCCACATCGGGATCGTCACCGAGCGGAGGCCGTGGCATCTGCCGGTGACGACCGCGGCGGCAGCGGCCACCGTCGCTGTCACGTCCTCGCGGGCCCGGCTCAGCGGGTGAGTGGAATGCAATACTGCCGCGCTCCATCCACGCAGTGTCCGACCGTGCCGATGACGGCGAACGGGATTCGCGATCACCGTGTCGGCGCCGATCGCACCAACGAGCACGTCGCACAGGAGCGTGAGCGAGGCCGTGTCGAGAGCACGCCGGTCGGCGACCACGACCAGATCGGCTACCTGGTCGGTGTACCGCACCAGGACTGCACGCACCACCGGACCGTCGACCGCGACGGGCCGCCGGCACTCGGCGACGAGCCGGCGCCGTGCCTCCTCCGAAGCCGAGACGGCGGGCACGTCCTCCACCCACAAACGAGTCGGCCGGGTCGCGGGCTCCCACCAGCGACGGGACGCCGTGTCCCACCGCGCCGCAAGCGTCTCCGACCGCACCCCGCTGGGCAGGCGCACCGTCATCGCATGGCCGAACGACGTGCGCACCGGCTCGGACCTCCCCCAACGGGATTGGTGCATAGAGCAATCCTAGTCGAGAAAGGCGCGGCGACCTGAGCTTGTGCCTCCACCGCGAACGCGCGCGAGTCGCCCTCAGCGTGCTGTGAAACCGCCGTCCACCGTCACCACGGCACCCGTGACTCCACGCGCGTCGTCGGACGCGAGCCACCGCGCCGCTGCCGCGACCTCCCCCGGTTCGACGAGCTTGTTGGTCGGCTGGGCCTGCACGAAGACCGACTCGTGCTCGTCGACGCCGACTCCCAGGGAGCGCGCGATCTCCGCGAGCATCCGCCCTTCGTACTCACTGCTGTCCCGCACCGATCCCGGGCACAGTGCATTCACCCGGACCCCGTTCGGCGCGTAGTCGAGGGCGACGGCCTTGGTGAGGCCGACGAGGCCGTGTTTGGCCGCGACGTACCCGGCGAAGTGGCGATACCCGACGAGTCCGGCCGTCGAGGCGACATTGACGATGCTTCCGCTTCGCTGGGTCACCATGATCCGGCCGACCGTCGCGATCGTCCGCCACGCCCCGGAGAGGTCGACGTCGAGCATCAGACGCCACTCCGATTCGGCGATGTCGTGCGCCACCTTCCCGGACGGTGCGGCGATGCCCGCATTGTTGAGCAGCACGTCGAGACGACCGAATCGTTCGTGGGCCACCTGCACCGCGGCTCTGATCTCCGTGAGCTCACGGACATCCACCGCCTGGGTCACCACCGTCGCACCGTGCTCGCGGCACAACTCGGCGGTGTAGTCGAGCTGACTCTGCGAACCGAGTGGGTACGGCACCCCGGGCAAGTTCCGGGTGATGTCGACGAGCATGAGATCAGCCCCGGCCGCTGCGAACTCGACGGCGCACGCACGGCCGATCCCCCGCGCCGCGCCGGTCACGAAGGCCGTCTTCCCGGCGAGGTCGGCGCTCACCGAGCGCCCTCGCCGAGTTGCGCGGCAAGCAGTCGTACCAGCGCGTGCGGGTGCTCGGCAAGATACATGTGCCCGCCGTCCACCTCGAGCACCGAAGTCCCGGCGGTCGTCGCCGTCGCCCACTCCGCCACCTGAGCGACGCCGACGAGGTGATCGCTACGCCCGCGCAGAGCCGTGATCGGGACGTCCAGCGGCGGATGCGGTGGCGGCCGATAGTTTTCGTGCATCTCGACGTCGGCGCGGACGACGGGCAACAGCAGCTCCCGCAGTTCCGGGTTCGCCAGCGCGGGATGGGAGTACCCGGCCAGATCACCAACCTGGGCGAGGAACTCCGCATCCGCCAACGACGACGCCCGGATTTCCCGCACGGTCGCCGGTCCGGGCGATCCACTCACGAACAGGCGGGTCAACGCGACGCCCCCGTCGGCGGTCAGGCGGTGCGCCAGCTCGTAGGCCAGGACCGCACCCAAGCTGTGCCCGAACACAGCCACCCCGGCAGACTCCCGGACGACCGGCAGCACGCGCGGCGCGATGTCGTCGACGGCGGCATCGACCGACGTGAGTAGGTCCTCACCGAAGCGTTCCTCGCGGCCGGGGAGCTGCACCGGGAGGATGTCCAGCCCCCGCGGCGCATAACCCTTCCAATCGCGGAAGAAGGAGGCGCCCGCGCCCGCGTACGGCAGGCACACCAGTGTCCCAGGTACCATTGTCGCCTCCTTCCACGACGCCGAGGAAGACCGATTACCTTCGACCCTAGGCCGCGCTCCCTCCCGGTGTGGGGATTCGTGTGCACCCTCCGGTGCTGCGTCGCAACCGTGGGACAATCCGAATTTCGGTAAAGTATCTCTGGCGCACGAGTTCAGATGACGTTCGGCCCCAATGCCGCACTCCCCCAGCATTTCCGAGCAGAGCGTTGCCCGTCGTCATGTGCGGAGCGAAGCACCTGGAGAACCGGTCGGACACTCTCCCGATCCAGCCCGGTCGGCAAATTGTATCAAACTGATTTGATGCATTTGGTGTTATCCTTGCGAGGTGGTGCTGTTGCGTCAACCCGTCCCGTCATTCGTGCAGCTGGCCGCTCATCCGCTGCGGTGGCAGTTGTTGGCGGTGCTGTCCGGCAGCGACTACCGGGTCCGCGAGATGGTCACGCTGGTGGGTGAGTCGCAGAACCTGATCTCCTACCACCTGCGCCTGCTGCGCGACGGTGGGCTGGTGACGGCCACACGCAGCACCTTTGACGGCCGCGACAGCTACTACCACCTGGATCTGGATCGCTGCACCGAGATGCTGGCCGGTACCGGCACCGCACTACACCCGACACTCGGCCGGACCTCCACACCCCCGCCGTTCGACCCGAAGACACCCCTCGCCGTGCTGTTCGTGTGCAGCGGCAACAGTGCCCGCTCCGCGATCGCGGAAGCTCTGATGCGCCAGCACACCAGCGGCCGAGTCGACGCAATCAGCGCCGGCACCTGCCCCAAACCGGGCATGCATCCCAATACGGTTCGGGTGCTGCGAGAAGAGTTCGGGATCGACATCTCCGACCAGCATCCCCGCCACCTCGACACACTCGCCGACCGCCGGTTCCAAGCGGTAGTCACCCTGTGCGACAAGGCCCGCGAAGTCTGCCCGGAGTTCGGCGACGACACGCACTGGATCCACTGGAGCATCCCCGACCCGACACAATGCGGCACCGGCGAGGACACCTACCCGACCTTCCAGGCCACCGCAGCCGAGATCGACACCCGCATCCGGTACCTGCTTCCGACCCTCACCACCGAACCGTGAAAAGGAGTGCCCGATGACCCCACCCGACGAATACGCCAGCGTCCGCTACCTCGTCGACGACGTGCCCGCAGCCATCGACTTCTACACCAGCCACCTCGGCTTCACCCTGCACACCAACCCCGCCCCCGCCTTCGCCGACGTGATCCGCGGCCCCTTGCGACTACTGCTGTCCGGCCCAGCCAGTTCGGGTGCGCGCGCCACCCCCACCGACGTCACCGGGCCGGGCGGCAACCGTATCCACCTCGTCGTCAGCGACCTCGACGCCGAGATCACCCGACTGCGCGCTGCCGGTGTCGCCTTCCGTAGTGATGTGGTCAGCGGGCCGGGTGGTCGCCAGATCCTGCTCGCCGACCCCGCCGGCAATCTGATCGAACTGTTCCAGCCCACCGCCCATCGGTAGGCCTCCACACCATCGTCAACCGAATCGTCACGCACAACCGCTTCCAGAGGAACGTCGGGACAGCGTGTCACACGACCTGACATCCTTGCCCGACTCGGCGTCGATGCCTCTGCGGCGGGTCACCATGGCCGAGATCAGGCCGGATGCGACCACAACCTGCCCCAACATCAACGACGCCGGCAGTATCAACAACTCCCACCCCGTCGAACCATAGGCCTGCGACCACACCACGATCGCGACGGCCAGAATCCACGTCAGAACCTGTCCCAGCGTCATCAACGCGCCGGCCCACCTCAGATCGGTGCGTCGGACGAGCCCGATCGTGCCCGCGACCGTCCCTACCAGCGCGGCGATCAGCCCGACCGGCGTCGGGAGCAGAACCATCGGGCCGAGAAGTGGTCCAGGCTCCACCATTCCCGTTCCTACCAGTTGCGGCACGACGAACAGCCACACCGACACACCGCACAGCACTGAGACGACCGATACGCTCGTGAGCACCTTCATCGCATCAACCTAAACCAGACTTCGGACTCACTCCGGCCGTCCTCCATCGCAGGTGGCGCACGGTCAGCCGATCTCGCATGCGGCGACCGCGCCGCCGGATGCAGGAGGGCTGCTTGTGGATCGACACCGAACCGCGGTTGGCTACGGGCGCCAGACCTGGACGAGCGTCGGTATTCTCGAAACATGGGCAAGCCCACGGTCCCGAGCGGCACGGTGCACAGAGTGCCGGCGGATCTACGAAAGGCGTTGGCCGACGACGGCCCGGCGCTGGCCGCGTGGAATGACATCACACCACTGGCACGCAATGAGTGGATCTGCTGGGTCGAGGATGCCAAGCTCGATGAAACCAGAGCGCGTCGCATCAGAAGGACGCACACCGAACTGGCTGAAGGCAAGCGGCGCCCGTGCTGCTGGCCTGGATGCAGCCACCGGGAAAAGACCGGTAGGTAGAACCGTGATCGACCGTTTCCCGTGGTCGATCCCGTTGGTCTGTCGCGGTGGAACGCCGATGCGTGTGGCGAGGCGGCTCTGTGTGACGCCGAGTGGCAATCTCCAGAACCACTACGGACTCGCCATCGCCGACATCACCCCGCTGACAGCATGACAAACGCTCGCACTGAATCCACGGCTCGCCCGAAGTGGGAATGCCCTGCCCTCGGCGGTGTCTGCGGTTTGGCTGACAGGGCGAGCCGGGTCGGATACAACTGAGAGGGCATCGACAGTGACGCGGGCAGATCACCCTCGCGATGGGACCGGCAGACACCACATGTCCGGTGGCCGATGCGTTCAGCGAAGGAGCAAACGTTCGTGCTCGAGAACGAAATCCACCCCGTGGTCCGCATCCCGTCCCCGCCCGCCGATCCGCCGCCGATCCGACAAGCGACTCGCCCGGACCGGTCACCGACCGTTGCCACTGGCCAGTGCGGGGCCGTGCGGCGACCCCTGGCCGACGCCGATCCGGATCGACAACCAGTGGACACGGACCCGAGCACATCCTCGTCGATACCCGACGATCCGATCATCTGGCCCGACCCCAGCCCGCTCGCCGACTGGTGGGACCAGGTACTCGGCCGGCCCTCGACCACCTGAGAGCCCGCGGACCTACTCGAAGGTGTGGAATCCCGGCCGCCAAGTGTCGTCGTCTCTGCGGAAAGCACGGTCATCGCGGGTGCGGTGTGCTCTGCTGAGACCACACAGAAGCGGGGAGGTGCGGTGTGCGAGCTGGGGTCGGTGGACTGGTGCCGATGAGCCCGACCGAGGCGATGTTCGTGCTCTTCGAATCCCCATCGCACCCGATGCACGTGGCTACCCTGACCCTGTTCGATCCCCCACGCGGCACCGCACCCGGTGCCCACGCCGCCGAGATGGTCGAGCGCTTGCGCGCCCACGCCGAGGTGGCGGAATTGTTCCGCAAACGTCCCTCCCGTCCGCTGCACGGGTATCCGTGGTGGCGGCTCGACAAGCACATCGATCTCGGATATCACGTGCGGCACACTGCCGTTCCCGGTGAGGGCACGATGGCCGAGCTGCTGTCGCTCGTCTCGCAGATGCATTCGATGCCGCTCGATCCCCAGCACCCGATGTGGGAGATGCACGTCATCGAGGGCCTGACAGACGGGCGCACCGCGGTGTACACGAAGTTTCACCTGTCGCTGACCGACGGAGCCTCCGGGATGCGGCTGCTGCACCGCGCACTCACAGTCGAACCGGACCTCCATGACTGCCCGGCGCCGTGGAGCCCGTCGGTCGCGGCCCCCACTCGCCATCCCTCCCGCAACCCCCGCGGGGTGCTGCGGTCCGGCCTGGTCACCACGCGGGAGCTGACGGCAACCGTCCCCACTCTGATCCGCGCCGGCTACCACGGCCTGACCGAAGAACACCTGACGTTGCCACTGCAGTCCCCGCCGACGATCTTCAACGCCCCGACCGGCCGCGCCCGCAAGGTCGCCGCCCGATCCTGGCCCCTGAACCAACTGCGCCGCCTCGCCGCCTGCACCGGAGCCCCATTGGATGTGGTCGTGTTGACGATGTGCGCGGGAGCCCTCCGCGCATATCTGCTCGAGCAGTACGCCCTCCCCGAGGCGCCGTTGACCGCGATGCTCCCCGTCCCGCTCGACCTCGGTGAGTCGCCCAGCATCGGGCCTGGCGGCAACCGAGGGATCGGCGCAATGGTGGTGTCCCTGGCCACCGACGAAGACGACCCACTCACCCGCCTGGCGCGGATCGCCGACTCCGTGGCCCATACCAGTGGCATTGTCGCCGCCCTGAGCCGAACCCAATTCCAACTGGTCAGTGCCCTGATGTTGAGTCCGATCATGCTCGACCCGGTCCGCCGGGTCCTCGACGACATCCCGCCGCCGTTCAACGTGATGATCTCCTACACCCCGGGACCGACCCGCCCGCGGTACTGGAACGGCGCCCATCTCGACGCCGTCTACCCGATCCCGACCCTCGCGCGCGGCCAGGCGTTGAGCATCACCCTCACCAGCCGGTCCGGGCAGCTGCACGTCACGGTCGTCGGCGACCGCACCGCGGTCCCTCACCTGCATCGGATCATCGGTCACCTCGACACCGCCCTGACCGACCTCGACACCGCGGCCCGCACCGCCTCCCCCTGACACCCGGATCGTTCGCGGGGGCACGAATTCGTTTCAAGCTCAATCGCGACCTCATGTCAGGGGTCGGAACCGCGCAGCTGCGGCGGATCCTCGCCGCCGACATCGGCCACCCCCATTGCCTCCGACGGACAGGGGGAGCAGTGTGAAACACGGGGAAATGACCGGCGACGCCGCGTCGGCGCCGCCCAGAGGAGAAGGGTGCCGATCGTGTTCGCACGCTCAACCACAATTCAAGCGCATCCGTCGTACATCGACGCCGGGATCAAGCACGTACGTGACACCGTGATGCCGGCGCTGGCGGACACCGAGGGCTGCCTCGGAATGTCCCTGCTGGTCGATCGCGACTCGGGCCGGTGCATCGCGACCAGTTCGTGGCGGGACGAGGAATCGCTACGCGCCAGCGAGGGACCGGTGCTGAAGCTGCGTGACGACGCAGCCAAGGTCTTCCACGGCACCACGGAAGTGTCGCGGTGGGACATCGCTGTCATGCATCGCGACCACCATTCGGATCGCGGAGCCTGTTGCCGGGTCACGTGGATCAAGACCGAGCCGGCCCACATGGACCGCGCCGTCGACGTGTGGAAGATGGCCGCACTACCCAAGATGGAAGAACTCGACGGCTTCTGCAGCGCCAGCCTGATGCTCGACCACGCCGCGGGTCGCGGGGTGTCGTCGCTGACATTCGACAGCGCCGAGGCGATGGAACGCAATAGGGACCGCATCGACCGCATCCGGGACGAAGGAGTTCGCGAGGCGAACTCCGAGGTGCTCGATACTTGCGAGTTCGAGCTGGCCATCGCGCATCTGCACGTCCCCGAGATGGCGTGAAACTGTCGAACTGCCGAACTGTCGAGAAGGACAACCCCATCCTGTTCTTGCGGCTGCCGCACCGGTGGCCGTCATTCGAGACGGACACCGACGACGAGAAGCTTCAGGGCACAGGACGGGGCACGCGCGCCCTTACTGCCCGGTCGGTCCAGCGGATCGGCGACGGCTCGTACCGCCGCCGGTCCCCGACTGGGCACACAGCTAGAAGTCGACCCCGTGGCCCTCGAGCCACCGCGCGGGGGTGAACCACGGTGTATCGAGGTGGTACTCCTTGTCGAGGGCGTCCAAGATCGCATGCGCGTCCGCCCCGCGGTAGCTCTCGTACATTCGAACATGAAGTCCTGAACGCTTTTTCACTGCATCGAACAAAATGCCGTGACGGAACAGAACCGTCGAGGAAGGGCGCACCACGATGTTCCCGCCGCGGTCGGCCGCACCTCCGTCCACAACCTCCAGACACAACACCATGCGGGGATCTGTCGAGAGCACGACAAGCAGCAAATCCATATCGTGAGGTTGCGTCACCCCGTGCCATGGCCTTTTCCCCTCCGTACCTCCGACTGCAACACAGTCGAGCGCCCGACGCCAGGGCCGACCTTCGACGATGTGCAACCGGCCACCGGACCTCAGCGGCGGAAGCGGACAATCCCCCGCCGACCCGGATGCGGAGGCATGCGTAGTTCCGTGTTCGGTCGTCATACTCCCGGCGTGCCCGTCGCCATCCGTCCCGAAACATCGGACTGCCCCCGCACACGCCGGATCCGCGAACGCCTCCACCGAGTCTCCCGTCCACCGCCCTCATCGCGTGCCTGCGGAGGGTCGGCGTAACAAGGAGGTTCTGCGCTCGATAGATCGAGTATGGACAGACGACGCCCGAATCCCGACACCACGCTGGGTTACCTCGAGCAGCTCCCCGTCCTCGTGCTTCTGGACAGGCTGCCGGTGCCGGTCCTGGCCTTGGCTCAGGACGGTCTCGTCATCTACATGAATCGGGCTTTCGAACACATGCTGGGGTATCCGCAGGGCGCGCTCCGCGAGTGTGTGATCGGAGACCTGGTCCACACGGTGTCCCCACCTCGATCGGCCGTGACGGAACTGCACGAGTCGGCCGGCAAGATCGTCGCGCTCACGCATCGGGACGGTTCCACCGTGCGCGCCGCACTCAGTCGGTCAACGCTCGAGCGACACGACGACCCGGTCATGCTCGTCTGCTTCCAGGATGTGACCGAACAACTGTGGGGCGGCGGCCGCGCCCCACAGTTCGAGTGATGTGCCTGCGCCACGCTGTCGGCCGGCCCTCGTAGTCTTTACCCGAGACGTCTCACCGGCATTCGTACCGCGCGGTGCGCATGACGTGGCGGGCGCGGATATTTCGCAATGCCACCATTTCGTCGGCGCGATCGCGGTGAAGGGTACGTGCGGTGGTTGCCGTGCGGATGAAGTTGCCGATCTGCCGGATCGCATGGTCCGCCTCGGGAATGAGGTCGGCGGCCGCCTGGAATACATGGACCTGGCGGTCCCACACCTCGAGGGTGACCGGCACCCCGGCGGCCGCGAGGCGCTCGGCCATCAGCTCCGCATCCGGGTAGAGCATCTCGGTGGACCCGACCTGGATCAACACCGGCGGCAGGCCGGCCAGGATGCAGTCAACCGGCGAGATGCGCGGTTTACCGGCAGTGCGGCGGCGAGCGCCCTGATCGGGCAAGCCGGCGAACGTGATGAGGACCGAACGCGGAAAGACCGGACACCGGTCGGCGCCCGGGTGGGCAAGCTTCCCCGCGGGATCCATGTCCGTCAGCGGTGACAGCGCGACCAGGCCCGCCGGACACGGCAGGTGCAGGTCGGCAAGCGTCAACGCCGTCATGAAGGTCAGGTAGCCGCCGGCGGAATCACCGGCAATCACGATCTTCTCCGCGTCGAACCCCTGCCCGAGCAGCCAGCGGTAACCGTCGACCCCGTCGGCAATGGCATCACGGATCGGATGTCTGGGCATCATCCGGTAGCCGACACTGAGCACCGCGGCCCCGGCGGACGCGGAGATCCGTGAAACCAGCCGGCGGTGGGTATTCAACCCGCAGGTCAGGAAGCCGCCACCATGCAGGTACAACACCACTGTCGCTGTTCCCGTGTTGCCGGCGTCGATCAATTCGGCGTCGCAGTTCTCGAGGCGCACTGATTGGCGGCCGACCCCACGGAGGGGCGGGACGATTCGGGCGGCGGGGTCTATCAGTCCGGCCGGCCACAGGGGACTCGGCCACTGGGCCCACACCGCGAGCAGCGGTTTGACCGTCATCCGCAGTGCGTGCGCCAAAACCTGTGAGCGGAGGCTGGCCCCGGGGAAGAAGTCGGGCTTCGAGCCCGAGGGCGCGGGAGTCCGGGCCGCCACGCCTTCGACTACTGCGTCGAACGTCACCGGGACCTCGTCCCCGCACTCCTGCACCGACGCGAAATGCGCTAGGACGGAATGAAACAACGCATCACCATACATGGGCGGGCCCACCGTCTACTGTGTCAGGCGCGTGCAAGCCGCAACGCTCCCCCGGGCATCAGGAAATCCGTGCCGTGACGCGCCGACCTGGTGCCAGGCCCGTCGCGACCACTGTGCGTCGGGGATGCAATGCCTCGATCCCGTGGACCTGACACTGAAACAAACTGCTTGTCTGTATCTTCGCGATGTTACATACCGTAAGATTGTTTGTAAAGCAATCGTGAAGCCACACAGGACCGTGGAGTCATCAGATGTCAGCGATCAGGCAGAGTGCAGCTGGGCCAAAGATCTGCCATTGGGCTACAGGCAGATCCGGGATCGAGAGGTATCGGATGAATCCCAGGATGACACCACCATCAGAACAGGACCGCCGCGCGTTCCGCCGGAATCAGCACCTCCGCGGCCCGGGCCGCGATGCCCTCGTGCCGGTATTGCTCATGATGCAAGGGGACGCAGGTCGCATCGAGGGGCGGGCCGATGGAGTCTGAGAGAATGACACAACAGTCCCGCGCCGAGGCGACACGCCGCGCGACCATCGAGGCGGCCGCGGAGGTGTTCGCGGCGAACGGATACGCGAACACCAACCTCGCCGACATCATCAGCCACCCGGGAATCTCCAAAGGCGCAGTCTACTTCCACTTCACCTCCAAGGAGACTCTCGCGCGGGCGACGATCGACGAACAGCACGCGACGTCGATGGCGGCGTGCCGGAACCTGTTGGACACAGCTCTTCCGCCGCTCGAATCGCTGATCAGCATGTCACTCCTGATGGTCGACCAACTACTGACGAGCCCCCTCACACGGGCCGGAGTGAGGCTCACCGGCGAGATAGGCGATGCGCGCGGGACGGTAACCGATCCCCATCGGGAGTGGGTGGAGCTGGTGGCGACGATCGCCGATCGAGCGATCGATGCCGGAGACCTCCTCCCGGACACAGATTCCGAAGATTTCGCCAACTTCCTCGTCGCCGCGTTCGACGGCGTCCGAATGTGGTCCACCCACGGGAACACAACTCGAGATCTCCCGATCCGTACCGAGCAACTGTGGACATTCGTCCTGCCCGGGATCGTCGACGCCCCCCACGTCGATTACTTTCGCGAGTATGTCCACCGCAGATGGGGTCACGCATCACTCGACACCGAGTGAGACATCGAGAACGATCGACACCGCAGCCGACCTGACCACCCCCGCGACCCGTCCGCGTGATCGGCCACCCTTGGGAACTTCTCTGCTCTGTGAGCCCAACGGTCGAGAGGACGTCGTAGATCGCCGACCACCACCGATTCGGGTGCGACTGTGACAGTTGTTATATTCCAGTAACTTTGGTTGATCGCACTTCATCCGCCTTCCACTCCCGTACCGCGTTCCGCTCCGGCGACCCGCCGTACGCTCCACCCTGCCCAAAACCACCATCAACGCCACTTTTCTCGCACCACCGAGATGTGGACCGATGGCCAGTGATCGACGGACGTCATGCACGTCATGTCGGCGGACCCGCGTCCTGCTGACGGCGTTGATGAAACCGCTCGCGCTGCTCATCGAGCAAGATCACACCACGACACTGGACGCGGTGATGTTCACGGGCAATCAGCAGTCGTACCGACGTGGTCCGCCGTTCCAGCTCGGCCGCGCGCCTGGCCGCGTTCTCATCGTCGAGCAGGTACGCCGCGGCACGGTCGCAGTCGATCAGGATCTGCTCGTACGCGAGCCGGACCGGCTCCCGTTCGTCGAGCCGAGACACCGCCACGTCTTCGATCAGTTGCAGCGGAAGCCGCGCAAGGCGGTAGTTCACGCGTAGAAGGGCCAAGGACAGGGAGCCGAGTGTCACACGCGGAATCGTAAGCTCGGCGAAAGCACTTGCGGATAGGGTCTTTAGTCCCGTTGTTGATATCCGCGCCTTCCGCGGAGCGCTCATGCCGTGTGGGTTACCGTCTGGATCGCCATGTATGAGCCATCGGCCCCGAAGCCCACCGGCGACCTCTCCAGGCAGGCACCGGAGCCAATCGGATTGGGCCCCAGCTCCTCCCCACGCGCGGAGTCCCTACCTCGACCAGGGATGACAGCGGCTCACTTCATCGTCCGACCCTCCGATCCAGATCACAGCACCCCGTCAACGCGGAGAAACTCCCGCTCGCGGTCGATGTCGGTTACCGCGAGTCACACCGGACGGTTTCGGGACTTTCCCGAACATGGACGGTTGCCTAGTGGCGCTCCCGACAGGAATGCGGTACAAACGAGCCCTGCAACTCAATTGTGACCCAAATCACTCATAATCGTTACCGGAGGAGACAGACAAACCTCGCAGGCGGCCCCGCCGATCCGACCCGACATCGCCTGCACCTACCCCTTGCGAAAGGAGCATGGAATGCATCCCTCGCTACCCACGAAGCAGTGGATACCCGGCGGTACAGAACGCCTCACACAGCCAGTCATCGGTGCCGGTGCCTCATTATCCGTAGCCATGCCCGCGTGGATGGTCACCAACTCACTGTGGGCCACCGCGGCGATCGTCGCCGCGACATTCGCCAGCCTCATTGCGGCAGCTGTGATGCTCCGACCTTCTCCATGACCCACGCCCCGAAGACGCCGCCCGCGCGGCGTCCCATTCCACGTCGACGGATGACGGCGACCGGAAACAGGCCGACGTCGACCGCATCCCGCCGACATCCCAGGAATCGTAAAGGCCCGGTACAAATATGCCTTGGACTGTTGTGGTCATCGCCGTGACGTTGATCGTGGTGGTCGCCTCTCTCAGCGCAGCGCTCGCCGCGGATGCGATGTCGCACCGTCACGGATATGAACCCGAACCGTCGAGTGTCGGTGGACGAGGCTCTGCCCCCGGTCCGACCACCCAGCTCCGCCATCCCCGCTGGCGCCGGACCGCTGTGCGGGCCTGGACGATCTGTGGTGCCGCCTCGGCGATTGCGATTGCACTCGTCGGATTGCTGATGTCAGCTGGTTGAAGGCAGGTCCGCCGTCCGCGCCACCACTGCCTGCCACCTGTCGGAGAGCCCGACTTCGAATGCGAAGACGTATCTGATCTGCGCGGCCGCAATCCTTTTCATCCGACCTCTACGACGGAGGCGCCGGCCAGGGATGGTCGGGGCTGATGATCTTCACGATCTCAGCGAAGAAGTTCCACACGCCCAGCGGGTCGACGTTCGTATTGACCAGCATTACCACCGTCTTGCCCTCGGGCGGAAGGTAATAGGCGTAGGTCTGGTAGCCCGCGATATTTCCGTTGTGGCCGATCCAGCCGTTCTGGTACTCGACCCCCAGTCCGTACATCGAACCCGTACCTTCCGACGGTGCCGGCTGAAACTGCTCCCGCTCGCGCTGAGTTGCCGGCGAGAGCAACGTTCCGGTGGCCAAGTCGCGCACCCACACACGCAGGTCGTCGAGGGTGGAAATCATGTTTCCCGCACCGAATCCCCAGGACGGGTTCCAGTCGGTCGCGTCCACCGTTTCGCCGTCAGGTGTTTTCGTGTATCCGTGAGCGTGCGGTGACGGAAAGGCCGCATCGGTCGGGACCGATGTGTGGCCGAGATTCTCGGGTCGCGCGATGTACTCGTCGATATACGCGTTCAGCGGGTGGCCGGAGACCTCCTCGACCACGAGACCCAGGAGCGCGGTATTGGTGTTGGAGTAGTCGAACTCGGTGCCCGGTGCGAACAGCGGTGGACGGCTGAAACTGATTTCGAGCAGTTCCTGAGGCGTCCATTGGCGCTGCGGCTGACTCGGGAGCGCCGGGATCACCACGTCCGAGTAGTCGGGAAGCCCACTGCGCATGGCCGCCAACTGGCGGATGGTGATCGTGTCCCCGTTGGGGACGTCGGGCACATATCTGTCGATCGGATCGTCGAGGCCGACCTTTCCCTGATCGACTAGCTGCAGCACGGCGGTGGTGGTGAAGGTCTTGGTCACGCTGCCGATGCGCATGAACAGGTCGGGCGCCATGGGGTCGCCGGTGGCCGTTTCGCGCACCCCGAACGCCTGGACGCAGGGCTCGGCGCCGTCCTGCCAGACACCGACGATGGCCCCGGGAATCGAGGCGTGCTCCATCGCCCCCGGAATCGTCTCGGTGAGCTGTGCACCGGGCCCGGCTGGTTGAACTGCCGACTCACCGCATCCCGCCAGTCCTGTCATCGAGAGCGCCAAGACGGCGACGATCTGCCGCCCCGAGAATGTTCGTGCCACCCCTCTCCCCAATCCGTGCGTTCGGTATCGATCTCTTGAAGCTTGCCTCATCGGCTCCGCCTTGGATCGGTTTCGGGAGTCCGATTTGAGGCAAACGCCCCATGCGGCCACGGAACCGGCGGGCCGATGATCAGGGCATGACAAAGCGAGTTCAGGAATCACTGAGATCACCCGACACGACCGCATCGACATTGGAACCACCGACCGTGGGGCGGGTCGATGCAGTCGACGTGAGCCGGCAGGCCGGGGCGCGGCGGATCCTCCACGAGCTGTCGCTGTCGGTCGAACCCGGCGAGTTGGTCGCCATTGCCGGCGGCAGTGGAGCAGGAAAGAGCACGTTGCTGGAAATCCTCGCGGGACTGCAACCACCGTCCGCCGGGCAGGTTCGACACGACGGCGTCGTTCGCGGTGCCCGAGTCAGCGCCGATTCCCGTATCGGCTACGTGCCCCAGGACGACATCATCCACCTCGAAATGCCCCTGCGCCGCACGCTGCGGTATGCGGCGCGGCTCCGGCTGCCCGCGGGCACATCGGCGGCCGAAGCGGACCGGATAGTCGAGGAGACCATGCAGGACCTCGACCTGGCCGATCGGGCCGAGGTGCCGGTCCGTGCGCTGTCCGGCGGCCAGCGCAAGCGGGCCAGTATCGCCGTGGAGCTACTGACCCGGCCACACCTCTTCTTCCTCGACGAACCCACCTCCGGGCTCGACCCGTCCACCGCAGCCGACGTGATGCGCCTGCTGCGCCGACTCAGCCGGCGCGGGGTCACGGTCGTCCTCACGACGCATGAACCGGCCGGCATCGACCGGTGCGACCGGGTGGTGTTCCTGGCTCGCGACGGCCACCTGGCCTTCACCGGCAGCCCGACCGAGGCTCGGCGCTACTTCGGTGTGGAGGATCTCGCCGAGGTGTACGACCGGCTGGCTCGTGAGCACACCCCTCAGATCTGGGCCGAGCGATTCGCGGACAGTGCTGGAACGTCGGAAGCCCCGCCCGGATCGGCGCTACCGTCTGTCCCGCCCATCGCGGCCACCCGATCAGACCTCAACCGCACAGGCATGGTGCGGCAATGGTGGCTACTCACACGACGCAATGTTGATGTCCTCCTTCGCAACCGGTTGACCCTGGCCGTCCTGCTCGGCTCTCCGGTGCTGGTCACGGCGATGATGGCGACGCTGTTCCAGCGCGGCGCGTTCGACCCGCGTAGCGCAGCCGACCTCGGCCCGGCCCAGATCGTGTTCTGGATAGCATTCGCAGGCTTCTTCTTCGGCCTCACGTACGGCCTGCTCCAGATCGTCGGGGAGATGGCCGTCTTCCGGCAGGAACGACTGGCCGGGCTCAGCGTGGGCGCCTACGTGGCATCCAAGGTGACAGCGCTGCTTCCGGTGCTGGCTGGAGTGAGCGCGCTGCTGCTCGGTGTTCTGCGGGCGCTCGGTCGGCTCCCCGCCGTCGGATGGGACGTGTCCGCCTTCCTGTTCGTGACGATTGTGATCGAGGCGACCTCGGCGCTGGCCCTCGGCTTGCTCGCCTCGGCCGCGGTGTCCAACGCCGCGCAGGCCGCCCTCGCCCTGCCGATGCTCTGCTTCCCTCAGGTTCTGTTCGGGGGCGCCATCGTTCCCGTCGACGAGATGGCCATCCCGGGCCGCCTGATGAGCCTCGGCCTATCCAACCGCCACGCATTCGAAGCATTGGGTCGCGACCTGGATCTCGACCGGTACAGCGCCACGCTTCCGGCGATGTCCGCATACGGCGACACCTTCCACGGAGGCACCGGCGCCAGCCTCATCGCGCTCGCCTCGTTTGCCGTCGCCCTCACGCTCGCCACGGTGTGGGTCCTGGACCGGCGGTCCCGGCCCGGCGCATCCCGGCGATGACGACCCCGCACGGCCGGTCCCACCAGATGGCGGATGCGTCACTTCCCCACGGCCGCATTGACCGGGAAGCCCACCAGACCCCGATCGATCGCGGCGAGACTGGCCTGCGTGCGGTTGTTCACCCCGAGCTTGGTGTAGACACGTTCGACGTGGTTGCGTGCCGTTTTCTCGGCGATGAACAGTTCGGCGGCGATCTCTCGGTTCGACCGGCCCTGCGCGACCAGTCGCAGGATCTCGACCTCGCGGTCGGTCAGCCCGGCAGGCCAGGGCGTCCGCCGCGACAGCCGCTGCCCGGCCGCCGACAGCACGGCTGCCACCGACGCGGCGTCGAGGCGTCCGGCGCGCGCCTCCTCTCTCAACCGATCGGCAGCGCCGCGAGGATCGAGCGCCGGCCGGTGTGGACGTGGCTCGAGCAGTCCCTGATAAGCCTCCGCCGCGGCAAGCAGCCGGTCCTGCGCGGTCAGCTCCGCGCCGGCGATCCCCCGGGGAAAGCCGGACCCGTCGATCCGTTCCCGGTGCTTCATCGCGACGGACACCACCGACTCCAAGCCGTTGACTCGGCTCAGTATCCGGCCGGTCAGATCCGGATACATCCGCACCCGTTCCCATTCAGCCGTGGTGAGCGGCCCCTTCTTCTCCCAGATCTGGTTGGACACTCCCATTTTGCCGAGGCTGTGCACGAGGCCGGCACGGTAGAGATGCGTGATGTCCGACGGCGACATGCCCAGGTGGCGGGCCGCCCCGGCCACCAGGTTCGCGACACCACGCGAATGCCCCAGAGTGAACGGAGATTTGAGATCGACGAAATCGGCCATGGCCCTGAGCAACTCGTCGCTCTCGTCGGCCTTCAGGGTTCGATCACGATCGGGTGCTCGAGCCAACGCCGCAACCCAGACGTCTATTTCGAGCAATCCGTCCACGATCGCCGCCGCGTCACGTTCGAATACGTCCGCCACGGCCGGGCTGAACTGACTGCCGCGCCGGGAACGGAGAACGCCCTTCGCGTGCTCGAGCCCACCCGTCCGCAGATGCACCTCGACGACATCTGCAACGTGAGCGATGTGGATCTCGACCGGGATACCCTCTCCGCGACAACCGTTGGGCAACCCCCGGCCGTCCCAGCGCTCGAAGACGTAGGCCAGCGCCTTTCCGACCTGCCCGTCCAAGCCCATCCGATCCGAAAGGACCCCGGCGGAACTGCAATGCGAATGGATCAGTGTGGCAACCTGGCTGCGAGCCGCGACCAGAAGGCCGGCGGCACGGATGCCGCGTTCCCAGCCCGGCAATCCGCGTCCCACGTGACTCATCATCAGGCGCAGAAACGGCAGGCCGGTCATGTCGACCGCGTAAGTGTCGGCCCGGAAGGCAATGTCGTCGCCGAAGAGTGCCGAGAGTTCGTGGGAGTCGGCGTGACAACCGATCCACCCGACCAGATTGGCGTAGTACACGGTAGCTCGCTGTTGCGGGCCGAGTCCCATCCGCTCCGCGATCCGTGTCGCGATCAACGACGACCGAAGCATGTGTTCCATCGGTTGACCCAGACCGAGGTCGATCGCCAGCGATACCGCGGCCAGCAGTTCGGCTCTGCTCAGACCTGTTTCCGAACCGGGCAGCGTCCCGTGCGGGTGCATCTCCCCATTGTCCACCTGAACCTGAACACGGCCACACCTGGAAGCAACCAGAAAAGACAGGTACCCACATCCGCCGAACGACCCATGTGAAAGCGCGCAGGTCAACCCACAATTGTGACCAACCGATACACCGAACCACAGCAAGGAGGCCACCGGACAAAGCTTCCGACCCACAACTTCACTCGCAGTCACGCAGGCAGCACACCCGCGCAAACAGGCAACATGCGCCCCCTTATGAGGGATCAGTGCTGCACCCAAGGACGCACCGCCGACCGGTGCGTGTCGGGGAAAGGCCCGCCCGTGCGAAGCACCCCCCACGGGCGGGCCCACTCCGTGTCTACCGCCTCGGCAAGCCCGAAGCTC
Organism: Rhodococcus sp. IEGM 1351; assembly: GCF_030056875.1. Lineage (NCBI taxonomy): Bacteria > Bacillati > Actinomycetota > Actinomycetes > Mycobacteriales > Nocardiaceae > Rhodococcus > Rhodococcus sp. IEGM 1351. Next base: position 40,705 of record NZ_JASHKU010000036.1, on the reverse strand, counting down.
ACCCTCCAGCCTTTTCGTACAGTTCCAGGGGACCCGATGTTGCCCCATTCGGGCAATGCCCACCTCGCAAACTGGGTAGGGTCCGATTCCATGGCTGACCAGGGGAAGATCCGGACCGTGGTGTGGGGCACCGGGAATGCAGGACGGGCCGCGATCCGCGCGATCGACGCACATCCCGGACTCGAGCTGACGGCGGTGATCGTCGCCAACCCGGAGAAGGTCGGACGCGATGCCGGCGACCTCGCCCGCTTGGGCCGCTCGGTGGGGGTGGCAGCAACCGACGACGCCGATGCCGTGCTCGCGACGTCCCCCGCCGCTGTCGTCTACGCCGCGTCGGGTGACATCCGCCCGGACGGTGCGGCGGCGGACATCACCCGCGCACTCTCCGCCGGGGCCGTCGTCGTGACCCCGTCGATCTATGCGCTCTACGACCAGCGCAACGCGCCGGCCGAGTTGCGCGACCCGATCGAGGCGGCCGCGAAGTCCGGCGGCGGCGCCCTGTTCGTGTCGGGCGTCGATCCGGGATGGGGCAACGACATCCTGCCGATCCTGCTGACAGGCCTGGCCGGCACGATCGATCAGATCCGTTGCCAGGAGATCTTCGACTACACCACGTACGACCAGCACGATTCCGTGCGGTACCTCGTCGGCATGGGCCAGCCGATGGACTACGAACCGCCGATGGTCGCGGCGACGGTACCGACGATGGTGTGGGGCGGCCAGATTCGGCTCATCGCCCGGGCCCTCGGTGTGGAGCTCGACGAGATCCGGGAGACCCTGCTGCGCCGGCCGCTGGACGAGACGATCACCACCGATCTCATGGGCGAGTTCGAGGCCGGCACCCAGGGGGCGCTGCGTTTCGAAGTCCAGGGCATCGTGGACGGCGAGCCTCTGATCGTCATCGAGCACGTCACGCGGATCCACCCCTCGTGCGCCCCGGACTGGCCCGTGCCGCCCGACGGCGGGGACGGCGCTCACAAGGTGATCATCGAGGGACGACCGCGCATCGAGGTGAACGTGGAGGCCACCGACGAGGGCGGCAACCGAGCGGCCGGTGGCAACGCCACCGCGGTGGGGCGCCTGGTCAACGCGATCCCGTGGCTGCGGACAGCCGCGCCGGGGCTCTACGACGCCCTGGACGTCCCGCTCACCCCCGGTCACGGCAAGCTCGGCTGACACCACCCAGAGGGGACACCACCCAGAGGGCCACACTTAGCCCTTGCACTAACCATTGTCGCGGTGGATACTTTGCCTTATGGCTCAGTATCCGGAGCAGCTGAACGGCATCTTCCAAGCGCTCGCCGACCCCACCCGGCGGGCCGTGCTGGGCCGTCTGAGCCGGGGCCCGGCGACGGTCAGCGAATTGGCGAAACCGTTCGACATGGCCCTGCCCTCCTTCATGAAGCACATCCACTTCCTCGAGGACAGCGGATGGATCCGGACGCACAAGGAGGGCCGCGTACGGACGTGCGCGATCGAGAAGGAACCGTTCACGGCCGTCGAGGCGTGGCTCGCGGAGCAACAGGAACTGTGGGAGAGCCGCACCGACCGACTCGAACAATTCGTCACCGAACACACCGTCACGACACCCGCAAAGGACACACCGCGATGACCGACACTGCGAGACCCGATCTCGACCTCACGATTTCGCGCATCATCCGGGCACCCCGTCCGGTCGTGTGGCGCGCCTGGACCGACCCCGCCAGCTTCGAGCAATGGTGGGTCCCCGCGCCGTCGCGGTGCCGGGTCGTCGACATGGAACTACGCCCGGGCGGGGCGTTCACGACCCAGATCAGTGAGAACGGTGGAGAATTCGTGCCGCACATCAGTGGCTGCTTCCTCGCCGTCGACGAACTCGAACGCATCGTGTTCACCAACTCGCTGGTCGGTGGCTGGCGACCCGCCGAACAGCCGTTCATGACCGCGATCATCACGTTGAACGACCATCCGACGGGCACGGAGTACGTCGCCCACGTGATGCACAAGAACAACGCCGACCGCAACACCCACGAGGAAATGGGCTTCTACGACGGTTGGGGCACCGTCACGGAGCAGCTCGCCGAACTGGCCGAGCGACAGGCGTAACGGAGGAGGCCGACAACGAACAGGCCGTCGTGGCCAACGACGACGAGCTGGCGGCGTACCTCGAGGATCTGAAGAGCCGGCCGGGCAAGGACATTCACCTGTCCGGCGGATCGTCCTTCGCGCGATCGGTCCTCGCGCTGGGGCTGGTGGACGAGTTCTACTTCTTCGTCTATCCGGTCTTGTCGCCCGGCGTTCCCTGGTTCTCGGAGATATCCGACCAGCGTGACCTCCGACTAGTGGGCTCCGAGTCGTACGGCAACGGGGTGGTCGAACTGCATTACGTGCCCAGGGAACGCGCGGACGCACCCAGGCCGGACAGCTTGACCGACACGCTCGCGTAACGCGGATCAGCCCACCGTCGCGAACTCCCCTGCCGCGGACCATCGTTGCCGCTCGGCGGCGAACGCGACGGTCTGCTCGGCTCGGAAGTCGCCGATCGATTCGGCGTTCGCCGTGAGAAACTGCTGGTGCTCGGCGAGCGAGAACGTGCCCTCGGTGATCTCGATACCGCCGCCGCGACCAGCTGCGACGTCGGATCGCAGGTCCATCAACTCGTCCGGTTCCACGGGGTACCAGGAGATCCGGTCGAAGAAGCGCAGCAGCCAGGGGGTACCGTCCTCGAACGGGCCCGACTTCTCGGGATGCCGATGGTTCCACACCTGGGTGGTTCGGCCGACGAACTGGTAGCCGCCCGGACCCTCCATTCCGTAGATGCACAGGTATGCCCCGCCGATACCGACCGCGTTCTCCGGCGTCCACGTGCGGGCCGGGTTGTACTTCGTGGTAACCAGCCGATGCCGCGGGTCGAGTGGTGTCGCGACGGGTGCGCCGAGGTAGACGTCACCGAGCCCGAGCACCATGTACTCCGCTCCGAAGACGGTGTCGAAGACGTCGTCGACGCTGCCGAGCCCGTTCATGCGGCGGATGAACTCGATGTTCCACGGGCACCACGGTGCGTCGGAACGGACACCGTGCATGTAACGCTGGATCGCCTCACGCGTCGAGGGGTCGTCCCACGACAGCGGCATCCGCACGGACCGGCTCGGCACCACGAGTTCGTTCGCCGCGGGCAGGGCGTCCTCCGCCTCGCCGAGCATCCCCATGAGCTTCGGGATCGGCAGCACGTCGGGGTCGACCCGGACCTGCAGCGAGCGGATGCCCGGCGTCAGGTCGAGGAGCCCGGCCGGCTTCTCGACCTCGAGACGCTGGTGCAGCGCGTGCGCGCGGGCCCGCAGTGCGAGGTCGAGGGTCATGTCGCCGTACTCGACCAGGACGTTGTCGTCGCCGGACCGCCGGTACGTCACGGCGGTCTCGCCGTCGCGCCGGGCGATCACGCCGTCGTCGCGGTCACCGGTGGTGGAGAAGACCGTCGAGTGCGCCGCCCGCCGTGCGGGCCCCAGCGTCCGGGCGGACGCGGCCCGGTCGGCCTTGATCGGCACGAAACGCACTGTATCGCCGGGGGCCAGTTGTCCGAGCTTCCAGCGTTCCGCGGAGACGACCGTGACAGGGCAGACGAACCCACCGAGGCTCGGTCCGTCCGGGCCCAGGAGGATCGGGGTGTCCCCCGTGAAGTCCAGGGCGCCGACCGAATACGCGTTGTCGTGGATGTTGGACGGATGCAGTCCCGCCTCGCCGCCGTCCGTGCGGGCCCAGTCGGGCTTGGGTCCGATCAGCCGCACCCCGGTGCGGTCCGAGTTGAAGTGCACCTCGTAGTCGGTCCGGTACAGCGTGTCGATGTCGGTGCGGGTGAAGAACTCGGGTGCGCCGTGCGGGCCCTCGGTGACCGCGATCTCCCAGCGACTGCACAGGGCCGGAACGTATTCGGCGGGAACGGCGGCCGCGCGGGCGCCGGTGTGCTCGCCGACCGCGAGAACATCGCCCTGCCGCAGCGTGCGGCCCTGATGTCCGCCGAACTTGCCGAGCGTGAACGTCGAGGCGCTGCCGAGGAAGTCGTCGACGTCGAGTCCGCCCTGGACGAGTACGTAGATGCGGAGACCGGGTCCTGCCACCGCGCCGACGTCCATGACTGCGCCTGCCGGAACCCGCACCGGACGCCACTGCGCCTGCAGCACTCCGTCGACGGTGACCGGGGCGGGCGCGCCCGTCACACACACCACCGTGTCCTCGTCGAACTGCAGTGCGGGACCGGACATGGCGCACTCGATTCCCGCGGCGCCCTCATCGTTGCCGAGTGCGGTGTTGCCGAGCCGGAACGACAGGTCGTCCATCGGCCCCGACGGCGGCACACCGACGTGCCAGTACCCGGTCCGTCCGGGGAAGTCCTGCACCGTGGTAAGCATGCCGGGCCGGTGCACGGTGATCTTGGCGCTCATGCCTGCACTCCCGCCGGCCGGGTCACGATCATCCGCACCGGGGTCGGGTCGAAACCGTTGCAGGGGTTGTTGATCTGCGGGCAATTGGACACCAGTACCAGAACGTCACGCTCCGCGCGGAGTGCCAGACGGCGGCCGGGTGCGGAGAGGCCGTCGACGATTCCGAGCGTGCCGTCGGCGTCGACGGGAACGTTCATGAAGAAGTTGATGTTCGACACCAGGTCCCGCTTGCCGATCCCCCACCGGGATCCTTCGGCGAGGAAGTTCTCGACGCAGGCGTGCTGGTGCTTGGTGTGGTGGCCGTACCGCAGGGTGTTCGACTCCTGCGAGCAGGCGCCGCCCACCGTGTCGTGGGAGCCGACCTCGTCGGCGACGAGCGTCATCAGCGCGTCGTGATCGTCGGTGCGGAGGACACTTCCCGTGGTCAGGAACAGATTTCGCTGCGCCGACACCGTCGTGGCGGCCGAGTAGCGTTGCCGGTGATCGTCGGCCGCATAGATCAGGGTGTCCACGGCCTGGTTGCCGCACAGATCCACGATGGTCAGGACGTCACCGGCCACGACGACGGTGGACCAGGGTCCGCGGGCGCCGACTTCCTCGTCCAGGATCACCGTTCCCGGTACCAGCGGTGCGGTCTCGATGGTGGTGGTCATGCCTGCTCCAGTCCCTGGCGCTGCGCTGCAGCCCAGACGTCTTCGGTGTTGAGGAAGGCGCGTCGGTACTCCGGATCGGCGTCGACGGGCTCGGCCACGTCGGCGCCGGTCCAGGCGAGCACTTCGAGCGCGGTCGTGTCGTACGTCGGGGAAGGATCGAGCGGGTGCGCCGTGTTGGCGATCAGGACGATCACCGGGAGGTGGATCACGAGGTCGATCGCGGTGTCCGCGCCGGCGGATCCGATGCTGCTCAGCGACCCGTCCTCCCCCACCCGCACCCCGTGGAAGAACGACAGCGAGGGTGGGAGGTCGCGCCGCTCGAGTCCGTGCTTCGCCGCCGCCACGGTGAAGAGTTCACGGCCGGCCGGGGACGCCGAATGCAGGTTGCCGTCACCGTATTTCGCGGTGTTCGAGGCGACCGACGTGGTGCCGCACAGGGCGTCGTGCCGCCCGGACCCGTCCGACATGAGCGTCGCGAGCACCCGCCCCTGATCGGAGAGCAGCGGATGTCCCGCCCCCAGGTACGCCTGCCACGGCACCTTGACGGTGTCGGCGACGTTGAGCCGCTCCCACGGCGCGTCCGCCCGGTACAGCAGCAGGTGGGCGCAGGCCCGGCCGTCGAGGTCACGCAGTCGTAGTCGCGTGCCGCGGCCCAGCACCTTCGTGGTGTACCGGCCACCGGGAACCGTCTCCGCCCACGTGAGCTGTGCCGGATCGATGTCGGACGGTGGGGTGGGCCAGGACGACGCCGGGACCACCGGCATCGAGTCGGTGACCGCTCCCGACTGGGCACGCGCGTGTTCCTTCGCGGCACTGGTGGTCGAGGTGTCCACTGAGGTCATGTCAGGCTCCGATCGTGATGGGGTTGGGGGTCGTGCGGCCGCGCGGGAAGCACGCGACTCCGAGCGCGACCACGGCGGCGACGGTGACGGGGGCGGCCCACCGCAGGAGGGGATAGTCGCCGCTGGGGTCGAAGATCTCCGCGCGCGGCCAGGACAGGTTGACGACCATCAGCGCGCCGTAGCCGACGGCCAGGATGTTGACGGGAAGGCCGAACCGTCCGAGCGAGTACAGCTTCCGTCCGTCCGCGTCGACCTGCGGTCCTCCGTGCGGCCAGCCTTTCAACCTGCGCAGCAGGAGCGGCACCGTGACCATCAGGTAGGCGAGGTAGATCAGGATGATGCAGACACTCGAGAGGGTCGCGAAGATGGCGGAGTTCCCGACGTTGACAGCGAGGATGCCGATGCAGACCAGGCCGATCAGGACGGAGGGCGCGATGGGTGTTCCGGTGCGGGTGTTCACCGTCGACAGGATCTGCGAGGCGGGCAGCCGTCCGTCGCGTGCCATCGAGAACACCAGCCTGGACGCCGCCGTCTGGATGGCGAGCGTGCAGACGAACACGGCGATCGCGACGTCGACGAGCAGGAGTGTGCCCCAGGGCGAGCTGAGGATCGACGAGAGCACGTACGGCAGGCCCTCGGCGGCGAGCCGGCCGTCGGTCAGGCTCGGCGCGGCCATCAGGGCACCGATGATCATCAGTCCACCGCCGAGCGCCGACACGGACAGCGCGAGGCGGATCGTGCGCGGCGCCACCCGGCGCGGGTTCCGCGTCTCCTCGGCGAGTTCGCCCGCGGAGCCGAATCCGACCATGACGTAGGCCGCCATCAGACCCGACACGATCCACGCCCATCCGTACCCGGGTGACGCCCCGGCCGTGCCGGTGTCGAACACGACCTCCGGTCCGCGCTGGGCGTGGGTGAGGAACATGCCGATTACCGCAATGACGCCGACGATCTCGCAGGTCACGCCGATGTTGTTGATCCTGGACATCCAGTTGACGCCGATGCAGTTGATGAACGTGGTGAGCACGAGGAGGACGGAGCCCAGCAGCACCGCGTTGGCGGCGCCACTCGCGGACGTCAGCGTGCTGTCCTCACCGATGATCTGGAATCCGCTCCACACGTTGGGGAGCACGACCTGCAGCGCGATGGCCGCGGCGGATGCCGTCACCATCTGCGCGAGGATCATGAACCATCCGGCGAACCAGCCGACCACCTCGCCGCCCATCCGGCGTGACCACTGGTAGATCGCCCCCGAGATGGGGTACCTGGCGGCCAGTTCGGCGAAGTTGAGCGCCACCATGAACTGGCCGACGAACACCACCGGCCACGTCCAGAAGAAGGCGGGTCCGGCGAATCCGAATCCGAGCCCGAAGAGCTGGAAGATGGTGGTGAGGATGGAGACGAACGAGAAGCCGGCGGCGAACGACGCGAACTTACCCAGGGAACGGTGAAGTTGCTGCTCGTAGCCGAATTCGCCGAGGTCGCCCGTGTCGTCGACGCCGGTTCCGCCGGACGGGCGGGGAGGTGCGGCCGGCGCGGTCAGCACTTGCGCAGTCCTTGTGGGTGTACTCAAGGGCTTACTCCTTCGGCGAGAGCAATATCTGTCGCTCGATAGTTTTCTCGCGGAAGGGCCTCGATGGGTGACGCCCGCGTATCCAGATCGCCGCCGGCCGTAACAGCATCGTTGCCTACGTTTCGGGAGCATGACGAAACCCTCACTGCGGGTGGAGACCGTCGATCCCGAGAGCGACCTGACATCATGGAGCGGTGACCACAGGGCCGGGACGACCCCGACTGACCAATCAGCGCAGACCAGGGCAGACCACTCCCGAGGAGATACTCGACGCCGCCGGAGAGTTGTTCACCACCAAGGGTTTCGCGGCCACCTCGACCCGGCAGATCGCCGAGATGGTCGGTATCCGGCAGGCATCGCTCTACCACCACTTCCCCAACAAGGAGGAGATCCTGGTGGCGCTCCTCGAGGAGACGGTGTCCCCCGCGCTCGCCGCGGCGGGGCGGCTCGCCGACGCCGCCGCGCCCGCCACGGTGCGCCTGCACGCGCTGGCCACCTACGACGTCACGCAACTCACCGCCACCAAATGGAACCTCGGTGCGCTGTATCTTCTTCCGGAACTGCTGACCGATCGATTCGAGCCGTTCCGCGCCCAGCGAACCCTGCTGCGCCGGCACTACCGGCAGCTGGCGGACCAGGCCCTCACGGAAATCACCGACGATTCAGGCGACACCTCCCCCGCCCTGACCGACCTGCCGTTCCGAATAGTCGAGAGCGCCATCGCAACCCGCGCCGACATCGAACGCGGACTGCTTCCCAGGCCCGAGAACGAGGGTGCCGCCGGACTCCTCGCCGACGCCTGCCTCCGCGCCCTCGGATGGACGAAGCCGATGGACGAAATCCGGGCGAAGTCGCGGGCACTGCTCGCCGAGACGGCGGGCGGAACACCCCTTCGCCTCTAGCCGTGCACGTCGGGCCCGTGAGATAAAGTCTGGCGAACGCTTATCACTGGGGGGTTATCTTGAGCGATGTCTTTGTCGTCACGGACGGCATCAGGAATTACGGCGCCACCGCTGCGCAGGCCGCCGAACAGATCAGCAGCGCCGCAGCACTCGATCTCGGCGCGAATCTCGCGGCACTCGCGCCCGTGTTCGGCCCGATCGGCGCCGACTTCCTCGCGTCGTTCGCCGCCGCACAGGCAAATCACGCCAGGTCGGTCGCCGAACTCGCGTCTCACTACGCGCAGACCGCGATCGCGGCGCATGCCACCGCCGATTCCTACGACTCCGTCGACGGTGCCAACGGCGCTGCGCTCGGCGGCGTCGGCGACGGAATCGGGGACCTCGCATGACGTCCCCCGAACCCGCCGGGCACCCTGTGGAGCACGGATCGATCCTCGACCTGATCCAGGGAACGCCCGTCGGCGACGCGCTCGCGACGCCACTGCCGAGCACTCCGCTCGAGGCCCTGCAGAACTCTCCGCTCGGCCCGTTCCTCGATGCGCCGCTCGGTGACCTGCCGCCACTACCGGCCCTTCCGCCGCTGCCTCCACTGCCGCCGAACCCGGTGGAGGCGCTGCTGCAGGGTCACGGGCTGCCCGGACTGCCGGGCGTGGACGAGTTGTTCAAGCCGCTCACCGATCTCGCCGGGAGTTTCGGCACCGGCACGTTCGGCCCGTTCGATCCGACCTCCCTCCTCGACATGTCTTCGGGCATGATCGACCAGGCGATGTCGATGAGCATGTCGGGACTGAAGGTGCTCGACCAGATCTGGCAGAGCCAGGCAGCACAGGCGGCGCAGTCACAGGGCCTGCAGGCTCAGTCCAGCGGCACGGAACTGAGCGAACGCGGCACGGAGATCTCCACGACGACGCAGACCGCCGCCGCGTCCGTGGCGCGGGGCAACGCGAACCTCATGACGATTTCGGAGTCGTTCGCGGCCACCGCGGTCGCCGCCGCGCCGATGGTGATGACGCCGCCCGGGCAGGCGATGCTGCTCGCGTCCGCGGCCGAGCACCTCAAGGCTGCTATCGGGGTCGTGACGCAGACGCGCACCGAACTCAACGAACAGACCCTCACGATGAACGGTCTGGCCGCCCCGGTTCCGGTACCGCCGCCCCCGGCGCCCGGAGCCGTGGCGGCAGCCGCACCGACGTCACCATTCGCCATCGCCTCCACCGTGATCGAGGGTGTGGGCAAACCGATGATCTCCACCGTCACCGACAGTGTCGGCGACCTGGTGTCGGCGAGCACCCAGGCGGCGAGCGTCTCCTCGTCGGACCTGCCTGCCGACGCCCGGTCGGCGAAATCCGCGGTCATCCCCGCACACGGGGCAGCGGGCGGAGTTCCGGGTGCTGTGGGCATCGCCGGCGGCGCGGGCATCGGCATGTACGGCGGCGGCGCGGGCGGAAGCGTCTCCGCGGGCAGCGGTTCCGTACCCCGCGGAACGATCACCGGGCCGGTTGTGCCCCCGGCGACACCGGGGACCGCTCCCGCACCCGGCGCCGCTCCGGCCGCCGCCTCGTCCCCTCTCGCACCCGGCGGAGCCATGGGCGGGATGGGCGGGGCGGGGATGGCGGGCGCCGGGCGCGGCGGCGACGACCAGCTGAGCGGGCGGTCCACACCGAGCTACCTCGTCAACGCCGGCGAGAACAACGCGTTCGTCGGCGACCTCCCCATGGTCGCGCCCGCCGTGATCGGCGGCGAAGACCTGGACGACACTCCGTTCGGCGACCAGAGCTGATCGCTCAGTCGAGGAGCGCTGCCACCTCGTGATCGGTGAGCGTGGTGGTGGGCACGCGGCCTTCCGAACGCACCAGTTCCACGGCCCGGAACAGGGGGCGTTCGGGAAGGCCCGCGCCGCGCGCCTCCGCACGGAGCTGCTCGATGAGCACCGACGCGATCGCGGCGGCCGGCACCAGTTCGCTCGTCGTCAGGGCGTCGGCCAGCCTGCGGAGCCCGAGGATCTCGAGTTCACGGCCGCCGTCGGTCGTGTAGAGGGCGAGCGGTATCGCGAGGCTCCCGTCGGGGTCCGTGATCCGCACGCTCACCTCGCTGACCCGAGCCGAACGGACCACCAGTTCCGCCGCGACCGCCCTCGTGACGTCGACGTGCCGGCTACGCAGTCCCCCGGTCGACCGGATTCGCCCGGTCTGCAGTGTGACTCGACGCCGCAACGTGAGGAGCGCGGAGGCGGCGGTCGGGACCGCGATCACGGCCCCGACCGTCACACCGACCCACACGGGCCCGAAGAACCCGACGATGACGCCGACCACCACACCGATCAGCACGGCGATCGCCGCGACCCGCTTGAGTCGCGGCGCGATCAACTCGATCGGAACGAGGTCGAGTGACACCGGCGCGGTGTCGTCACGCGCCAAGGATGGCTCCGACGCGTGCGACGACATCCGCCGAGGAGACCGATTCCTGATCTCCGGTGGCGAGATTCTTGATTCCCACCGTCCCGTCGGCGATGTCGCGGTCGCCGAGCACGAGTGCCAGCGCGGCGCCGGATCGGTCGGCGGCCTTCATCGCGCCCTTCACCCCGCGGTTGCCGTACGCGAGATCGACTCGAATCCCCTGGGCGCGCAACTGCTGAGCGATCACCACCAGCTTCGCCTTCGCTTCCTCGCCCAGCGGGACGCCGAAGACCTCACAGCGGGCGGTCGAGCCTGCGGTCTTGCCCTCGGCAGCGAGCGCCAGGACGGTCCGGTCGACACCGAGCCCGAAACCGATGCCGGACAGCGGCTGACCGCCGAGCTGAGCCATCAGACCGTCGTACCGTCCGCCGCCACCGATACCCGACTGCGCGCCGAGACCGTCGTGGACGAATTCGAACGTCGTCTTCGTGTAGTAGTCGAGGCCGCGGACCATTCGCGGGTTCACCACGTACGGCACACCCAGCGCGTCGAGGTGTGCGAGCACCTCGTCGAAGTGCGCCTTCGCCGTGTCCGAGAGGTGATCGAGCATGAGCGGTGCGTCCGCCGTCATCTCGCGCACCTCCTTGCGCTTGTCGTCGAGCACGCGCAGCGGGTTGATCTCCGCCCGCCGACGCGTCTCCTCGTCGAGGGGAAGCGCGAACAGGAACTCCTGCAACCGTTCCCGGTACTGCGGCCGGCACGTGTCGTCACCGAGGGAGGTGATCTCCAACCGGAACCCGTCGAGGCCGAGGCCGCGGAAACCGGCGTCGGCGATGGCGATGACCTCGGCGTCGAGGGCGGGGTCGTCGACACCGATGGCCTCCACCCCGACCTGCTGCAACTGGCGGTAACGACCGGCCTGCGGGCGCTCGTAACGGAAGAACGGTCCGGCGTAGCTCAGTTTCACCGGCAACTGGCCGCGGTCCAGGCCGTGTTCGATCACGGCCCGCATGACGCCCGCCGTGCCCTCCGGCCGCAGGGTCACCGAACGATCACCGCGGTCGGCGAACGTGTACATCTCCTTGCTGACGACGTCGGTGGACTCGCCGACGCCGCGGGCGAACAACCCGGTGTCCTCGAAGATGGGAAGTTCGATGTGGCCGTATCCGGCCAGTCGCGCAGCGCGCGTGAGTCCGTCACGGACCGCGACGAACTCGGACGACTGCGGCGGGACGTAATCGGGGACGCCCTTGGGGGCGGAGAAGGTGCTGGCTTTGCTCACTGTCGTTACTTTTCCTTATTTCGATCCCGAGAGTCCAACGAGAAAGGGGTTCGACCCACGTTCGGCGCCGACGGTGCTCGACCCGCCGTGCCCGGGCAGGACCGCGGTGTCGTCGGCGAGGATCAGAAGCTTGTCGGCGATGGACTGCAACAACTGTTCGTGATTGCCGCCGGGCAGGTCGCTGCGGCCGATCGACCCCTGGAACAGCGTGTCACCGGTGAGGGCGATCTCGACGGGGCCGTTCTCGGTGGCCACGCGGGTCCGGAAGACCACGGACCCCTGCGTGTGCCCCGGGGTGTGGTCCACAGCGAACGACATCCCGGCCTGCTCGATCACGTCGCCGTCGGCAAGCGCGATCACCTCGCCGGGCTCGACGAACGTCATGCCCTCGATGAACGGCTTCATCGTCGGTCCGATGCCGCGGCCGGGGTCCGACAGCATGTACCGGTCCTCGGGATGGATGTACGCGGGGATACCGAACTTCTCGCAGACGTCGTAGGCGTTCCAGACGTGGTCGAGGTGACCGTGGGTCAGGAGCACCGCGGTCGGCGTGAGATTCGACTGGTCCAGGAACTCGAACAACGGTTCGGCGGCGTTCTGTCCTGGGTCGACGACGACGCATTCCTGGGCATCGTCCTGCGCGAGGATGTAGCAGTTGGTCTGAAACATCCCGGCCGGGAATCCTGTGACGAGCACCTGTGAGGCTCCTGTTCGAGTGGACATTGCAGTCGCTACAGCCTAAGCCGCCGCCCCGGCAGGATGTTCTCAGGTTCGGATGGCAGACTCTGGAGGTCGTGTGCCGGGGGTAGTTCGCACCGACCAACTGCTATATCGATCGACCGACTGCCAGACAGACCGATACGGGAGGACCACCGCAGTGCCGAGCAACGAGCAGCGCCGGGAAGCAGCCAAACGAAAGCTCGAGCGTCAGCTCGAACGCCGCGCCGACAGAGCACGCAAGCGTAAGCAGCTGACCATCGCCGGTTCGGTGCTCGGTGTCGTGCTCGTGGTGGCGGCGGGCGCCGTCGTCTTCGCCCTCACCAGCAGCGACGACGACGCGACGGAAGCGTCGGCGGCCGAGTCGGTGTCGGCGTCGCCGCAGTCGCCCGGTGTGATGCCGGCGGGCCGGTCCGAACCGCTGCCCGAGAAGGTGTCCTGCACGTACACCCCCGGCACTCAGCCGCCGGCGAAGCAGGTGAACCCGCCGCGCACCGACGACATCGACACCACCCTCCAGGAAGTCAGCGTCAGCATGCAGACGACGCAGGGCAACATCGGCCTGATCCTGGACAACGCCGACTCCCCGTGCACCGTCAACAACTTTCTGAGCCTGGCGAGCCAGAACTACTTCGACAACACCCCGTGCCACCGGCTCGTCACGTCCGAGGGACTGAAGGTCCTGCAGTGCGGTGATCCCACGGGCGCAGGCACCGGCGGTCCCGGTTACGGCTTCGCCAACGAATTCCCCACCGACCAGTACGAGGCATCGGATCCGTCCCTGCAGGTGCCGGTGACGTACCCGCGCGGCACCATCGCGATGGCCAACAGCGGTCAGCCCGACAGCAACGGCAGCCAGTTCTTCCTCGTCTACGCCGACTCGCAGCTGCCCCCGCAGTACACCGCGTTCGGGAAGGTCGACGAGACCGGTCTCGCGACCATCGAGAAGGTGGCGGCGGCCGGTGACGACGGATCGATGCAGGCCGGCGGCGGCAAGCCGAACCTGCCTATCGACATCACGTCCGTCCGGATGGACTGAGTCTCGTGTGAGGATGGACCGATGAAACGCACCTCGATCCTCGTCGCAGGCGTGAGCCTCGCGGTCCTCCTCGCCGGCTGTTCGGATTCGTCGGACTCCGGCGGCACGTCGACCGGCACCTCGTCGAAGGCGGCCCCCACGAGCGCGGCGGAACAGTCGCTCGATCTGTCCAAGTTCGGCACGCTGCCGCCGGTCCCGGCGCCGGCCGCGGCCACCGTGGACTGCACGTATCCGGCCGGGCAGCCCGCCGCCAAGGACGTCACCCCGCCGCCCACTTCCGGGGTCTCCACCGAAGGCACCGTCCCGGTCGACCTCCAGACCAGCGCCGGACCGATCGGCCTGGTCCTCGACCGCGCCGAAGCCCCGTGCACGGTCAACAGCTTCACGAGTCTGGCCCAGCAGGGCTACTTCGACGACACACCCTGCCACCGGCTGACCACGGAGCTCGGCCTGCAGGTCCTGCAGTGCGGCGATCCCAGCGGGAAGGGCACCGGCGGACCGGGCTACGGATTCACCACCGAGTACCCGGAGACGGCGTTCGCGCCGAACGATCCGGCACTCGCGAATCCGGTGGTCTACCCGCGCGGCACCGTCGCGATGGCGAACAGCGGGACACCCGGCAGCAACGGCAGCCAGTTCTTCCTCGTCTACGCCGACTCGGTGCTCCCGCCCAACTACACCGTGTTCGGGACGATCTCCGAGGAGGGCCTCGCGACCGTCGAAAAGATCGCGGCGGACGGCGACGACGGATCCATGTCCGCAGGCGGCGGCAAGCCCAACACCCCGGTCCAGATCGAGACCGTGAAGGTCGGCTGACCCTCTCCCCCCGGCTACACGAACGGGACGGTCGTTCGATCAGATCGAACGACCGTCCCGTTCGTCATTGCTACGCGGCGGACGTCACCCGGTACACGTCGTACACGCCCTCGACGTTGCGGACCACGTTCAGCACGTGCCCGAGGTGCTTCGGGTCGCCCATCTCGAACGTGAACTTGCTGATCGCCACCCGGTCGCCGGACGTCGTCACGGACGCCGACAGGATGTTGACCTTCTCGTCCGCGAGCGCCTTCGTCACGTCCGACAGCAGCCGGTGCCGATCGAGCGCCTCGATCTGGATGGCCACCAGGAACACCGACGACGGCGACGGCGCCCACTTGACCTCGATGATGCGCTCGGACTGCTCCTGCAGAGAGCCCGCGTTGGTGCAGTCGGTGCGGTGAACACTGACCGCGCCGCCCCGGGTCACGAAACCCATGATCTCGTCGCCGGGAACCGGTGTGCAGCACTTGGCCAGCTTGGCGACCGTGCCCTCCGCGCCGGGAACGAGCACGCCCGCGTCGCCGGTGCTCCGAGGGCGCATCGGCATCGTGGACGGAGTCGACCGCTCGGCCAGCTCCTCCTCGACGTCGCCGACACCGCCCAGGTGAGCCACCAGACGCTGGACGACGTGCTGCGCCGACACGTGGCTCTCACCGACGGCCGTGTACAGCATCGACACGTCGGTGTAGTGCAGTTCGTGCGCGATGGACGCCATCGATTCGGCGTTCATCAGGCGCTGCAGCGGCAGCCCGACCCGCCGCACCTCCTTCGCGATGGCGTCCTTGCCCGCCTCGAGCGCCTCTTCACGACGTTCCTTGGCGAACCATTGCCGGATCTTCGTCTTGGCGCGCGGGGAGACGACGAACGTCTGCCAGTCGCGGCTCGGGCCTGCGTTGACGGCCTTCGACGTGAAGACCTCCACGACCTCGCCGTTCTCGAGCTTGCGTTCGAGCGCCACCAGCCTGCCGTTGACCCGGGCGCCGATACACCGGTGCCCGACCTCCGTGTGCACTGCGTACGCGAAGTCGACGGGTGTCGACCCGGCGGGCAGCGTCACCACGTCGCCCTTGGGGGTGAAGACGAAGATCTCCTTGACCGCCAGGTCGTAGCGGAGCGACTCGAGGAACTCACCCGGGTCGGCGGCCTCACGCTGCCAGTCGAGGAGCTGACGCATCCACGCCATGTCGTCGACCTCGGCGACGTCACCGGAGTGCCTGCCCTTGGTCTCCTTGTACCGCCAGTGCGCGGCGATACCGAACTCGGCGGTCCGGTGCATGTCGTGGGTGCGGATCTGCACCTCGAGGGGTTTGCCCTCCGGCCCGACCACGGTGGTGTGCAGCGACTGGTAGACGCCGTACCGCGGCTGCGCGATGTAGTCCTTGAACCGGCCCGCCATCGGCTGCCACAGCGAATGGACGACGCCGACGGCCGCATAGCAGTCGCGGACCTCGTCGCACAGGATTCGCACGCCGACAAGGTCGTGGATGTCGTCGAAGTCGCGGCCCTTGACGATCATCTTCTGGTAGATCGACCAGTAGTGCTTGGGCCTGCCCTCGACGACGGCGTTGATGCGCGACGCCGTCAACGTCGCGTTGATCTCCGCGCGAACCTTCGCGAGGTAGGTGTCGCGGGACGGCGCACGGTCTGCGACGAGCCGCACGATCTCGTCGTACTTCTTGGGATGCAGGATCGCGAAGGACAGGTCCTCGAGTTCCCACTTCACGGTCGCCATGCCCAGCCGGTGGGCCAGGGGCGCGATCACCTCGAGCGTTTCGCGGGCCTTGCGGGCCTGCTTCTCGGGCGGCAGGAACCGCATGGTCCGCATGTTGTGGAGCCGGTCGGCCACCTTGATCACCAGCACGCGGGGGTCGCGGGCCATCGCGATGATCATCTTGCGGATGGTCTCGCCCTCGGCGGCGTTGCCGAGTACCACCTTGTCGAGTTTGGTGACGCCGTCGACGAGGTGGGCGACCTCTTCGCCGAACTCGTCGGTCAACTGCTCGAGGGAGTAGCCGGTGTCTTCGACGGTGTCGTGGAGCAGGGCCGCGACCAGCGTGGTCGTGTCCATCCCCAGTTCGGCGAGGATGCTGGCGACGGCGAGCGGATGCGTGATGTACGGGTCGCCCGACTTGCGGCGCTGGCTGGCGTGCCGCTCCTCCGCGACGTCGTAGGCGCGTTGCAGGAGCGCCAGGTCCGCCTTCGGATAGAGCTCGCGATGCAGGCTGACGAGCGGTTCGAGAACCGGCCGGATGGTCGTGTTCCGCTGACCCGTGATGCGCCGGGCGAGTCGCGCTCGTACCCGGCGCGATGCGGACGCCGGAACGGCGAATCCCTGTGCTCCACGGTTGTTACCGGAAGCCGGGTTCGCTGCAGGTGACTCGGCATCGGATTGCGCAGACGAGGTTGATCCCGTGTTCTGCGACCGATCAAGATTCGAAGTCATGCCGTCACCTCCTACCACTGAAATGGCTCGGGCCGTGCGGCCCTGGTTGGTCTCGGGCATGCGCCCCGGTGGCCGTGACGACCACCAGGCACAACTTTAGTACTCAGATCGTGACGAGGGACGTGAGCGGGTACTTTCCGAGCCGCTCCCGGCCACCCAGCGCGGCGATCTCCAGGACCACGGCGACACCGATCACCCGGGCACCTGCGGATTCCACCAGTCGTGCCGTGGCGTCGAGGGTTCCGCCGGTGGCCAGGACGTCGTCGACGACGAGCACCGAGCGCCCGTCCAGACCGATCGATCCGCTCGGAATCTCCAGCGTGGCCGTTCCGTATTCGAGGGTGTACGACTGCGACAGCACGGGCGGCGGCAGTTTGCCCGACTTCCGCACGGCCACCACACCGGAGCCCAG
Source organism: Rhodococcus sp. IEGM 1351 (assembly GCF_030056875.1). Taxonomy (NCBI): domain Bacteria; kingdom Bacillati; phylum Actinomycetota; class Actinomycetes; order Mycobacteriales; family Nocardiaceae; genus Rhodococcus; species Rhodococcus sp. IEGM 1351. The sequence continues at coordinate 23,209 of NZ_JASHKU010000036.1, read as the reverse complement.
TTCCCGGGCGACGCCGCCGCCGAGGAGGAACCCCCGCGCGTCGACGGCGGCAATCACGTCCGCCTCCGGGGCGCAGGCGGCGAGCGCGTCGACGACGACGCGGAAACCGTCCGCGTCGGAGAAGACCGGCGTCAGATCGGCGAACCGCACCCCGGGTTGCGGAAAGTCGTCGGCCCACCGGGTGAGCCGGTTTACGGCGTCACGCGCCGAAGAATGGTCGATCACCTGCGCAGAACCCACCTGTCCATGTTCCAGCCGGCGCCCGAACGCGTCGGATTGATTGCTCCCGCCTGCAAACCTGTTGCGAACGCGACGGTCCGCGGCTGGTCGAACAGCGGCACCGTGGGCACGTCCGACCACAGGATGTTCTCCGCCTCCGTCGACAACGACAGCTGGGTGGCGGTGGAGCTGTCGACCGCGAGTTGATCGACGATCTGATCGACGCGGCCGTTGCTGTAGTCCCCGAAGTTCGATCGGATACCGCTGCGGAGGGCGTACATCGCGGTCGTGGCCGCCGCCGTGCCCGCGGCGCCGGGAGCGGCGGCCGTGCCAGCGAGGACCACGTCCACCTGCCCCTCGCGCAGCATCGACGGCGTGAACTCGGGCGACGCGACGTCCTGCACGGTGATACCGGCCGGGGCACACGCCGCTGCCACCGCCGCCACGATCTCGGCGCGACGCGGGTTCGGACCCAGGTATCCGACACGGACGGTCGCCGACGTGTTGCCGGTGTCGGCCAGTGCATCCGCCGCCGCTGCGGTGTCCGCCGTCTCGTACCGCCCGCCGACGGCACCGGCCACCGACTCGTGAACAAGACTGTCGGGGGCGGTGACCCGGGTGTCGACCGGGCCCCCGGACGCCGCGCCTGCCTCGTCCGGCTCCGTGGCGATCCCGAACTTCGACGCCAGCTCCTCCCGGGGCAGGCACGCCGCGAACGCCCGCCGTCCGGCCGCGTTCTCGAACAGGCCCGAGGTGGACAGGACGAACTGCTCGACGCTGCGCGACGGCACCTCCGTCACGTCGAACCCGCCGAGACCCAGGTCCGGTGCCGATCCGGCGGCGACGTCGACCACCTCGACCGAACCGTCACCGATCCGCGCACTCACGTCGGAAGACTTGGGCCACACCACGATCCGGGACGTGGCCGGACGGTTCCCCCACCAGCGGTCGTTGGCCACCAGCACGAGGCCCTCATCCTCGGAGAACGATTCGACCTTGTAGGGGCCGGACGCGGGGAACTTGGCGAGGTCGAGGTCGCCGGGCGCCATCGTCCATCCGTCGTTCCAGAAGTCCGCGACGCGCGTCAATGCGTCCGCGTCCGAATTCTGCACGGCGGCCACGATGTCGGGCACGCCGGCAGCACTGGCGACCACGTGCGCCGGCATCATCGACGTCGCGTCGAACAGCGACTTCCAGTCGGTGACAGTGCGTCCCGCCTTGAACGTGACGACGGCATCCTTCGCGCCCGTCTGGCAGTCGACCCGGTCGATGTCCGAGTAGCCGGCGGTGCTCGCCGCATCGAACATCGGGAAACGGCCACTGTTCGCCGCCCACGTCAGCACCAGATCGTCGCAGGACATCGGTACGCCGTCGGAGTAGACGGAGTTCGGATTGAGCTTGTACTGGATCGTCAGGGCGTCCCCGGGCATCGCGTTGGCTGTGCCGATGTCCGTGTCGGCCACCGGTCCGCCTTCCGGGCCCGTGTAGTTGAACCCGGGCAGAACCCGCGCGAACGCCTGACGCGCCCCCGACACCGCACCCGCGACGCTGTTGGCGTTGTAGGTGGTGACGGTGTTGTCGATGGCGTACCCGATAGACGGGATCTGCTCACCCTCCTCGGAACATCCGACGAGCGATCCGGCGAGGACCACGGTCGCGAGGAGGCCGGCACCCGACACGGCCGTAATCCGGCCGCGTCGGGTGTGCGCACCGCGCCGGGTGCTGTGCGATGCGGGCATGTCAGTGCCTCTTCTTGTTGCGCTTCCCGGTGGGACGTGAGCCCGGAGTGGGTGCGGTCGCCGCCGACCGGCGGCGCGGGACGGCGGCGACCGCCGCGGATGCTGCGACTTCGGCCGCCGGGGTACCGGCCTTCTGGGCACCCCCCTGTGCCAGGGTCGCTCGGCGAGCGAGGACCTTGCGCGTGTGCGCGGCCACCGGACCCCACCGCTCCTTCAGCGTGACCAGCAGGGGGGTCGCGAAGAAGATCGACGAATAGGCGCCGACGATGATGCCGACGAGCTGCACCAGCGCCAGGTCCTTCAGCGTTCCGACACCGAGCATCCAGACCGCGACCACCATCAGCGCGAGCACCGGCAACACGCTGATCAGCGTGGTGTTGATGGACCGCATCAGCGTCTGGTTGATCGCCAGGTTCGCCTGCTCGGCGTAGGTGCGACGGGTCAGGTGCAGAATCCCGCGCGTGTTCTCCTCGACCTTGTCGAACACCACCACCGAGTCGTAGAGCGAGAAACCGAGAATGGTCAGCAGACCGATGACGGTCGCCGGGGTCACCTCGAAGCCGACGAGCGAATACACACCGGCGGTCACGGCGATGTCGAAGAACAGCGCGACGATCGCGGCGATCGCCATGGCACGCTCGAACCGGACTGCGATGTACACGCTCACGATCACCAGGAACACAAGCAGCGCGATCAGCGCCTTCTGGGTGATCTGCCCGCCCCACGTCTCGCTGACGTCGGCGATGCTGATCACGTTCTTGCTGACGTTGCCGTCACTGTCCTTCGGCTGGAACTCGTCGTACAACGCGTCCTGAAGCGTCACCACCTGCGCCGCGTCGAGTGCCTCGGAGCGGATCTGCACGGTCGCGCTCGAACCCGAGCCCACCGTCTGCACCGAGACGGGATCCATGCCCAGCGCCTCGGAGTAGACCTCCTCCACCTGCGCGGTCTCCACCCCGCCGCCGGCGGGGAACTGGATCCGCGATCCACCCTCGAAATCGATACCCAGGGTGAACCCGCGGACGAGGATGCTCAGCAACGAGACCAACACGATCGTGCCGGTCAGGATGTAGTAGAAGCGCCGCCGCCCGACCACCTCGAAGGCGCCGGTTCCGGTGTAGAGCCGCGACAGCAGGCTGTGCTGGGGCATCGACGACTGGTTGACGCCCGAATCGGACAGCGAAGACTCGGGGTCCGTCTGCGACGCAGACTGGGACGTGGTCGATTCGCTCATACTCGTGACTCCTTCGCCGACGCTGCGGCAGCCTTGCGTTCCTTGGCGATCTGCTGCACGGCACCCAGCCCGTTGACACCGGGCTTCGACCAGAACGGCGACTTCGAGGCCAGGTGGACCAGCGGCCACGTCACCAGGAACACCACGACGACATCGAGGACGGTGGTCAGGCCGAGGGTGAACGCGAAGCCGCGCACCTGGCCGATTGCGAGGACGTACAGCACCGCGGCGGCGATGAAGCTGACCGCGTTACCGGACAGGATGGTCCGGCGTGCACGGGCCCAGCCGCGCGGAACCGCGGACCGGAAACTGCGTCCCTCCCGCATCTCGTCCTTGATTCTCTCGAAGAACACCACGAACGAGTCCGCGGTCATACCGATACCGATGATCAAACCGGCGATGCCCGCGAGGTCGAGGGTGAAATTGATGTACCGGCCGAGCAGCACCATGATCGCGTAGACCATCACACCGGACAGCACCAGCGACAGCGCCGTCAGCACCCCGAGCATGCGGTAGTAGAGCAGGCAGTAGAGCAGCACCAGGACCAGACCCACCAGACCGGCGATGAGACCGGCCTCCAGCGAGGCGAGACCCAGCGTCGCCGACACGGTCTCCGCCTCCGACGCCGCGAACGACAGCGGCAGCGAGCCGTACTTCAGGGTGTTCGCGAGTTCTTTCGCGCTTTCCGCGGTGAACGAGCCGGTGATCGACGTCGAGCTGCCTGCGGGTGTCGCGCCCTGGACGACCGGTGCGCTCACCACCTTGGAGTCGAGCGTGAACGCGGCCTGCTTGCCGATGTTCTGCGACGTGAACGTGGCCCAGGTGTTGCTGCCCTCGGACTTGAACGTCAGGCTCACCTCGTGCCGCGACTGCTGGGAGTTGTAGCCGGACGTCGCGTCGGCGATCTCCTGTCCGTCGATGATCGCCGGTTCGAGCAGGTACACGGCCTGACCGTCGGTGGAGCACGCGACGAGCGGCAGGGCCGGGTCATCGTTGCCACGCAGCGGGTCGGGCACGCTGCAGTCGAGTGTCGCCATGGCCTGCTGCTGTACGGCCGGGTCGGTGCTCTGACGCGTGGCCCGCGCTGCCGCGATCTCATCGGCCGCCTCGGCGGTCTCGGTACCGGACGCGTCGGCGGGCGCCGGTTCCGCGGTCGGAGCCGGCTCGGGAGAGGTCGACGGATCCTGAGCCGGGAACGGCCGGTTCTGGGGCGCAGGAGTCTCGGTTCCGGCGGGAGTCGGGGCCGGCGTCTCACCGGCGGCGGGTGCCTGCGTGCCGGCAGGAGCCGCGGCCTGCGACGTCTGGACGGGACGGACGTACAACCGCGCCGTCTGGCCGAGCGAACGCGCCTGTGCGCTGTCGTCGCCGGGGACGGTGATGACGAGGTTGTCGCCGTCGATGACCACCTCGGAGCCGGACACGCCGAGTCCGTTCACACGGGTCTCGATGATCTCCTGGGCCTGCCGCAGGCTGTCCGGCGTCGGCTTGCTGCCGTCCGGGGTGCGTGCGGTGAGGGTGACTCGGGTCCCACCTTGCAGGTCGATGCCCAGCTTGGGTGTCGCGGACTTGTCGCCGGTGAAGAACACCAGGGCATACAGAACCGCCACGAGCACCGCGAAAACGGTGAGGTAGCGGACGGGATGCACCGATCCTGTGGAAGGTGCCACGATCTCTATGTCTCCTCAGTACGTGCAGTTCGGGTGGGAACGTTCACAGCGCACCAGGCCGGCAGACGCAGGGCTGTGCCCCGGTTGCCGCGCCCGGGGCGCCTGCGACGCGACGGCTGCGCAATTACGCCGCGGAAGCGTCGATCAATCCTTGTTCAGCCGCGGCGTGCTGTCGCCGCCGTTCTCGCGATCCTCGCGCACGATGTCGGTGGCGGGGGCCTCGGCGTCGATCGATTCGTGGTCGATGGAACCGTCACCCTGCAGCGGGGCGTCGACGATCTGCTCGCGGACCACGAGACGCGACCATGTGGTGACCACGCCGGGAGCGATCTCGAGGTTGATCGTCTCGTCGCCGAGTGCGACGACGGTGCCGTGCAGACCGGCAGTCGTGAGGACGCGGTCGCCGACCGAGAGCGAGTCCTGCAGAGCGCTCACCTTGGCCGCCTCCTTCTTCTGTCGGCGGATCCCCAGGAACATGGGGACGAGCAGCGCCAGAATCAGGAGCGGGAAGAGAAAATCCATCTGTAAGTCAACCTCGAGGTATGTCGCACGGTCCGAAGCACTGGTCCCGGTTGGACCGATGCAATACACCAGTGTGCCATCACCGGCCCGGACACCGGTTCGCTCGGCACGAGGCGGGCGTTTCTCCGGGGGTCGATCAGGGGTCTTCCGGATCGAACAGGGAGGCCTGCGGCTCGTTGACGCGGACCTCGATTCCGCCGGTCACAGCGTCGGGCGGCGGGGTCAGGCCCAGTTGCGTCCACGCGGCGGCCGTGGCGACACGGCCGCGGGGTGTCCGGGCGATCATTCCGGCGCGGACGAGGAAGGGCTCACACACCTCCTCGACGGTGGCGGGCTCCTCACCGACCGCGACGGCCAGGGTGGACACCCCGACCGGGCCGCCGCCGAAGCTGCGCACGAGGGCACTGAGAACGGACCGGTCGAGACGGTCGAGTCCCAGTTGGTCGACGTCGTAGACGGCGAGGGCAGCATGGGCGATCTCCCGGGTGACGACGCCGTCCGCCCGGACCTCGGCGTAGTCGCGAACGCGGCGGAGGAGGCGGTTGGCGATGCGGGGCGTGCCCCGGGACCGGCTCGCGATCTCGGCGCCGGCCTCCTCGCCGAGTTGCACTCCGAGAATGCCCGCCGATCGCATGAGGATCTGCTTCAGTTCCGCGGGTTCGTAGAAGTCCATGTGTGCGGTGAAGCCGAACCGGTCGCGCAGCGGTCCGGTAAGTGCCCCGGAGCGCGTGGTGGCCCCGACCAGGGTGAACGGCGCGACCTCGAGGGGAATGGACGTGGCACCGGGCCCCTTGCCGACCACGACGTCGACCCGGAAGTCCTCCATCGCGAGGTAGAGCATCTCTTCGGCAGGCCGGGCGATGCGGTGGATCTCGTCGATGAACAGCACGTCGCCCTCGACGAGATTGCTCAGCATGGCGGCCAGATCGCCCGCCCGTTCCAGCGCCGGACCCGACGTCAGCCTCAGCGAGGATCCCAGTTCGGCGGCGATGATCATCGCCATGCTGGTCTTCCCCAGCCCGGGCGGACCCGAGAGGAGGATGTGGTCGGGGGTGCCGCCGCGCATCTTGGCGCCGGTCAGGACGAGTTGCAACTGCTCCCGGACCCGCGGTTGCCCGATGAAGTCGTGGAGGTTCTTCGGCCGCAGGCTGGCCTCGATGTCGCCGTCGCCGGCGACGAGATCGGCCGAGACCGGGGACTCCTCGTCGTAGTCGCCGCCGGGTTCGGGATTCATCTGGTCTTCCCGAGCAGGGAGAGGGCGGAGCGCAGCGCGGACGACGTGGTCGACTCGGGCGCCTCGGCGAGGACGGCGTCGGTGGACTGTTCGGCCTGCTTGGCGGGGAATCCGAGCCCGACGAGGGCTTCGACGATCTGGTCGCGGACCGATCCGCCGCCGCCCACACCGAGCGGCACCGCCCCGGACGTGGACGCGACGGCGTCGACCTTGTCGCGCAGTTCGACGACCATCCGCTCCGCCCCGCGCTTGCCGATGCCCGGCACCCGCGTGAGCGCCGTGACGTTGCCCTCGGCCAGCGCTGCCCGCAACGCGTCGGGTTCGAGGACGGCGAGGGTCGCCATCGCCAGGCGCGGGCCGACTCCGGACACGGTCTGGAGCAGCCCGAACAACTCCTTGGACTCCGAGTCGGGGAACCCGTACAGCGTCATCGAGTCCTCGCGGACGATCATCGCCGTGACCAGCCGGGCCTCGGTTCCCCGCTGCAGTCCGCCGAGGGTGGCCGGCGTCGCGTTCACGCGGTATCCCACTCCGGCGGATTCGATCACCGCATGGTCGAGGGCGATCTCGAGCACCTCGCCGCGGACGGACGCGATCATCGTGTACCTGCCTTCTTCACTTCGGCCAGTCGGGCCTGGTAGCGACGTTTCTGTTCGGCGGCGGCGGCTTCGGCGCGGGCCATGCGTTCGATCATCGGAGCCCGCCAGCAATGGCAGATCGCCAGTGCCAGCGCGTCCGCCGCGTCGGCCGGTTTGGGTGCGGCCGCCAGTTTGAGGATGCGCGTCACCATCGCCGTCACCTGAGCTTTGTCTGCCGAGCCGCTCCCGGTGACGGCGGCCTTGACCTCACTGGGGGTATGGAAACACACGGGGATGCCGCGGCGCGCGGCGGCGAGGGCGACGACGCCACCCGCCTGCGCGGTGCCCATCGCGGTGCGCACGTTGTGCTGGGAGAACACCCGCTCGATCGCCACGACCTCGGGCCGGTGCAGATCGATCCACGATTCGGCCGCTTCGGAGATGCGCAGCAGCCTGGACGCCAACTCGAGGTCGGCCGGGGTCCGGACCACGTCGACGGCGATCGGGGTGACGGTGCGGCCGCTCCCGCCGTCCACCACTCCGAATCCGCACCGGGTCAGACCGGGATCCACACCCAGCACACGCACGCAAAGCCACCTCTCCCACGCCGAACAGCTGTTCGATAGCTTAGCCGTGGGGTCGGACGAGTCGGCGCATCAACACGCAGGACGGGGCGGGGCGGGCGAGCACCGCTCCCCCGCCCCGCGCCGTGCGATCAGTCGTCGAGTTCCGCGAGCACCTCGTCGGACAGGTCGACGTTGGTGTAGACGTTCTGGACGTCGTCGGACTCCTCGAGCGCGTCGACGAGCTTGAACACCTTGCGGGCTCCGTCCGCGTCGACCGGGACCTCGACGGACGCGCGGAAGTCTGCCTCGGCGGAGTCGTAATCGATTCCCGCCTCCTGCAGTGCGCTCCGGACGGCGACGAGGTCGGTGGGCTCGCTCACGATCTCGAACGTGTCGCCGAGGTCGGTGACCTCTTCGGCACCCGCATCGAGGACCGCCATCAGCACGTCGTCCTCGGTCTGGTCACCCTTCTCCAGAGTGACGACGCCCTTGCGCGTGAACAGGTAGGACACGGAACCGGGGTCGGCCATGTTGCCGCCGTTGCGGGTCATCGCGGTACGCACCTCGCCGGCCGCACGGTTGCGGTTGTCGGTCAGGCACTCGATGAGGACGGCGACACCGTTGGGTCCGTAGCCCTCGTACATGATGGTCTGCCAGTCGGCGCCGCCCGCTTCTTCACCGGCGCCGCGCTTGCGGGCGCGCTCGATGTTGTCGTTGGGGACCGACGTCTTCTTGGCCTTCTGGATGGCGTCGTACAGGGTGGGGTTTCCCGCAGGATCGCCACCGCCGGTACGGGCCGCCACCTCGATGTTCTTGATCAGCTTCGCGAAGGCTTTGCCACGCTTGGCATCGATCACAGCCTTCTTGTGCTTGGTGGTGGCCCATTTGGAGTGGCCGCTCATGCGATTCAAGCCCCTTTCCTGCTGCCTTTGGCACGCCGAATGCGCGGTTTCAGCTTTGACGATGTTACCCGCAGCCCGGCCGCCCCTGCGCGTTCCCGGGGTAACAACTCGCATAAGTCGGCATTGTTTGCATAGAATGCAAACATGTTGATGCGGGTCGACCACAGCTCCACCACCCCACTGGGTGAACAGATCGCCGCCAATGTGCGCGGCGCGTTCCTGCGCGGCGAGATCGGCGCGGGCGATCGGCTCCCCTCCGCCCGGGCGCTGGCCGAGTCCATCGACGTCAACCTCCACACCGTGCTGCGCGCGTACGCCGCGCTGCGCGACGAGGGCCTGATCGACCTCCGCCGGGGCCGGGGCGCGGTCGTCCGCGCCGACACGGACCCGGTACACACCGGATTGACCGAAGCCGCACGCACTTTCGTGTCCGAGGCACGACGCCTCGGACTCGACACCGAACAGATGCTCGACGTGATCAAGGAGACCACCAGACAATGACGACCTCCCGAACGCGCCTCCTCGCCGCAACCTCGGCGGTGCCCCTCCTCGCGCTCGTGATCGCGAGACTCGCCTGGAGCGGCGAACTGCCGCCGGTGGTGGCCAGCCACTGGTCCGGCACCGAACCGGACCGATTCAGCGACACGACCACCTACTTCTGGATCGCTGCCGCCGTCTGCGCGGCCGCCACCGCGATCGCCGGCGCCGTGGCGGCGCGGGCCCGCACCGACGCCGCGCTCTGGCTTCCCGCCACCGTTCTCATCGGGTGGACGGTGGCCACGGCCTGGATCGTCAGCGTCGCCGCCACGATCGAGGCGGGCTCGCCCGAAGCGGCGACGCTGGGCTGGTGGATCATCGTTCCCCTCTTGGGAATCGTGTGGGCGATCGCCACGTTCGCCCTGCTCCCCCGGACGTCGCACTCCGCAGAGAACGGTGCAGCGCCGACGCTGCCCGTCCCCCTGACGCCCGGCGAGCGGGCAGCCTGGACCGGATATGCCCGCGGACGGTGGGCGGGCGTGCTCGCTCTCGCCATGGCCGTGGCCGCCGTCGTCTCCGCGCTGGTGGGAGCGCTCTGGCTCGCCGTCCTGTTCCTCGTCCTGACGATCGCCGGCGGCGGCTTCGCCTCGGTGACCGTGCAGATCGACCGCACGGGACTGACCCTCTCGTCGTGGAACGTGCGCTGGCGGAAGATCCCGCTCGACTCGATCGACGAGGCCCGGGTCACCGAGATCCGCCCCGCGGAATGGGGCGGCTGGGGCTACCGCTTCACGCCGCGCGGGACCGCGGTCGTGATCCGCGCCGGCGAGGGCATCGTGGTGACCCGCACCGGCGGCCGCCCGTTCGCGGTAACCGTGGACGGCGCCGCGCAGGGTGCGGCGCTCCTCAACACACTCGTCGCGCCCCGCCCGGCGAGTTAGACCCCGCGGACGATGTCGACGAACAACTCGTGCACCCGCCGGTCGCCCGTCACTTCCGGGTGGAACGACGTGGCCACCACGGAACCCTGCCGGACGGCCACGATCCGTCCGGCGGCCGCGCCACCCGACTCGGGCACGCGGGCGAGGACCTGCACGTCGTCGCCGACGCGCTCCACCCACGGTGCCCGGATGAACACGGCCCGCATCGGGTCGCCGACGATGCCCTCGAATTCGAGGTCGGACTCGAAGGAGTCGACCTGACGACCGAAGGCGTTGCGGCGCACCGTCATGTCGATCGCACCGAGGTGCTGCGCGTCGGGCCTCGTGTCGAGGATCTCGCTCGCGAGGAGGATCATCCCGGCGCAGGACCCGTAGGCAGGCAACCCGTCGTGCAGGCGCGCCTTCAGCGGTTCGAGCAGTTCGAAGATCTGCAGCAGCTTGCTCATCGTCGTCGACTCGCCACCCGGAATGACCAGCCCGTCGATCTTCTCGAGCTCCTCCGGGCGCCGGATGCCGACGGCGTCGGCACCCGAATCGTTCAGTGCAGCAAGGTGTTCACGGACGTCGCCCTGCAGGGCGAGTACTCCGACGAGGGGACGGGTCATGCCATGTTTCCTGTCTCGATGTCGCGCTTGTCCTGATCGCGCTGGATGCGGGTCAACCCCTCCTGGACTACGGCGGCGACCATGGTGCCGTTCCGGTCGAACATGCGGCCCTGGGTGAGGGCGCGGCCGAAGCCGGCGGAGGGTGAGGTCTGGTCGTAGAGCAGCCACTCGTCGGCGCGGAACGGGCGCAGGAACCACATGGCGTGATCGAGCGACGCCGTCTGCGTGACCACTCCCGGGTGCGGGACCTTCGACGCGCCGAGGAGCGTCATGTCGCTGAGGTAGGCGAGGGTGCAGATGTGGAAGACCTGATCGTCCGGCAGCTTGCTGCGGTACCGCATCCACACCCGTTGCTGCGCGGCGATTCCGGGCGTCTTCCCGGTGGAGTCGGCCGGAACGATGCGGACGTCCCATTCCTTCCACTCCCGGTAGAGATCGGTGGCGGCGAACTCCTCGAGGGTCTGTGCGTCGACGAGCTCTTCGGGGGCGGGGACGGACGGCATCGTGTCCTGATGCTCGATGCCCTCGTCCTCGCTGTGGAACGACGCCGACATGGTGAAGATCGCCTTGCCGTCCTGAATTCCGGTGACGCGCCGCGTACAGAAGGATCTGCCGTCCCGGATCCGGTCGACCAGGTACACGGTGGGTTTCGCGGGATTTCCGGGGCGCAGAAAGTACCCGTGCAGGGAGTGGACCTTGAACGCCTCGTCGACGGTACGGACCGCGGACACCAGCGACTGACCCGCGACCTGCCCACCGAACGTCCTCTTCAGAACAGACGGATGAACCGCGCCGCGGAAGATGTCCTTCTCCAGCGCTTCGAGTTCGAGAACGTCCTCGATGCTCGCCATGAGCCCTCCTTCTGTGCCTGGTCAAGGTTATCCGCCCGGTTCGGGCTCGAGGCACGATGGGTGCCATGACGATATTCACACCGACGAGCCCGGACGGTCTCGTCGCCCTCGTCACCGAACGCTGCCTCGCCGTTCACGGCACCGCCGTTGTCGCGATCGACGCGCCCGACGGCGCGCAGCCCCTGCCCCTCGCGGACGCGGTGTGCGCGTCGCTGCGGGAGCAGGGCCGCCCCTGTGACGTCGTGTCCCTCCACGACTACGTCCGTCCCGCCTCCCTGCGGTTCGAGCAGGGACGCGACGACGAACTCAGCTACCGCACCCTCTGGTTCGACTACGACGCCCTGAACCGCGAGGTGGTGCGGTCGGTCCGCACCGACCGCCGGTGGTTGCCGCGCCTGTGGGACGAGGACGAGGATCGCTCCGCCCGCTGCGCCCGCGTTCCCGCGGCCGACGGTCAGGTGCTTCTCGTCGCCGGCCCGATGCTGCTCGGCCGGGACCTCGACTTCGACGTCACGGTGCAACTCCATCTGGGCGAGGGAGCCCTGATGCGCCGCACCCCGGCCGATCAACGATGGACCGTGCCCGCCCTGCTGCGCCGTGCGGCCGACGTCACGGTCGAACCCGACCTGCTGGTGCGGTACGACCATCCGCCGAGGCCCGCGGTCCGGGCGGGCAGCTGAGTCCGCTCACGTCGTGCGCAGGAACCGGGTCAGCCCTTCCTGCACGACGGCAGCGACCAGGTTGCCCTTCCGGTCGAAGATCCGGCCCTGCGCGAGCGCCCGACCGAAACCGGCGGACGGTGACGTCTGGTCGTACAGCAGCCACTCGTCGGCCCGGAACGGTCGCAGGAACCACAGCGCGTGATCGAGTGAGGCACCGTTGATCTCGACACCGGGGTGCGGGGTCATGGCGGAACCGATCAGCGTCATGTCGCTCATGTAGGCCAGTGCGCAGACGTGGAAGACGGGGTCGTCGGGCAGCGTCTTGCGGGACCGGAACCACGCCTGCTGCTGAGCGGCCGCACCGCGCCGGCGGTCGACCTCCCCGTGGCCGACCATCCGGATGTCCCAGTCGGACCACTCCTGGGCGAGCCAGGCGATTTCCGGGTCGTCGGAGTCACTGGCGAACGGCAGGGTATCGGGCGGCGGCACCACGGGCATCTCGTCCTGGTGCTCGATGCCCTCGTCCTCGACCTGGAACGACGCCGACATCGTGAAGATCGCCTGACCGTCCTGGACGGCGCTGACCCGCCGGGTGACGAACGACCGACCGTCCCGGATGCGGTCCACGAGGTACACGATCGGCATCGTGGGGTTTCCGGGGCGGAGGAAGTATCCGTGCAGCGAATGCACCATGAAGCGGGGGTCGACGGTGCGGACCGCCGCCACCAGCGCCTGACCGGCCACCTGCCCGCCGAACGTCCGGGGAAGCATGGTTTCGGTCGCTATGCCTCGGAAGAGGTTCTCCTCGAGGGGTTCCACTTCCAGGATCTCTTCGATCGTCGCCATCCACGGCCCCTTCCGATGCTCGTCCGCTGACACTCTCACACGGGTCCCGGGCACCGGCGCACCGCACCGCACGAGGCCCGTGTGAGGGCCTCGTGCGGTGCGAACGGAAGCAGTGCGGCGCCGGGAGCGCCGCGATCGATCACAGATCGATCGTGGGGATCACCAGCCGCGTTCGGCGAGCCGGTGCGGGACCGGGATGTCGTCGACGTTGATCCCGACCATCGCCTCACCCAGCCCGCGGGAGACCTTCGCCAGCACGTCCGGGTCGTCGAAGAACGTGGTCGCCTTCACGATCGCCGCCGCCCGCTCCGCCGGATTACCGGACTTGAAGATGCCCGACCCGACGAACACACCCTCCGCACCGAGCTGCATCATCATCGCCGCATCCGCCGGGGTGGCGATGCCACCGGCAGTGAACATCGTCACCGGCAACTTCCCGGCCTTGGCCACCTCGACGACCAGGTCGTACGGCGCCTGCAGCTCCTTCGCCGCCACATACAGCTCGTCCTCGCTCAGCGAGGTCAACCGGCGGATCTCCCCACCGATCGTCCGCATGTGCGTGGTCGCGTTCGACACGTCACCGGTCCCGGCCTCACCCTTGGACCGGATCATCGCCGCACCCTCGGTGATCCGCCGCAGCGCCTCACCCAGATTGGTGGCACCACACACGAACGGGACGGTGAACTTCCACTTGTCGATGTGGTTGGCGTAGTCGGCCGGGGTCAGCACCTCGGACTCGTCGACATAGTCGACACCGAGGGACTGCAGGATCTGCGCCTCCACGAAGTGCCCGATCCGGGCCTTGGCCATCACCGGGATCGACACCGCGGAGATGATGCCGTCGATCATGTCCGGATCACTCATCCGGGACACCCCACCCTGCGCCCGGATGTCCGCGGGCACCCGCTCGAGCGCCATGACCGCCACCGCACCGGCGTCCTCGGCGATCTTCGCCTGATCGGGGGTGACGACGTCCATGATGACCCCGCCCTTCAACATCTCGGCCATGCCACGCTTGACGCGCGCCGTACCGGTGGTGGGGGTGGTGTCGGGGGTGCTCACAGCGAACTCCTGGGTTGTGGCGTGGATTGATTCGATAGCGGCACGCGTGAACGACGACGTTCACGCTGCAGTACCCGATTCTAGGACGAGCGGCAGTCCACTTCCGTAGCCAGTCCGCGATTGCTGGCTTTCTTCGGACTCCCGGGCGGCTCAGGTGATCGCGCGCACCTCGGGTTCGTCCGCGGCCGAGGCCACCGCGCCGGCTTCGTCGAGGAGATCCGCGAGATCGTGCGGGTACACGGCTTCACCTGCCGCCGCCAGTTCACGAACCGTGTCCGCGGTGCACCACCGGTGACCGGTGATGGTGCGGTTCTCGAGTTCGGTGAAGCCCCCGTGGTGCGGCTCGAACCCGTCGGTGCGCAGCGCGAAGAACAGCTCCTCGGAGCGGATGAGCTGCCCGTTCCACGAGAAGATGGCCACCCGACGCCACATGGGTCCGCGCAGCTGTTCGGGCGACGCGGTGTGCCCGGTCTCCTCGGCGATCTCCCGGACAGCGGCCGCCCGCAGGTTCTCCCCCTTCTCGACGGCGCCGCCGATCGTGAACCAGTAGTAGACGTCGGGGACGGTGGGGTCGTGACCCCGGAGCAGCAGGACCCGGCCCTGGCCGTCGAGCAGCACCACCCGGGCCGAGGTCCGGACGGAGTCGAGTGACAGACCCTCGGTGACCGCCGCGGCGGACGAGCGTTCGGTGATCTCGAAGTAGGTCGGCAGCGGGGCCGTGCCCCCGAGGTGCAGCCATCGGACGGGTCGCCGGGTGCGGAGTGCGAGGGTGTCGCGGACGGCGTCGTTGTGGAATCGGCGGGCGATCAGTACCCGCGCCTCCGCATCGGCGAGTTCCGCCACCAGCTGGGGGCGCAGGGTGTCCGGGTCGAGGGACGAGAGCGCACTGGACAGTGCGTTCTCGGCGATCTCGCGGTCTGCCCGGTCCGACCGTTCCGCCCGGGCCGACAGCGCGGCCAGCGACCTGCCCTCGGGTGGGTCCATCGCCGCGGCGGCCGCCCGCACGACCACCGCCCGGCGCGCGAGGGCCGCGTCGAGGGCCTGCCAGGACAGATCGGAGCGGACGTGCAGTCGGTCGAGGCGGTTGGCCGTCCCGTACGCCCACAGGCCGATCGCCAGGACGACGGCTGCGACCAGGGCGAGAACCAGGATCGTGAGGGCGGAGAACGTCACGAGCCGACCTCCCGGACGCCGTCGCGGCCGACAGTGACCGTCTCGTAGACGCGCAGGATCTGTTCGGCCACCACCGGCCAGTCGTATTCGGTGACCACCGTCCGAGAGAAGTCGGTGAGCGCAGCGCTCCGCTCGGGGTCACCGAGCACCGAGTCGATCCCGGCGGCCAGCGCCGCCGCATCCCCGACCGGCACCAGGACGCCCGCCTGCCCGTCCCGCAGGACGCGGCGGAACGCGTCCAGTTCGCTCGCCACGACGGCGGCACCCGCGGCCATCGCCTCGACCAGCACGATGCCGAAGCTCTCACCGCCGAGGTTGGGTGCGCAGTACACGTCGGCGCTCCGCAGCGCCGACGCCTTCTCGGCGTCGTCGACCTGGCCGAGCAGACGCAGGTGCCCGAAGACCGGGCCGGCCTCCCGGCGCAGCTTGTCCTCGTCGCCGCGGCCGACCACCAGCACCTCGAGGTCGGGATACTTGTCCACCAGGGTGGGCAGCGCCTTGAGAAGCACCGCCATGCCCTTGCGGGGCTCGTCGTAGCGTCCGAGGAAGAGGATGGTCTTTCCGGGACGCGGGTAGCCGGGCAGCGGCTCGGCGTTCGCGAACGCCGAGACGTCGACGCCGTTGGGGATTTCGACCGCATCGGAGCCGAGTGATTCCACCTGCCAGCGTCGCGCGAGTTCCGACACCGCGATGCGGCCGCTGATCTTCTCGAGGTAGGGCTGGAGCACACCCTGAAACGTGCTCAGCACCAACGACTTCGTGGTCGACGTGTGGAAGGTGGCCACGATGGGCCCCTCGGCCACGCGCATGGCGAGCATCGACAGGCTCGGCGCGTTGGGCTCGTGGATGTGCAGGACGTCGAAGTTGTTGTCCGAGATCCAGCGCCGCACGCGGGCGCTCGCGGCGGGGCCGAAACTCAGCCGGGCCACCGAGCCGTTGTAGGGAATGGCGAGGGCGCGGCCCGCGGAGACGACGAAGTCGGGCAGGTCGACGTCGTCGGACGCCGGCGCCAGGACGCTCACCTTGTGCCCGCGCTCGATCAGGACCTCCGCGAGGTCGACGACGTGAGCCTGCACTCCGCCCGGGACGTCGAACGAGTACGGGCAGACCATTCCGATCTTCACGAGTTCTCCATGCGGGAGAGCCTTGCCTGGGACAGATCGGAGAGCCACAGCGGCTGCAGCATGTGCCAGTCCTCCGGATGTGCCGCGATGTTGGCCTCGAACCGGTCCGCCAGTGCCTGGGTCGCCGCGGCCACCCCCGCGGTGGTGTCGATCGGCGGGTCGATGCGGAAACCCCACCCGCCGTCCGTGAACCAGCAGTGCACCGGCAGCAGCGGCGCGCCGGTGTCGATCGCCAGCTTGGCGGGACCGGCGGGCATCCGCGTCTGTTCCCCGAAGAACGTCACGGGGACACCCTTCTTCGCCAGGTCGCGTTCACCGAGGAGGCACACGATCCCGTTGTCCCGCAGTCGGGCCGACAGTTCCACGAACGGTGGGTGCTCCCCCCCGCTGAGCGGAAAGATCTCGAAACCGAGCCCTTCGCGGTAGTCGACGAACCGCTGGTACAGCGACTCGGGCTTCAACCGCTCGGCGACCGTGGACAGACCGCCCCAGTGCTGGGCGCACCACACACCCGCCATGTCCCAGTTTCCGCTGTGCGGCAGCGCCAGAATCGCGCCCCGGCCGACTTCTTTCGCGGCGTCGAGGTGCTTCTGCCCCTCGATCAGCTCGTCGAGGGCCGCGCCGGTCTTCACGAGGTCCATCGAAGGCAGCCGGAAAGCTTCCCGCCAGTAGCGCGCGTAGGACCGCATCGAGGCCTGCATCAGGGTGTCCGGCACCTCCGCGGCGGGCACACCCAGCACACGGGCTAGATTGCGGCGCAGCTGCTCCGGTCCGCCGTTCCGGACGGCGAAGTCGGCTCCCCTGTCGAACAGGGCGACCGCGACCTTCTCCGGCAGCGCGCGAACCAGCCGCCAGCCGATCGCGTACCCCAGGTCACTGATGCGTTCCGACACGCCGCTCACTGCTCGCTCGCCTGTCCGTCTGCCGGCGTCGTGTCCGTCGGCGGCAGGGGCAGCACGTCGCGCGCGCCCGGCGACCGGCGGACCGCCAGTACCCGCTGGAACACGGTGATGATGCTGCCCACCGACAGCAACCACATCGCGACATGAATGGCCCACGGGACTCCGAGCCCCGTGACGCCGGCTCCGACCAGCACGATGATCAGCCGATCGGGTCGTTCGATGAGTCCGCCGTCGGCGGACAATCCACTCGCCTCGGCGCGCGCCTTCGCGTACGAGATCACCTGCGAGGTGACGAGGCACAGCAGGGTCGCGATCAGCAGCGGCTTGCTGTTCTCGTGATAAACCGCCCACCAGGCGAGACCGGCGAAGATCGCACCGTCGGCCACCCGGTCGCAGGTGGCGTCGAGAACGGCGCCGTACCGGGTGCCACCGCCGCGGGCGCGGGCCATGGCACCGTCGAGCATGTCGAACATGACGAACAGCCAGATGAACATCGCTCCCCAGAACAGATGTCCGCTGGGAAACAGCGTGACCGCGCCGGCCACGGTCGCCACGGTGCCGATGACGGTGACGGAATCGGGAGTGAGCCCGGTCTTCACCAGGGCCTTCCCCAATGGCGCCGTCACCTTGGACACGGATGCCCGTCCGAAGAAGCTCAGCACCTCTCCACCCCGTTCTTCACTTCCTGCCAGGAACCCCGAACGCGTGAGTCAGCGACTCGCGCGTCATTCATCTATCGAGTCATTCATTCCAGGCCTTCGCCAGCAGCCCCCGGGTCTCGCGCAGCAACTGCGGCATGACCTTGACCCCGGCGAGGACCGTGATGAAGTTCGCGTCCCCGCCCCAGCGCGGAACGATGTGCTGATGCAGGTGCTCGGCAAGCGAACCGCCCGCCGCCGCACCGAGATTGAGGCCGACGTTGAAACCGTCCGGCCGCGACACCCGCTTGATCACGCGCAGAGCCTGCTGCGTGAACGACATCAACTCGGCGCTCTCCTCTTCCGTCAGGTCTTCGAGCGCCGCGACCTTGCGATAGGGAACGACCATCAGGTGCCCCGGGTTGTACGGGTACAGGTTGAGCACGGCGTAGACGTGCTCACCCCGGGCGACGATCAACCCGTCCTCGTCGTCCATCTTCGGGATGTCGATGAACGGCTCGTTCGGGGTGTCCCGCGACTTCGGCGCCTCGGCGATGTACGACATGCGGTGCGGCGACCAGATCCGCTGAAGGTGATCGGGTTCGCCGGGGCCACGGTCGACGAGGCGGCCGGGGCCGCCGAGCATCTCGTCGGCCGTCACGTCGTCACCTCCGGTCATGTGCGTCACCCTTCCTTACCGGGTTGCAGCAGTTCCGCCGTCGGCGAGGCGTTCTCGCGGCGACTGATCCAGTCGGTGACGATGCGCACGGCGTCGTCCACGGGTACCCCGTTGACCTGGGTGCCGTCGCGGAATCGGAAGCTGACGGCGCCCGCCTCGACGTCGCGCGCACCCGCCAGCAACATGAACGGCACCTTCTGCGCCGTGTTGTTGAAGATTTTTTTCTGCATGCGGTCGTCGCTCGCGTCGACCTCGGCGCGGATACCGGCCGCCTTCAGCCGCTTCACCACGTCGAAGAGGTGGTCGGCGAACGTCTCCGCCACCGGGATACCGACGACCTGGACGGGCGCCAGCCACGCCGGGAACGCACCCGCGTAGTGCTCGGTGAGCACGCCGAAGAACCGTTCGATGGAACCGAACAGGGCGCGGTGGATCATGACCGGACGCTGCTTGGTGCCGTCGTTGGCCGTGTACTCGAGGTCGAAACGCTCGGGCAGGTTGAAGTCGAGCTGAATGGTCGACATCTGCCAGGTGCGGCCCAGGGCGTCCTGCACCTGCACCGAGATCTTCGGTCCGTAGAACGCGGCGCCGCCCGGATCGGGGACGAGGTTCAGCCCCGACGACTCCGCGACCTCGGCGAGCGTCGCCGTCGCTTCCTCCCACACGGCGTCGTCGCCGACGAACTTGTCCGGGTTCTTGGTGGACAGCTCGAGGTAGAAGTCGTCGAGACCGTAGTCCTTCAGCAGGCCGAGGACGAACTGCAGGGTGGTCGCCAGTTCGTCGCGCATCTGCTCGCGGGTGCAGTAGATGTGCGCGTCGTCCTGCGTCATGCCGCGTACGCGGGTGAGTCCGTGGACGACACCGGACTTCTCGTACCGGTAGACCGAACCGAACTCGAAGAGCCGCAACGGCAGTTCGCGGTACGACCGGCCGCGGGAGCGGAAGATCAGGTTGTGCATCGGGCAGTTCATCGGCTTGAGGTAGTAGTCCTGGCCCGGCTTGCGCACGGTGCCGTCCTCGTTCAGCTCCTCATCGATGTGCATCGCCGGGAACATGCCGTCGCGGTACCAGTCCAGGTGACCCGACACCTCGTAGAGATGCCCCTTGGTGATGTGGGGGGTGTTGACGAACTCGTAGCCCTCCTCGACGTGCCGCTTGCGGGAGTAGTCCTCCATCTCGGTGCGGATGATCCCGCCCCGCGGATGGAACACGGGCAGTCCGGAGCCGAGTTCGTCGGGGAAGCTGAACAGGTCGAGTTCCGACCCCAGCTTGCGGTGGTCGCGGCGCTCCGCCTCGGCGAGCAGTTCCAGGTGTTGCTCCTGCGCCTCCGCCGACTCCCACGCGGTGCCGTAGATGCGCTGGAGATCGGCGTTGTCCTGGTTACCGCGCCAGTACGCCGCCGAACTGCGGGTGAGCTTGAACGCCGGGATGTGCTTGGTGGTGGGGATGTGCGGGCCGCGGCACAGGTCGCCCCACACCTTCTCGCCGGTCCGCGGGTCCAGGTTGTCGTAGATGGTGAGCTCGTTGCCGCCCACCTCCATGATCTCCGGATCGTCGATTCCCGACTTGTCGTCGATCAGTTCGAGCTTGAAGGGCTCCTTCGCCAGCTCGGCGCGCGCCTCCTCGAGCGACTCGACGACCCTGCGGGAGAACCGCTGCGACCCCTTGATGATCTTCTTCATCCGCTTCTCGAGGCTCGCGAGGTCGTCGGGGGTGAACGGGCGATCGACGGCGAAGTCGTAGTAGAAGCCGTCCTTGATCGGCGGACCGATGCCCAGCTTCGCCTCGGGGAATTCCTGTTGGACGGCCTGCGCGAGCACGTGGGCCGCCGAGTGGCGGATGACGCTGCGGCCGTCGTCGGTGTTCGACGCGACCGGCTCGACGTCGACGTCGGTGTCGGGCACCCAGGACAGGTCCTTGAGCTGGCCCTCCGCGTCACGGACCACGACGACGACGTCCGGGCCCTTGCTCGGGTAGCCGGCCTCCCGAACCGCGGTACCGGCCGTAGTCCCCGCGGGCACCCGGACGAGGGCGGCTGGGGCGGCGGATGCGGGGGTGCTCACGGCGATGTTCTCCTAGGTGAGGTGTGCGGTGCAGACATGGTGAATGTGCCAGCCCATGTTATCGGCCCAGCAGTCACACCCAACCACGCGTCCGGCTAGAGCGGGCTCTCCAGCCACGGGTAGTCGAGGCCGATCCACGTTCCGACGAGACCGAACGTGCCGAGCAACCACAGCGTTGCGAGGACGACGGCACACGTCAGCAGCGCACCCGCCCCCTTGACCACCAGCGACTGCCGCGAGAACCAGTCCATGAACTTGTCGTATCGCCGGCGCGCATAGTGCAGCAGCCGGTGGGCCCACGCGAACTCGGATGCGAGAATCCCGAGCCCCGCGAACACGATCAGCCAGCCGGGGCCGGGATAGGGAATCGCAACGATCCCGGCGGCCAGCACGAGAGCGCCGATCACCCCCACCGCGATGCGGTACGCCAGGTTGAGGCTCGGCCGCGCGGCGATGTGTGCTCGCCACCGGTGCCAGCGGCTCTCCACTTCCTGGAACGGGGACAGATCCGAGTCGTCCACGTTCTCGGGCGCGGGTCCCGGCCGAGCTTCTCCGCTAGTCACCAGTCCACCCTACCGACCGCGACCTGCGGCGGCGCGTCGTCGCACTGCCACACACGCTCGCGGGTCATCCCTTCACACAGACGACCTGCCGCAGGTGGGCCACGACCTCGACGAGATCGGCCTGCGCTTCGATCACCTGCTCGATGTCCTTGTAGGCGCCGGGGATCTCGTCGATCACGCCCGCGTCCTTGCGCGATTCGACTCCGGACGTCTGCCGCACGAGGTCGTCGACGGTGAAACGCTTCTTCGCCTTCGTGCGGCTCATCGTCCGTCCCGCCCCGTGTGACGCCGAATTGAAGGACAGCTCGGAGCCCAGGCCCCGCACCACGTAGGAACCGGTGCCCATGGAGCCGGGGATGAGTCCGAGATCACCCCGACCGGCCCGGATCGCGCCCTTACGGGTGACGAGCATCGGCTCGCCGTCGATGATCTCCTCCGACACGTAGTTGTGGTGGCAGGAGATCGGCTCGTCGAACCGCACCGTCCTGCCGGGCAGGGCCTGCCGGAACGCCTGCATCACCAAGGTGAGCATGACGGCACGGTTGCGGGCCGCGTACTCCTGCGCCCACGTCAGGTCGTGGCGGTATGCGTCCATCTCCTTGCTGCCGGCGAGGAACACCGCGAGATCGCGATCGACCAGCCGCTGGTTGTGCGGCAACGCCCGCGCCACCGCGATGTGCCGCTCCGCCAGTTCCTTACCGATGTTGCGCGACCCGGAGTGGAGCATCAGCCAGACCTCGTCGGCGTCGGACAGGCACACCTCGATGAAGTGATTGCCGCCGCCGAGCGTGCCGATCTGCTTCATCGCCTTGGACTCGCGGGACTGGACGCCGGAATGCAGGTCACCGAATTCCTGCCAGAAGCGGTGCCATCCCGTCTTCACTCCCCCGGCGTCCGTGACATCGAGGGCGCCGACGTTCACCGAACGCTCGTGCATGGCGAACCCGACCGGCACCGCACGCTCGATGCGCGACCGCATCGACCGGAGGCTGTCGGGCAGATCGTTCGCGGTCACATCCGTCCGGACCGCCGTCATTCCGCACCCGATGTCGACGCCGACCGCCGCCGGGGCGACCGCCGCCCGCATCGCGATGACCGAACCGACCGTCGCACCCTTGCCGACATGGACGTCGGGCATGACCCGCACCCCGTGGACCCATGGCAGGTCGGCCATGTTCCGCAGCTGCTGCAACGCAGCCTGCTCGATGGTCCACTCTTCCGCCCACATCAAGGTGGGCGCGGTGGTGCCTTCCAGCCTCACGGGGAACATGGGACTCAGTCCTTCGATAGCGGATCACCCGGGAAATTTCGGCCGGCTGAGTTCATTGTCCGCCGCCCCGACGAGCCGGAACAACCGATTATCGGGGTGGGCACACGAAAAAGAAGAGGGCGTTTCCGCTTTCGGAAACGCCCTCTTCTTGTCTGTGGTCCCGGCTGGGATCGAACCAGCGACCTCCCCGGTGTGAACGGGACGCTCTTCCACTGAGCCACGGGACCGAAGCGCGCCAAACACTCGCGCTCGAACGAGTTGGAACATTAACACGACCGAGCGGCCGAACGAAAATCACGTCGTTGGGATTCGTGTCGACCCCCGCCCGCGGCACGTCCGCGACCCGGCGTCGTTCATGCGTAGTTCACCGCCTGATGCCTTGACCTGCAGATTTGTAACTATCGCGGATGGTCGGCTAATGTTCTCAACCGCACCACGGAGAACATTCTCCGCGAGTTACACGGTGCATGCGGACGTGGCGCAGCTGGTAGCGCACAACCTTGCCAAGGTTGGGGTCGCGGGTTCGAATCCCGTCGTCCGCTCGAGAGGTTGGACTCAACCTTCACGGTGGAGTGGCCGAGTGGTGAGGCAACGGCCTGCAAAGCCGTGCACACGGGTTCGATTCCCGTCTCCACCTCGCGCGATTAGCTCAGCGGGAGAGCGCTTCCCTGACACGGAAGAGGTCACTGGTT
>NZ_JASHKU010000035.1:0-64712 GCF_030056875.1 Rhodococcus sp. IEGM 1351 | reverse complement strand
GGAACCGCGCCAACCGATTCACCCGCGCACCGAACTCCCCATACGACAACACCACCGCACCGCACACCACCGCCGCAGCATCCGGGGTCCGCCCCACCTGCGCATCGAGCAGGTCGGCGAGGGTGGTGCGGGGCACCGGGTGACCCGTCGCATTCCACGAACCCACCACCAACGCCCGCTCACCCGGCCCCAGAACCTCCACATCACCCACTGGCGCATCCGGATCCGCAATCACTCCCGCCAGAATCCGGAGGAACCGCTCCCCGAATCCCACGACCGTGTCCGGATCGAACACATCCGACGCGAACGTGAACGACGCCTCGATGCCTGCTGCCATCCCGGACGCGTCGTAGCGCTCCGCGAGGGTCAACTGCAGATCGAACTTGGACACACCGGAATCGACGTCGAGGATCTCCACCGTCAGTCCCGGCAGGTCGAGGTGCGCCGGGGCGGTGTTCTGGAACTCCAGCAGAACCTGGAACAGCGGTGAGTACGCGGTCGAGCGGGTCGGTGCGACTGCATCGACCACACTCTCGAAGGGCACCTCGGCATGACCGAACGCCGCCAGATCCGCTTCCCGCGCCCGGGACAGCACCTCGCCGAACGTTGCGGCAGGCTCGACGATCGTCCGCAGGACCAGGGTATTGACGAGCATCCCCACCACGTCGTCGAGTGCTTCCTCGCCCCGCCCGGCGATCGGCGTCCCGATCGCGATGTCGCCGGAACCGCTCAGCCGCGCCGCCAACACCGCCAGCACCGCATGCATCACCATGAACATCGTGGAATTGTGTTGCCGCGCGAGGAGGAGAAGCTCCCGATGATCTTCCGCCGACACCGAAAACCGGACGATCCCACCCCGGAGCGCTCTGTCCGCGGGCCTCGGCCGGTCCAATGGAAGATCCATCGCGTCGGGGAGCCCGGACAGCGTCTGCTTCCAGTACTCCAACTGCGCCGACATCATGCTGCCGGGATTCTCGTCGCTGCCGAGGGCCGCCCGCTGCCACAGGCTGTAGTCGGCGTACTGCACCGGGAGTGGCCGCCAGTCGGGAGCCTGCTGCTGTAGCCGCGCCGAGTACGCCACCATCAGGTCGTGGGCGAGCGGGGCCAGCGACGCTCCGTCCGCCGAAATGTGGTGCACCACCAGCATGAGGACGTGCTCGTCGTGACCGGTCCGGAACAGGGCACCACGCACGGGCACCTCGGTGCTCACGTCGAAGCCCTGAGCAGTCGACTCGGCGATCCGCGCGCGCACTGCGTCCTCGTCTTCGCAGACCGTCGGCTCCAGATCCGGAATTACCTCCCCCGGTGACAGGATCACTTGATGCGGTCCGTCCACCGACGCCGGATACACCGTGCGGAGCGATTCGTGTCGTTCGAGGACATCCGCCACCGTCGCCCGGAGCGCCTCCACGTCGAGCGTTCCGGACAGTCGCAGCGCCATCGGAATGTTGTAGGCGGGCGACGAGGTGTCGTACTGATTGACGAACCACATACGTTGCTGGGCAAGCGACAGCGGGATCCGGTCGGGGCGTGTCCGCGCCACCAGGTCCGGGCGGTCGGGGCGCCTCGCGTGGGCACCCTCGATCCATCCCGCCAATGCCTCCACCGTCGGCGCCTCGAACAGGGTCCGCACCACGAGGTCGGCGCCGAGTGCGGCGTTGACCCGCGCGACCACTTTCGTCGCGACCAGTGAATTTCCGCCGAGGTCGAAGAAGCTGTCGTCGAGGCCGATTCGTTCCACACCCAGCACGTCGGCGAACACTCGCGCGACGGCCCGTTCCACCGGAGTGACGGGCGCACGGAACTCGGTGGCCGTGGAGAGGAATTCCGGCGCCGGCAATGCGGCACGATCGAGCTTCCCCACCGGTGTCATCGGGATCTCGTCCAGAATCACGATCGCTGCCGGCACCATGTACGTCGGCAATTGCTCTGCGGCATAGTCGATCAACTCGGCAGTCGCCAGCTGTTGCCCTGCTGCCGGCAGCACGTACGACACGAGCACCGTGTCGCCGGACGGTGCCGTTCGCGGCATCGTCACTGCGGTCCGCACCCGCGGATGGGTATGGAGGACGGTGTCGATCTCACCGAGCTCGATGCGGAAGCCGTGTACCTTCACCTGGAAATCGCTGCGGCCCTGGTATTCCAGCGTGCGGTCGGTTCGCCACCGCACCACGTCCCCGGTGCGATACATCCGGTCGCCGGGGCCGCCGAAGGGGTTGGCCACGAACCGTTCCGCCGTCAACGCTGATTTACCGTGATATCCGCGAGCGAGGGCGTCGCCCGCGACGTACAGCTCCCCGGCCACGCCGACCGGCACCGGGTTCAACCGCGCATCGAGGACGACCTCGTGGAATCCGCGGAGCGGACCGCCCAGTGTGATGGCTCCGTCCGGTGACAACGGTGCACTGATGTTCGACATGACGGTCGCCTCGCTGGGCCCGTACGCGTTGCACAATCTGCGACCGGGCGCCCACCGCTTCACCAGTTCCGGCGGGCACGCCTCGCCACCGAACACCACGTCCCGGAAGTCGGCGAGTCCGTCCGGCTCGACCGTTCCGAGCGCGGCAGTGGTGACGAATCCGTGGGTGACCCGTTCCGACGTCAGGAGGCGGGACAACTCGGCGCCGCCGTAGATCGTGGGCGGAACGATCACCATGGTGGCGGCGGCGGCGAACACGTGCAGGTACTCGGATACGGACGCGTCGAAACTCGGTGTGGAGAAGTGCAGAATCCGGGACGTCTGTGTGGCCCCGGATCGTGAGCGCTGCTCGGCCGCGAAGTCGTCCAGGCCACCGTGTGTGACCACGACGCCTTTGGGCCGGCCCGTGGAACCGGACGTGTAGATCACGTACGACGGATTCTCCACGCGGAGAGGCCGCGTCCGCTCCGCGTCGGTCACGGCGGATTCCGGCTGCGTCGCACAGAGCGACCGGAATTCTTCGTCGTCGAGCACCAGCCACGGAATGGCGTCCGGTAGCCGGGAACGCACGGCGGACACCGTCACCCCCAGCGCAGCGCCCGAATCGTCGAGCATGTGCTCGATGCGTTCGGCCGGGTAGTTCGGGTCCACCGGCACGTAGGCCGCACCAGACTTGGCCACCGCCAGCATCGACAGAACCGACTCGATCGAGCGAGTCAAGCCCAGTGCCACGAAGTTCTCCGGCCCGATGCCGCGTTCGGCGAGGACGCGTGCCAACTGGTTCGAGCGCTCGTCCAATTCTCGGTACGTCACCTCGACACCGCGATACGAGAGCGCGACACCGGTGGGATTGGTTCGTGCTGCCGCTGAGAACAATTCGGAAAGCGTGCGACCCGGACGTCCCGGCACGCCGGAGACCGGAACGAGGGTCGCGTGTTCGGTATCGGACAGGATGTCGATGTCGCCGACGGCGAGCGCCGGGTCGCCGGTGACCGTCTGCAGGATTCGGCGGAACCGTTCGCCGAGGCCACGTACCGTCCCGGGGTCGAACAGATCGGTGGCGAACCCGAGTGTCGCCGTGATCCCGGACGGGGTGCCGTCGGCGTCGACGGCCTCGGTCGCGGTCACCCGCAGGTCGAATCGGCCGACCCCGGAGGTCTCCGCCCCCTCGCGGCACTCGAACAGGACTTGGACGATCGGCGAGTATGCGGGCGAATCGCTGAGCGCGAGTGTCCGGACCACCTGTTCGAAAGGGACGTCGCGGTGCTCGAACGCCGCCTGGTCGACATCGCGGACGTGGCCGAGGAGATGAGTGAAGGAGGTGTCCGGTTCGACGCGGTTACGGAGCACCACGAGGTTCCGGCCGTCGTGCATCGCGGTCGTCGTTCCGATCGCCACATCCGAGGCACCCGACAGCCGGCTCAGCAGAACGGTGAAGGCCGCGTGCAGCACCGAGAACGTGGTGGTGTCGTGTTCCCGCGCCAGGGCCACCACTCCGGCATGTGCCTCTGCACCGATCGCAACGTCGACGCGGTCCTCCCCCCGGGTTTGCGCGGCGGGGCGAGGCCGATCGGACGGCAGATTCAGCACTTCCGGCATCCCCGACAGCCGATCCTTCCAGTACTCGAGTTGGTGCGCCGCGAGGCGTCGTCGCGCACCGTCGAGGGCCGTGGCCTCGTGAATCGTCGCGACCCGGGCCTGCGGGCCGGCCGAGATGAACTCTTCCAGCAGTTCGACGAAGTGCCGGTGATGCAGGCGCAGTGCCGAATCCTCGTACCGGTTCGGGTTGGCCCGGAAATCGACGAAGATCTCGGCCGGCGTCCCGCTCGGGTACACGTTGACCAGCAGATCTTCCACCGGACCCGACGTGACGATGTGGTATTCGCCGACCAGCGGGCCCAGTTGGACGTTCTGATGGAACAGCATGACGTTGACCATGGGGCCGTGGAGTTCGGCGCCAGTGCCCGTGCCCACGTCGCGGCGGATGTCCTCGATACTGCACCGCTGATGCCGCAACGCGCCCATCAGTTCTCGCCTGACCCGCGACACGAGGTCCGCGACCGTCTCGTCCTCGTCGACCGTGATCGGCAGCGGTGCGACGTTGACCATCATGCCGCCGGAGTTGCGCAGCACCGACGTGGTCCGGCCGGACATCGGAACATTCACGAGAACATCGGTTTTCGCCGTGATCCGCGACAGGTAGCAGGCGAAGGCGGCGATGATCGTGACTGCCGCGGTGGCGTTTGCCTGACTGTCGGCGTTGTGGATTCCGGAAACGGCCGCCTCGGACAGCAGGGCACTCTCGACCTTGCTCCTGGCGAGTGCGGGCGCGGTCGCGTCGGCCAGGGTCGATCCTTCGACTGCCTCGACTCGTTTCGCCCAGTACTCCCGATCGGCCACGAAGCGGTCGGAGGACCGGTAGCGGGCGTCGACGTCGTACAGCTCGTGCAGGGTCGCGGCTCGATTCGGATCCGGTTCGCGACCGGACATCGAGGCCGAGTACCGGTGTGCGATGCGGTTGATCAGTGTCATGGCGCCGTAACCGTCGAGCGCGACGTGGTGAATGCGGCTGTACCACAGGTAGTGCGACTCTCCCACGCAGAGGATCGAGGTCTCGAACAGTCGATCCGTGTCGAGATCGAGTGGGGCCTGGTAGTCCCGGTCCATCCATTCGTGCGCTGCAGCGACCGGATCGTCCTCACCGCGAAAGTCGATGACGGCGATGGACGTGTCGGTGGTGTGGTCCACGTACTGCATCGGCCGGCCGTCGACCTCGACGACCTTGAGGAACGGCGACTGGAACTCGCGGGCCACCGCGATGGTCTCCCGTCGCAACAGGTCGATGTCGAGGTCGCCGTGCAGTTCCACGTAGTGCGCTACCGAGATCGGCACCGCGGGGTCGAGTTGCTGCGCGAACCAGGTGGCACGCTGCGCCGCAGACAGCGGGAAGGGCACCGCGCCCGAATCGTGTGTAGCCGGCTTTCGCGTGTCGACGGGCTTCACGGCGGTTCCTCCCCATAAGGTATCCCCGACCGCTCACAGCGTGACCGCGTCCTGATCCTGGCTCGCGAAGGCGGGAGGCGGTAGCTTTTCCCCGCCCCCCAGAAAATTCGTTCGCCGTCAACAGGGCGCACAGACCCCATCGTCGCACAGCGGCGCGGCTCCGTTCAGCGGATTCGGTTCTCGCGGCGACGGGTGCGACCGGCCTCAAGATACCTCGACAGCACCGGCCCGATGACAGCGAGGGACTGCGGCTCGATCATGTCGTTGTGCCCGCAGTCCACCGGATGCTCCACGATTCGACCCGTCACGAGCGGTCGCCACTCGTCCGCCGACCGGGCGCGCGTGGTGCCGTCGTCGTCGCCGGTCGCGGGGAAGATCAGCAGCTCGCCATCGTAGACCTGTGGCTCGAACCGGTGGACGAGGTTTCGCGAATTCTCGTATCCGGCGTTGATTCGCTCGAGGTGTTCGCCGCGCAGCCCGGAGTCGCTGCCCCACGATTCGTTCAGCAGTTGCGCCGCGCGTTCGTACGTGAGGTCGCCGTCGGTGGCGACGACGAGCCCCAGTCCGCGGAGCAGATCCCGCATGTCGAGCTTCCCGAAAAGCGGATCCTCGCCGTTGTCGGGATAGCTGTCCATGACCGTGAGGGTGGCGACCTCCTCGCCTGCCCTCTGCAGTTCGACGGCCATCGCGTGCGCGATGACCCCGCCCAGAGACCAGCCGAGCAGGTCGTACGGTCCCTCCGGCTGGATGACCCTCATCTCTTCGATGTACCGGTGCGCG
Source organism: Rhodococcus sp. IEGM 1351 (assembly GCF_030056875.1). Classification (NCBI taxonomy): domain Bacteria; kingdom Bacillati; phylum Actinomycetota; class Actinomycetes; order Mycobacteriales; family Nocardiaceae; genus Rhodococcus; species Rhodococcus sp. IEGM 1351. Next base: position 58,510 of record NZ_JASHKU010000035.1, on the reverse strand, counting down.
AGTTGTTCGATCGACTGGTAGTCGCCGTCCCCGCTGATCGTGGGCAACTGCAGTCCGTACGCGCGCCGGTCGGCGGGCAGATACCGGACGAGACCCGCATACCCCCAGGAGAGCCCGATTCCCGGGTGGACGCAGAACAGCGGTCGTCCGGCGCCCTCGGTGAGCAGCGGAATCACCACCCCCAGCGCCTCCGTCACACCGCCCTCCGCCGACGGCAGGGCGATCCTGCGGGCGAGGCCGGCCGGGGTCGGATCGAGGAACATCCATTGCAGCGGGATCTTCCGATCGAGTCTCTCCTGCAGGGCGGCGATCACCTTCGTGGCGAGCAGGGAGTTGCCGCTCCTCTCGAAGAAATTGTCCTCGGCCCCCACCCGGTCGAGTCCGAGCACCTCGGCGAAGACGTCCACGACTGCCGCCTCGAGGTCGTTCGCGGGCAACCGGAAGCGAGCGCCCGACAGGAACTCGGGTGCGGGCAGTGCGGCGCGATCCAGCTTGCCCACCGGGGTCAGCGGAATCTGGTCGATTACGACGATCGCGGCGGGCACCATGTGGGCGGGCAGACGCTCCCCGACGAGACGGGTGAGTTCCGCGGTGTCGAGGTCCGCGCCGCCGATCGGACGGACATAGGACACGAGCAGCGGTTCCCCGGCAGGCCCGGCACGGCCGATCGTGACGGCGAACCCGACGTCGGGATGATCGGTGAGTGCCGCGTCGATCTCGCCGGGTTCGATGCGGAACCCGCGGATCTTCACCTGGAAGTCGCTGCGCCCGACGTACTCGAGAGTGCCGTCCCGGCGCCACCGCACCACGTCTCCCGTGCGGTACATCCGCTCGCCCGGCGCACCCCAGGGGGCGGCCACGAAACGGGACGCCGTCAGTCCGGGCCGACGGTGATACCCGGACGCCAGGGCGCGTCCCGACACGTACAGCTCACCGACCACACCGACCGGCACCGGGCGCAGCCGCGAATCCAGCACCACCTCGGAGACGCCGCGGGTGGGTGCGCCGAGCGTGATCGGGTCGCCCGGCACCAGCGGCTCGCTGATGTTCGACATGATCGTCGTCTCGGTCGGCCCGTAGGCGTTGAACATCCTGCGGCCGGGCGCCCACCGGGCGACGAGTTCGGGTGGACAGGCTTCACCGGCCGCGACCAGCGTCTGCAGCGACTCGAAGCCGAGGGGGTCCATCGACGCCAGTGCGGTCGGGGTGACGAATCCGTGGGACACCCGCTCGTCGCTCAGCAGTCCGGCCAGTTCGGTGCCGCCGTAGATCGTCGGCGGGGCGATCACCAGCGTCGCGCCCGCGCAGAATGCCATGACCAGTTCGAACACGGAGGCGTCGAAACTCGGCGACGCGAAGTGCAGCACCCGGGCGCCGGGTGTGACGGCGAGACGGTCGCGCTCCTCCGCGGCGAGGTTCGCCAGGCCGCGGTGCGTGACGGCCACTCCCTTGGGGACGCCCGTGGATCCGGACGTGTAGATGAGGTACGCGGGATGTGATTCGTGCAGCGGCGCCGTCCGGTCCGCATCGGTGACGGGGGCAGGCGACTGCACCCGGATCCGCTCCTCGGCTTCGGCGTCGTCGAGAACGATCCAGTTCACGGTGCCGGGCAGCCGATCTCGGTGTGCCCGAAGGGTCACCCCGGACACCGCCCCGGAATCGGTGAGCATGTGCTCGATGCGGTCGAGTGGATACCCGGGGTCGACCGGCAGGAACGCCGCGCCCGTTCGAGCGACCGCCCACACCGACAGCACCGATTCGATCGAGCGCGGCAGGCTCAGAGCGACGGTCGTTCCCGGACCCGCACCGTCCTCGATCAGGCGGCGCGCCAACCGGTTGGAGGATTCGTCGAGTTCGCGGTAACTGATCGTCCGGCCCCGGTACGACACCGCGTCGGCACTGCGGTCTCGTTCGACCGCGGCCGAGAGCAGTTCCGGCAGCAGGACATTCGGGGCGTCGGGCGCACCGCGCGCCGGGGTGAGCGCCGCGACTTCGTCGGTGCCGAGGATCTCGATGTCGCCGACCGGAAAACCGGGTTCGGCGGTGACGGTGTCGAGGATGCGCACGAACCGTTCTGCGAACCCCCGCACCGTGTCGGCGTCGAACAGGTCGGTCGCGTAGTCGATCGCACCCACCATCCCCGCAGCGCTGCCATCCGCGGCGAACCGCTCGTCGAGGATCACCTCGAGGTCCACCTTCACGACGGCGAGGTCGGGATCGAGCCCCTCGACGGTCAGCCCCGGCAACCGCAAGGCGGGATTCTCGGTGTTCTGGAATTCGAGGGACACCTGGAAGAGCGGCGAGTGGGCGGTCGACCGCACCGGTCCGACTGCGTCCACCACCCGTTCGAAGGGCAGGTCGGCGTGCGCGAAGGCACCGAGGTCGGCGTCGCGGACCCGAGCGAGCAGGTCACGGAACGGCTGTTCCGCCGCTACCGGGGTGCGCAGCGCCAGCGTGCCGACGAACATGCCGACGAGGTCGTCGAGCGCCGCCTCGCCGCGGCCGGCGATCGGGGTGCCGATCGCCACGTCCCCGGTGCCGCCGAGCCGGCCGAGCAGAACGGCGAGTGCGGCGTGCACGATCATGAATTCGGTGGACCGGTACTCTCGCGCCGCCGTCCGGATCCGCTCGTGCAGGCCGGGGTCGATCGCGAAGCGCACCCGGTCGCCCCGGAACGACTGCTGTGCGGGACGCCGACGGTCGGCAGGCAGTTCGAGGAGTTCGGGCAGCCCCGCGAGCGCCGACTCCCAGTAGGCCAGTTGCCGCGAGATCAGCGATCCGGGGTCGTCCTCGGACCCCAGCAGCCTGCGTTGCCACAGTGTGTAGTCGGCGTACTGCACGGGCAGCGGCGTCCAGGCGGGAGCGCGACCGTGGACGCGGGACTCGTACGCGATCATCACATCCCGCACCAGCGGTGCCATGGAGAAGCCGTCGGCCGAGATGTGGTGGACCACCACGGCGAGCACATGATCCGTCGGGTCGAGGGAGAACAGGGCGACGCGCAGCGGGACGGCGGCGGCGACGTCGAAGCCGGCCGACACCAGCCGGGTGAGCTCCTCCCGGAGGAGGCCTTCGTCCGCGACCGGGGTCGGCGCGCGCATCGGGGTGGCGGGCGCGCGGATCTCCTGGACGGGTTCGCCGTCGCGGAGCGGGAAGCGGGTGCGCAACGACTCGTGCCGGGTCACGACGTCCGTGACGGCGGCGGTCAGCGCAACCACGTCGAGGTCGCCGGTGAGCCGCACCACCATCGGGATGTTGTAGGCGGGCGAACTCGTGTCGAACTGGTTGATGAACCACATGCGTTGCTGAGCGAAGGACAGCGGGATGCGGTCGGGACGGTCCCCGGCGGTGAGGGCGGGACGGCCGGACGGACCCGCTCCCGCGTGCTCGATGCGCGCGGCGAACGCCTCGACGGTGGGCGCCTCGAACAACGCGCGCACGCCGATGTCGGTGCCGAGTGCGGCGCGCAGGCGGGCCACCGCGCGGGTCGCGCTCAGTGAATTGCCGCCGAGGTCGAAGAATCCCGCATCCGCGCTCACCCGGTCGAGTCCGAGGACCTCCGCGAAGACCTCGGCCACCATCTCCTCGACCGGATCGGCGGGTACCCGGTATTCGCGCGTGCCGACGTCGTATTCGGGTGCGGGCAGGGCTTTGCGGTCGAATTTGCCGACGGCGTTCAGCGGGATCTGGTCCAGCACCGTGATCGAGGACGGAACCATGTGGGCGGGCAGTCTGCCCGCGAGCCGTCGGGTGATCGTCTCGGTATCGAGCGCACGTTCGGGCGCGGGCACGACGTAGGACGCGAGGAGTGTGTCCCCGGCCGGTCCGCGGTAGGCGACCGTGGCCGCGAACCGGATGTCGGAGTCGGCCATGAGGGTGGTGTCGATCTCGCCGAGTTCGATGCGGAACCCACGCACCTTCACCTGGAAGTCGCTGCGGCCGAGGTACTCGATGGTGTGCTCGGGCGTCCAGCGCACGATGTCGCCGGTGCGGTACATCCGCTTCCCGGGATCGGCGGGGTCGGCGACGAACCGTTCTGCCGTCAGCCCGGGGCGCCGGTGGTAGCCGCGCGCCAGTCCCGCACCGGCGAGGTACAACTCCCCGGGAACCCCGACCGGGACGGGCTGCAACCGGGAATCGAGCACCAACTCCGTGACACCGCGGATCGGTCCGCCGATGGTGATCCGCTCCCCCGGGATCAGGGGATCGCTGATGTTGGACATGATCGTGGTCTCGGTCGGTCCGTACCCGTTGTACAACCGGCGTCCCGGCGCCCACCGGTTCACGAGTTCGGGTGGGCAGGCCTCGCCGCCGACGACGACGTCGGTGAAATGATCCAGCCCCGCCGGGTCGAGGGACGCGAGTGCCGCCGTGGTGACGAATGCGTGGGTGACGTGCCGCTCGCGGATCAGTTGGGCGAGTTCGTCGCCGCCGAATACCGTGGTCGGCGCGATCACCATCGTCGCTGCCGCGCCGAACGCCTGCAGGTACTCGAATACGGATCCGTCGAAGCTCGGTGTCGAAAAGTGCAGCGTCCGGGATGCGGGGTCCGCCCCGAAGCGGGCGAGTTGGTCGCGCGCGAAATTGTCCAGACCGCGGTGCGTCACGGTCACGCCCTTCGGCCTGCCGGTGGACCCCGACGTGTAGACGAGGTATGCGGCCGTGTCGAGGGTGACCGGTCCCCTGCGGTCGCCGTCGTCGACCGGTGCCGCGGATGCGGCCGCGCACTCGTCGACGAACGCGGGGTCGTCGAGCACCAGCCAGTCGGTGGTCTCGGGCAGGCGGGCGCGATGCTCGGACGTCGTCAGCCCGAGTGCGCACTCCGAATCGGTGAGCATGTGCGTGATGCGCTCGTCGGGATAGTTCGGGTCGACGGGTACGAACACGGCCCCGGTCTTGGCCACCGCCCAGACACACAGCACCGACTCGATCGAGCGTGGGATACCCACGGCCACCGACGTTTCCGGGCCGAGCCCGCTGTCGATCAGAGCACGGGCGAGCCGGGTGGACCGCTCGTCCAGCTCCCGGTACGACACCTCGACGTCGCCGGACGACAGGGCGACCGCATCCGGGTCGACGGCGGCCGCGTCCGTGAAGATCTGCGGGAGCGTGCGGACGGAGCCGGCGGGACCACCGCGGACCGGTACCAGTTCCGCCCGTTCGCGCTCGGTGAGCAGCGACAGCCGGGCGAGCGGCACGTCGGGTCCGGTGCAGGCATCGAGCACCCGCACCACCCGCTCGGCGATGTCCTCGATCGCGCCGGGGGCGAACAGGTCGGGCACGTACTCGAACTTCAGGTGCAGGCTCGCCGCCGCCGACGCGACGAGGCTCAGCGGGTAGTGGGCGGCGTCGCGGGCATCCACGCCGGTCACGCGGAGCCCGGCGATGTCGGTGTCCTCCGACAGCCCGGCCCGGTCCACCGGGTACGACTCGAACACGGTGAGCGTGTCGAACCCGACGCCGGGACCCGCGGCGTCCTGGATCTCGGCGAGACCCGTGTAGTGGTGATCGAGCATCGCCGCCTGCTCGGCCTGCACCCGCTCCAGCAACGCGCCGAGCGTCTCCTCCGGACGCAGCGTGACGCGCACCGGCACGGTGTTGATGAACAGCCCGACCATCGTCTCGATGCCGGAGAGTTCCGGCGGCCGGCCGGAGACGGTGGCGCCGAACACGACGTCGTCGCGGCCCGTGAGCATCCCCAGCACGATGCCCCATGCCGTCTGCAGAATGCTGTTGAGGGTGAGCCCGCGAGCACGCGCGGATTCGCGCAGCCGGTCGGTCCGGTCCTCGTCGAGGTCGAACACCCACTCCCGCGACACGGTCGACAGTTGCCGAGCCCGGTCGGCGGGGACCAGCAGCGTCGGTTCCTCCACCCCCGCGAGTGCGTCCGCCCAGGCCCGCGCGGACAGGCCGGTGTCGCGCCTGTTCATCCACGCCAGGTAGTCGCGGTAGTCCCGCACCCGGGGCAGCGGCGCCAGGTCGGCATTCGTGGCGTACAGCGTGAGCAGTTCCCGGATCATCAGCGGCATCGACCAGCCGTCGAGCAGGATGTGGTGGTTCGTCGACACCAGCCGGCAGCGGCCGCCGGCCGTCCGCACCAGCAGGAACCGGATCAGCGGTGCGGTGGTCATGTCGAACGGGGTGGTCCGGTCGGCGGCCAGCAGTCGCTCGACCTCGGCGGTCGCCGCGTCCTCGTCCAGTCCGCTCAGGTCGATCTCCCGCCAGGGCACGGCAACCCGGCCCGCAACCACCTGCACGGCCCCGCCCTCGGTGTCGTGACAGAACGCGCTGCGCAGGTTCGGGTGACGGTCGAGGAGGGCGCCGGCGGCCCGGCGCAGTCGTTCCGCATCGACGTCGCCGCCGAGGTCGAGGATCAGCTGGACGAGGTAGGCGTCCACCGATTCGTCGGCCAGTTCGGCATGGAACAGCATGCCCGCCTGCAGCGGCGACAGCGGCCAGACGTCGGTCATCGCCGGGTAGCGGCGCTCGAGGTCGTCGATCGCGCTCTGGCCGAGCCGGACGAGGCTCAGGTCGGACGGGGTGAAGCCGCCGCCACCGGACCGGGCGTGCGCGGTGAGGGCCTCGAGCGCGCCGACCCACAGCCCCGCGAGTTCGCCGACGTCGTCGGCGGCGACCACCCCGACGGGGAACGACCACGTGGCGGTGAGGGCGGGACCGGCGGCGGTGTCGGTGGTCCTGGCGTTCACGTCGACGACGGCCGCAGCGGGCAGCCCGGACTGCGCGGCGGCGGCGAGCCCCGCGTCGGAGACCGGTGTCCAGTCGCCGTCCGCCGCGGAACCCGAACCGAGCCTGCCGAGGTAGTTGAAACTCACCTGCGCGCTCGGCAGGGCCGCGAGCTCCGGCGCCGTCTCGGCGTCGAGGTAACGGAGCAGCCCGAACCCGATGCCGTGGTCGGGGATCGACTGCAACCGCTCCTTCACGGCCTTGACCGCGGCTCCGGCGGCGGGGCCGGCGGCGAACGCGTCGTCGACGTCCACGCCGCTCAGGTCGAGGCCTACCGGGAAGATCGTGGTGAACCAGCCGACGGTGCGGGCGAGATCGGCGCCCGGCACCACCTGCTCCTCACGACCGTGCCCCTCGAGATTCACCAGCGCGCCGGACGACTCGATGCCCCGCGCCCGGCGCCAGCGGACGAGCGCCAACGCCAGCGCCGTCAGCAGTCCGTCGCCGACGCTCCCGTGGAAGGCCTGGGGAAGCGTCGTCAGCAGCGCCTCCGTCACCTCGACGGGAACCCGGACCTCGACGTCGGAGGTCTGGATGTCGGTTGCGGTGAGGGGCCGCGACCCGAGCGGCGGGTCCGGGGTGTCGAGCATCCGCCGCCAGAGGTCGAGTTCGGCTGTGCGAGAGGGTTCCTGCGCCACATCCGTGAGGGCGTGCGCCCACCGGCGCATCGACGTGCCGATGCCGGGCAGGGTAGGCGGCTCACCCGACAGCACCTGAGCGCAGGCGAGGGCGAGGTCGGGGACGAGGATGCGCCACGACACCCCGTCGACCACCACGTGATGGGCGACGATCAGCAGCCGTCCCGCGGCGGCCGGTGTCGCGCTGCTCGCGAACCACACCGCCTGCACCATCACACCCGACTCCGGGTCGAGCCGGCCCGCGGCGGCGTCCAGTTCGCGGGACGCGGCCTCGGTGAACGAGTCCGCGGCGTCGAGCGGCACCGTGCGCACCACCGCGGTCGCCCGCACCCAGCCGGGCGGTGCGACCACCATCGCCGCACCCCGCTCGGCCCGGTCGCTGCGGTACAGTCGGGCGCGCAGCATGTCGTGCCGGTCAAGGACGGCCTGCATCGCCGCCGTCAGCGTGTCTTCGTCCAGTGCGGCGGGGGTCGTGAACAGCGCGGCCTGGGAGTACCGCCGGAAATCGCCGTCCCTGCCCAGCATCCAGTGCACGATCGGGGTCAGTGGCAACTCGCCGACGCCGCCGCCGGGCAACTCCTCCAGCGTGACGGTCTCCTCCCCCGCGGTCGCGACCTCCGCGAGTGCGGCAACCGTCTTGCGTTCGAACACGTCCCGCGGGGTGATCACCACCCCGGACGCCTTCGCCCGGGTGACGAGCTGAATCGACATGATGGAGTCGCCGCCCACCGCGAAGAACGAATCGTCGACACCCACCGATTCGAGGCCGAGGACCTCGGCGAACAGTGCGGCCAGGATCCGCTCCGTCTCCGTGGCGGGGGCACGACTGAGCGACACCTGCCGTCCGAAGTCCGGTTCGGGCAGCGCTCGGCGGTCGAGTTTGCCGTTCACCGTGAGGGGTAGGGCGTCGAGCACCACCACGGTCGCGGGCACCATGTGCGCCGCCAGCCTGTCGGCGACCGCGTCGACGATTCCGGCCGGGTCCAGCACCCGGCCCGCCTCGGGCACCACGTAGCCCACCAGTCGTTCGCGCCGCGCCGACACCACCGACTGCGCCACACCGTCGCAGTCGAGGAGCGCCGACTCCACCTCACCGAGCTCGATGCGGAAACCCTTGACCTGCACCTGGAAGTCGTTGCGGCCCAGATATTCCAGCTGGCCGTCCGTGTTCCACCGGCCGAGGTCGCCGGACCGGTACATCCGCGATCCGGGTGTGTGCGGGTCGGCCACGAACCGGGTCGACGTGAGCGTGAACCGGCCCAGATAACCCCGGGACACCTGCCCGCCCGACACGTAGAGTTCCCCGACCACTCCCGGCGGCACCGGGTGCAGGCGGGTGTCGAGCACGTAGACGCGCAGGCCGGGCAGTGCCCGGCCGATCACCGAGGCCGAGGCGGATGCGGCGAGTTCCTCGTCCAGCGGCAGGTGACTGACGTGCACGGTGGTTTCCGTGATGCCGTACATGTTCACCAGCGCCGGGGCGGTGTCGACGCGCCGCGCGTACCAGCGGGTGAGCTGCCCCAGGTCGAGGGCTTCGCCGCCGAACACCACGACGCGGAGGGCGAGTTCGGCGGCGCCGGCGACCCGGTCCGCCTCGGCGAGTTGGTAAAAGGCGGTGGGGGTCTGATTCAGGACGGTGACGTTCTCGTCCCGCAGCAGTCGCAGGAACATGTCGGGTGAGCGGGTCGTGAAGTAGTCCACCACCACCAGCCGGCCGCCGTGCAGCAGCGCGCCCCACAACTCCCACACGGAGAAGTCGAACGCCGCCGAATGGAACATGGTCCACACGTCGGAGGCATCGAACCGGAACAGGGGCTGCGTGTTCGCGAACAGGGTGACGACGTTGCGGTGCGCCACCTGAACGCCTTTCGGCCGGCCCGTCGAGCCGGAGGTGTAGATGACATACGCCACCGAGTCCGGGCGCAGCGGTCCGGTCCGGTCGCCGTCGGTCACCGGCAGCGGCGACGTACGGTCGAGTTCTGCCACCGTCTCCGCGCTGTCCACGAGGAGGAGCGGGACCCCGCTCGCCCGGACCGCGCCGGATTCGGCCTCGGTGGTCAGCACACACACCGGCCGGGCGTCGGCGAACACGAACGCGAGCCGCTCCGCCGGGTACGTGACGTCCACGGGCACATAGCCGGCGCCCGACTTCACCACCGCGAGCAGCGCCACCACCAGATCCACCGACCGCGCCGCGGCGACGGCCACCAGGGTCTCGGGGCCGGCGCCCCGCGCGATCAGCAACCGCGCCAGACGATTCGCCCGGCTGTCCAGCTCGTCGTAGGTGAGCGAGACGCCTTCGCACACGACGGCCGTCGCGTGGCGGGATCGCTGCGCGGCCCGCTCGAACAGTTCCGCCAGGGTCGCGTCCGGCGCGGCGGGCTCGGCGAGCGCCGGCAGCACCAGATCCCGCTCCACCCTGTCCAGGATCTCGATGTCGCCCACCGGGAGGCCCTCGGCAGCGGCGACCGATTCGAGCACCCGCAGGAACCGGTCCCCGAACCGCGCCACGGTGCCGCGATCGAGCACGTCCGTCGCGAACCGCAGTCCGGCAGCGAGTCCGGCCGGTGCGCCGTCCGTGTCGATCTGTTCGGCGACGCTCAGTTCCAGGTCGAACTTCGCGACGCCGAGGTCCACGTCGAGCGAGTCGACGGTGAGTCCGGGCAGTTCGAGGTGGGTGCCCTCCGCGTTCCGGAACTCGATGAGCACCTGGAACAGTGGGGTGTGCGACGTGGATCGTTCGGGGGCGAGATGGTCGACAAGCCGCTCGAACGGGATGTCCGCATGCTCGAACGCACCGAGGTCCGCGGCCCGGACCGCGGTCAGTACCTCACCGAACGACGCCCGCGGATCCACCACCGTTCGCAGCACGAGCGTGTTGACGAACATGCCCACCACGTCGTCGAGCACCGTCTGCCCGCGACCGGCGACGGGCGTTCCCATCGTGACGTCGTCCGTGCCCGACAACCGGGACAGCAGGACGGCGAACGCCGCGTGGACCGCCATGAACAGCGTCGAATTATGTTGGGCCGCGATCGTGTTCAACGCCCGGTGCAGCCGGGCCGGCACCTCGAACTCGACGACGTCCCCGCCGTACGACCGCTGGGCGGGGCGCGGCCGGTCGACCGGGATCTGCAGCACCTCGGGCACACCGGACAGGGTGTCCGTCCAGTAGCCCAGCTGCCTCGACAGCACCGAGTCCGGGTCGTCGACCGCGCCGAGGAAGTCCCGCTGCCACACGCTGTAGTCGGCGTACTGCACCGTCAGCGGAGTCCAGCCGGGGGTGTCCCCCACGGTCCGGGCGGTGTACGCGAGCATGACGTCGCGGGCGAGCGGCATCATGGAGAACCCGTCGGCGGCGATGTGGTGCACCACGATGGCCAGGACGTGCTGCTCGGGCTCCAGCTCGAACAGACTTGTGCGGAACGGGATCTCGTCGCTCACGTCGAAACCGGCGCCGACCAGGGCTGCGAGGGCGTCCCGCAGTGCACGGTCACCGGCGACGGCCACCGGATCGAGGCGGGGGGTGGCCCGCCCGGGATCGACGATCACCTGGTGCGGTCCGTCCACCGACCCGGGAAACACGGTGCGCAGCGATTCGTGCCGTTCGACGACGTCGCCGACCGCCGCGAGCAGGGCGGCGTGATCGAGGACTCCGGTCAGTCGCAGAGCGATCGGGATGTTGTAGGCAGGCGAAGACGTGTCGAACTGGTTGACGAACCACATGCGTTGCTGCGCCAGCGACAACGGGATCCGGTCGGGGCGCGGTCGTGCGGCGAGTGCCACCGACGGGGTGGTCGCCGTCGCCGCCGAGTCGATCCGGACCGCCAGATCGGCCACGACGGGCGCGTCGAACAGCGCGGCCACGCCGATCCCGGCGTCGAGGGCCGAGTTGATGCGCGCCACCGCCCGGGTGGCGCTCAGCGAGTCGCCGCCGAGTTCGAAGAAGCTGTCGTCCGCACCGACACGCGGGGCACCGAGCACGTCGGCGAACACCTGCGCGACGGCCTCCTCGACCGGAGTGGTGGGCGCCCGGTACCCGATGGTCGCCGACGTGAATTCCGGTGCGGGCAGCGCCTTCCGGTCGAGCTTGCCGACGGGGGTCAGTGGAATCTCGTCGAGGACGACCACCGCGGCGGGCACCATGTACTTGGGCAGGATCCGGCCCGCGAACGCGAGCACGTCCGGCGCCGCCACCTCCTCGCCGTCGTGCGGCAGCACGTACGACACCAGCGCCGTGTCCCCCAGCGGGCCCGGCCTGCCGAGGGTCGCGGCGAAGTCGAGGTGCGGATGGGTGGTGAGAACCGAATCGATCTCCCCCAGTTCGACGCGCTGACCGCGGATCTTCACCTGGAAGTCGCTGCGCCCGAGGTATTCGAGGGTGCGGTCGCGACGCCACCGCACGACGTCGCCCGTGCGGTACATCCGGCCGCCGCCGTAGGGGTCGGCGACGAACCGCTCCGCGGTGAGAGCCGGCCGGCGGTGGTATCCGCGGGCCAGCGCCGGTCCCGCGATGTACAACTCGCCGGGCACCCCGGCCGGAACGGGCTGCAGCCGCGCGTCGAGGACCGACAGCGCGATGCCCCGGACGGGGCTCCCGATGGTGACCGGCTCGCCCGGTCTCATCGGCCGGCTGAAGGTGGTGAGGATGGTGGCCTCGGTGGGGCCGTACCCGTTGAACATCGCCCGATCCGCACCCCACGCCGCGACCAGCTCGTCACCGACGGCGTCGCCGGCCACGACGAGCGCCTCGAGGTGCTCGATGCGATCGCGCTCCACGGTGGCCAGGACGGCCGGGGTGATGCAGGCGTGGGTGACGCGTTCGCGCCGCAGCAGCGCGGCCAGTTCCGCCCCGCCGTAGACGTCGGGGGGAGCGATCACGAGCGTCGCCCCGGCCGCACACGACTGGACGAGTTCGAGTATCGCCACGTCGAAGCTGGGTGAACAGATGTGCAGGCACCGGGCGTCGGGCGACACGGTGTAGTGCTCGGTCTGTTCGGTGAGCAGGTTCGCCAGACCGCGGTGGGTGACGACGACGCCCTTCGGCCTGCCGGTGGACCCGGATGTGTAGATGGCGTACGCGGCGTGGTCGACGTCGAGCACCGACCGGCGGTCCAGGTCGGTGACGCGGGCAGACGATGCGGCGGCCCACGTGCGGTCGAAGGCCGGATCGTCCAGCACCAGCCACGGCACGGAACCGGGCAATCGGTGCCGGTGCGCCGACGTCGTCACACCCAGTGCCGCACCGGAATCGGCCAGCATGTGCTCGATGCGATCGGCGGGATAGTTCGGGTCGACGGGCACGAACGCCGCGCCCGCTTTCGCGACCGCCCACACGGCCAGCACCGATTCCCGTGATCGGGGTAGCCCGAGCGCCACGAACGTCTCCGGCCCGGCACCGCGTTCGATGAGGACGCGGGCCAGCGCGCTCGACCGCTCGTCGAGTTCGCGGTAGCTCGTCTCGCGTCCGTCGAAGACGAGCGCGGGCGCCTCCCGCCGGTTCCCGGCCGAGGCGGTGAGGATCTCGGGCAGGGTCTTCGGCGGACCGGCGGGGGCCCCGGACACCGCGGTGTACTCCCGGAGTTCGGCCTCCGACAGCAGGGTGAGGTGGGCGATGGGTGTATCGACATCCGACAGCAGGATCTGCACGACGCGCGCGACGCGGGCCGCCACCGACTCCGCGAACTCGCTCGGGAAGACGTTCGGCTGGTACCGCAGTCGCAGGTGCAGTCCGGTGTCGACGTGCGCCATCAGGGTGAACGGGTAGTGGGTGGAGTCGATCCCCTCGATCCCGGCGACGTGCATGCCGTCGATGTCGGTGTCTTCCGACAACCCCATGCGGTCCACCGGATACGACTCGAACACGGTCAGCGTGTCGAACGCGGCGCCCTCGCCCACGGCGCGCTGGATCTCGGTGAGTCCCACGTAGTGGTGATCGAGGAGGGCGGACTGTTCACGCTGGAAACGCTGCAGCAGTTCGGCGAGCGTCTCCTCGCGGCGCAGGCGCAACCGGACGGGCACCGTGTTGATGAACAGCCCCACCATCGACTCGATGCCTGCTACTCCCGGTGGGCGGCCGGACACCGTGGCTCCGAAAACCACGTCCTCGCGGGTGCCGAGCGTGGTCAGCACGAGCCCCCACGCCACCTGGACGAGGGTGTTCAACGTCAGCCCGTGCTCCCGCGCGAGGGTCTCGAGCGCCCGGGTCTTCTCCTCGCCCACGTCGAGGCGCACGTCCTCGGGTTCGGCGAAGCTCGGCTCGCCGCGCGCCGCGGGCGCCACGAACGTCGGCTCGTCCGAGCCGGCGAGGGCCGATACCCAGGCAGCCGTGGACCGTTCGTGGTCCTGCCTGCCGATCCACTGCAGGTAGTCGCGGTAGGACGTGACGCGGGGAAGGGCCGTCGTGTCGCCGTCCGTGGCGTAGAGGACGAGCAGGTCCTTGATCACCAGCGGCGTCGACCATCCGTCGAGGAGGATGTGGTGATGGGTCACGACCAGCCGGTACCGGTCGGGTGCGATGCGCAGCAACGTGAATCGGAGCAGCGGCGCCTCGGACATCTCGAACGGGACGGCGCGCTCGGCCGCGACGAGTGCCGCCGCCTCCGTCGCGATCGGGGTGTCGTCGAGATCCGACAGGTCGACGTCGGTCCACGGCGCGGTCGCCCTCGCGAGTACCACCTGGACCGGTCCGCCACCGGTGTCGGCGAACGCCACCCGGAGGTTCGCGTGCCGGTCGAGCAGGCCCTGTGCGGCGCGGCGGAGTCTGGCGGAGTCGACGGTGCCGCGCAGGTCGAGGACCAGCTGCACCTGATACGCGTCGAGGCGATGCTCGGACAGCTGCGCGTGGAACAGCAGACCGGCCTGCAGCGGTGACAACGGCCAGATGTCGGCGACGTCCGGGTAGGTGCTCTCGAACCGGTCGATGTCTGTCTGCCCGACCGACACCAGATCGAGATCGGACGGTGTCAGCCCGCCTGCGCCCGGACGGCTCGCGTGCTCGGCCAGGGCGGTGAGTGCCCGAACCCACAGTGCGGACAGCTCTTCCACGTCCTCGGCGGCCAGCACACCCGTGGGGTACGACCACGTCGCGGTGAGTACCGGGGCGCCGTCCCGGGCGGTGGTGGCGGCGTTGACGTCCACGACCCAGGCGGCGGGCATGTCGTAGTTCTGGGTTCCGCCGAGGTCCCCGCTGCCGGCGACGGGCAGCCAGGGCACGTCGCCCCCGCTCGTCGCCACCCGGCCGAGATAGTTGAAACTCACCTGCGGTGGCCGGAATCGGCGCAGTGCCTCCGAGCCGACCGGATCCAGGTACCGCAGCATCCCGTAGCCGATGCCGTGATCGGGGATGGCGAGGAGTTGTTCCTTGATCGCCTTGATCGCGGACCCGGCCGCGTCGTCGCCGGCGAGGGCGGCGTCGACGCCGATGCCGGTGAGGTCGAGTCGCGCCGGGAACAGTGTGGTGAACCACCCGACGGTGCGGGACAGGTCGGCGCCGGGCACGACGTGGTCTTCGCGTCCGTGACCCTCGAGGTTGATCAGCACGTCGGCCGACTCGACCCCACGACGGCGCCGCCACCGAATCATCGCCAGCGTGAGCGCTGTGAGGAGGCCGTCGCCGACGGTGCCGTGGAAGGCGGCGGGCAGCGTGGTGAGGAGTGCCTCGGTGACGTGTGCGGGGACTTCCACGGTGACGCGGCCCGTCGTGGCATCGACGTCGACTGCGGGATCCAGCGGCCGGGAGCCGACGAGCGGATCGGGGCCGTCCAGGATCGACTGCCACCGGCCCGCTTCGGCGCGTCGAGGCCCTACGGCATCGGTGAGTCCGTGCGACCACCGCCGCATCGACGTCCCCACGGCAGCCAGCGCCGCGGTCAGCCCCTCCGCGACGCGGGTGTGGGCCGCCGCCAGATCCGAGATCAGGATCCGCCACGACACGCCGTCGACCACGAGATGATGCGCGACCAGCAGCAACCGCCCCTGCCCGCCGGGACCGTCGAACCAGAGCACCTGCACCATGCTGGCCGAGGCCGGGTCCAGGCGGTCCGCCGCCGCGTTCAGTTCCGCCCTCGCCACCGCATCGAAATCACCAGGGTCGAACGACGTCACGGGCACGTGACGGATCAGCGCGTCGGCAGGCACCGATCCGGCCGGCAGCACCGTCATGGCCCACTGCCCCGCCTCGTCGACGGCGAGCCGCGCGCGGAGCATGTCGTGGCGGTCCAGCACGGCGTCGACGGCGGCGGCGAGATCGTCGCGGGTGAGCCGCGGCGGCGCGGTGACCAGCACGGCCTGGGAGAACCGGTCCAGCCGGCCGCCGCTGCGCCCCAGCATCCACGCGACGACGGGTGTCAGCGGAACCGGGCCGACGCCGGCGCCGGGAAGTTCCTCCAGCACCACGGTATCCGCGCGCTCGTAGTGGGCCACCTCGGCGAGACCGGCGACGGTCCTGCGCTCGAACACGTCCCGCGGGGAGAGAATCAGGCCGGCTGCCTTCGCGCGGGCCACCAGCTGGATCGACATGATGCTGTCGCCGCCCAGCGCGAAGAACGAATCGTCCACACCCACCCACTCGAGTCCCAGCACGTCCCGGAACAGACCGGCGAGCAGCGCCTCCGTCTCGGTGCGCGGCGGACGACTGTCGGTGACGGCGACACCGAAGTCCGGTTCCGGCAGCGCCTTCCGGTCGAGCTTGCCGTGGACCGTCACCGGGAGCGCCGCGATCACCACGACGGCGGCGGGCACCATGTACGCCGCGAGCCGCGTGCCCGCGAACTGCAGCACCTCGCCCGGATCGATGTCCGCTCCGGGTTCGGGGACCACGTACCCGATCAGCCGGTCGCCGGACCGTTCGTCCCGGCGCACGTCGGCGACCGCCGCCGCCACGTCGCCGTGCGCGAGCAGCGCCGATTCGACCTCGCCGAGTTCGATCCGGAATCCGCGGATCTTCACCTGGAAGTCGGTGCGCCCCAGGTAGTCGAGTTGCCCGTCCACCGTCCAGCGCACGAGGTCGCCGGTCCGGTACATCCGGCTGCCCGCCGGCCCGAACGGGTTGGCCACGAAGCGTTCCGCAGTCAGCGGGTATCGCCCGAGATAGCCACGTGCGAGCGCGGGGCCGGCGAGATACAGCTCCCCCGCGACCCCCGCCGGTACGGGATGCAGCCGCGCGTCGAGGACCGCCTCGGTGAACCCGAGCGTCGGCGCGCCGATCGTGACCGGTTCGCCCGGCGCCAGCGGGGTGCTGATGCTCGACACGACGGTCGACTCGGTCGGACCGTACGCGTCGAACATGGCCCGGCCCGGCGCCCAGCGGGCCACCAGTTCCGGTGGGCAGGCCTCGCCGCCGGTCACCACGCACCGCACGCTCTCGAGGCCGGCGGGATCGACCGAGGCGAGCGCCGCCGGGGTGACGAAGCAGTGCGTGACCCGCTCGCGCAGCAGCAGATCCGCGAGCTCCTCGCCGCCGTAGACGGACGGGGACGCGATCACCATCGTCGCGCCCGGCCCGACCGCCAGCATCAGCTCCAGCACGGAGGCGTCGAAGCTCGGCGACGCGAAGTGCAGGGTGCGGGACGCCGCGGTCGTGTCGAACGTGTTCTGCTCCGTCGCAGCGAAATTCGCCAGGCCGCGGTGTGTGGTCACCACGCCCTTCGGCCTGCCCGTCGATCCCGACGTGTAGATGACGTACGCGGGGTGGTCCACGTGCAACGCCGACGTGCGGTCGGTGTCGGTCACCGCCGCCGCCGGGAGCAGCGCCAGTTCGGCCTCGGTTCCGGGGTCGCCCGGCACCAGCCACGGGATCGACGCGGGAAGGGCCGACTGCAACGCGGCCGTGGTGAGACCGGCGACGGCGCCCGAGTCACCGAGCATGTACTCGATGCGGTCGGCCGGATGATTCGGGTCGACCGGCAGGAACGCGGCCCCGGTCTTGGCCACCGACCAGACCGCCAGCACGGATTCGATCGACCGCGGCAGCGCCAGAGCCACCACCTGTTCCGGGCCGACGCCGCGCTCGATCAGGAGCCGGGCGAGCCTGTTCGACCATTCGTCGAGGTCCCGGTAGGACACCTCACGTCCTTCGAAGGACAGCGCCGCGGCGTCCGGGTCCGCGGCCGTGGCGGCCGCCAGCAACTGCGGCAGCGTCCGAGCCGCCACGCCGGGGCCCCCGCTCGCGGACGTCAGTGCGACCCGCTCGCCGGCGCCGAGGACGTCGACGTCGCCGACCGGGGCGTCCGGGGACTCGGTGACGGCGCTCAGGATCCGGACCAGGCGCTCGGCGAACGCGGCCACCGTGTCCGCGTCGAAGATGTCGGCGGCGTACCCGAGCGCCGCACTGAGGCCCCCGGGATGCCCTTCGGCGTCGGTGTTCTCCCGCAGGGTCAGCTGGAGGTCGAAATTGATCGTGTCGAACGCGAGGTCGAGGGGTTCGACGTGGAGGCCCGGCAGCTCCAGCTCGGGGCGCTCGGTGTTCTGGAATTCGAGCATCACCTGGAACAGCGGCGAGTACGCCGTCGAGCGGGAGGGACGCAGGCTTTCCACGACGCGTTCGAACGGGACGTCCGCGTGCGTGAACGCCCCGAGATCGGCCTCGCGGACCTGCGCGAGCAGCTCGGCGAACGTGCGGGCGCCGTCGACGGGGGTCCGGAGCACGAGGGTGTTCACGAACATGCCGACCAGGTCGTCGAGCTCGGCCTCGCCGCGGCCCGCGATGGGGGTGCCCACGGCGACGTCGTCCGACGCGCTCAGCCGCGACAGCAGGACGGCCAGCGCGGAGTGCAGGGCCATGAACACGGTCGATCCGTGCCTGCGGGCGAGCTGCACGACGCTCCGGTGGAGGTCCGGGTCGATCTCGAACTCGACGCGGCCTGCACCCAGGGTCCGGGCGGCCGGGCGGGGCCGGTCCGTCGGCAATTCCAGCACATCCGGGAGGTCGGCCAGTGTCGCGGTCCAGTAGTCGAGCTGGCGGACGAGCGGCGAACCGCCGTCGTCTTCGTCGCCGAGCCAGTCCCGTTGCCACAGTGTGTAGTCGGCGTACTGCACAGGAAGCGGGGTCCAGTCCGGCGCGACGCCGCGGCGCCGCGCGGTGTACGCCGACAGGACGTCGCGGGCGAGCGGAACCATCGAGAAGCCGTCCGCCGCGATGTGATGCACGACCACGGCCAGCACGTGCTCGTGCTCGTTCACCCCGAACAGCCGGGCCCGCACCGGTGCCTCCGTCGTCACGTCGAACCCTGCGGAGAGCAGGCGGTGGAGTTCCGCGCCGAGGTCCGCCGACTCGACGGCGTGCGGTGTGAGAGCGGGCGCCACCTTCTCCGCCGGGAGGATCACCTGCCGCGGACCGCTGTCGGTGAGGGGGAAGACGGTGCGGAGGGATTCGTGGCGCTCGACGACGTCGGCGACGGCCGCTTCCAGCGCCTGCGTGTCGAGCGTGCCGGTGAGGCGGAGCGCGATCGCGACGTTGTACGCCGCACTGGCCGTGTCGAACTGGTTGATGAACCACATCCGCTGTTGTGCGAGCGAGACGGGGACCTCCCGCGACGGATCCCGCGGGGTCGGCGCCGGCCGGGATTCCAGGTTGGTTTCCCCGGCCTCGGCGCGGGCGGCCAACCCGGCGACGGTCGGGGCGTCGAACACGTCCCGCACGCCCAGCCGGTCGCCGACCGCGGCGTTGAGGCGGGCGACGAGCCGGGTCGCGGTCAGCGAGTTCCCGCCGAGCGCAAAGAAGTTGTCGTTCGCCCCCACCCGGACGATGCCGAGCAGGTCGGCGAACACGGCGGCGACGATCTCCTCCACCGGATTGCGCGGGGCGGCGAACCCCACCGTCGACGTGCCGAAGTCCGCTTCGGGCAGCGCTTTCCGGTCGAGTTTGCCGTTGACCGTCAGGGGCAGGGCGTCGATCACCACCACCGCGGCCGGCACCATGTACGACGGAACGCTCGCCCCGACCGCGTCGAGAACCGCCGCCGCATCGACATCCGCACCCATCTCCGGGACCACGTAGCCCACCAGCCGGTCGCCGTCCCGGTCGTCGCCGCGCACCACGACCACCGACTGCGCCACCCCGGCGCACGCGGCCAGAGCCGCCTCCACTTCGCCGAGTTCCACCCGGAACCCGCGCAGCTGCACCTGGAAGTCGCTGCGCCCCATGTACTCGAGCCGGCCGCCCGCACCCCACTTCACGACGTCGCCCGACCGGTACATGCGCGCCCCCGCCCGGTGGTGGCCGAACGGGTCGGCGACGAAACGCGTCGCGGTCAAACCCTGCCTGCCGATATAGCCGCGGGTCACCTGGTCGCCGGACACGTACAGCTCACCCACCACCCCGGGCGGCACCGGATGCAGCCGGCCGTCGAGGACGTAGACACGCAGACCGGGGAGTCCGCCGCCGATCACCGAGCCCGGCACGGACGCCACCAGCGCACGATCGAGGGCGAGGAAGCTGACGTGCACCGTGGTCTCGGTGATGCCGTACATGTTCACCAGCACGGGGTCCCGGTCGTCGTGCCGGGTGTACCACCGCTCCAGTTGCCCGACGTCGAGGGCTTCGCCGCCGAAGATCACGTGCCGCAACGACAGTGGCGCCTGGTCGGTGTCCTCGACGGCGTTCGCCGCACGATCGGCCTCCGTCAGCTGGTAGAACGCCGTCGGGGTCTGGTTCAGCACCGTCACCCGTTCCCGGCGCAGCAGTTCGAGGAACGCGTCCGGCGATCGTGCGGTGAAGTAGTCGACCAGCACCAGCCGGCCACCGTGGACGAGCGCACCCCACAGTTCCCAGACGGAGAAGTCGAACGCGTACGAGTGGAACAGCGTCCACACGTCGGACGAGTCGAACCCGAACAGCTCCCGGGTGTTGGCGAGCAGCGTGACAACGCACCGATGTGATACCTGGACGCCCTTCGGCCGCCCGGTCGACCCCGACGTGAAGATGACGTACGCGACGGTGTCGGCCCACAGCGGCCGCAACCGGTCCGAGTCGGTGACCGGCAGCCCGGACAGCTCGGCCACCGCACGCGCCGTCGCCGGATCGTCGATCGCCACCACCGGAATTCCGGCCGGCGCCAGCGACGCGAATTCCGCGCTCACCACGGCGCAGACGGGTCGCGCGTCCTCGAACATCGCTGCCACCCGCTCGGCGGGATAGCTGGTGTCGACCGGGACGTACCCGCCACCGGCGGCGAGCACCGCCAGCAACGTCACCACGAGGGCAGGCGTGCGCTCCACCATCACCGCGACCAGCGACTCGGTTCCCACCCCCTCGGCGATCAGCAACCGTGCCAACCGGTTCGCCTGCTCGTCCAGTTCGCCGTAGGTCAGCGTCTCGTCACCGCACACGACCGCAGTGGCGTCCGGGGTCGACGCGGTCACCCGCGCGAGCAACTCGACCACGGTCTGTGCGTCGGCCGGGACACCCGCACGGTTCCACCGGTCCAGCACCAGGTCGCGCTCGACCGCACCGAGAACCGGGATGTCCCCCACCACCGCCGCCGGGTCGTCGACCACCGCCCGCAGCACCCGGACGAAGCGTTCCCCGAACCCCTCCACCGACGTCCGGTCGAACACGTCCGTCGCGTACAGGAATGCGGCGGCCATACCTGCGGCGGTGCCCTTCTCGTCGTGGTATTCGGCGAGCGACAGCTGCAGGTCGAATTTGGCGACCCCCGGGTCGACGTCGACCGCCTCGACGGTCAGGCCCGGCAGTTCGAGGTGGGCGCGCACGGTGTTCTGGAATTCGAGCAGCACCTGGAACAGCGGCGAGTGGGACGTCGACCGGCCAGGCGCCAGCTCGTCGACGACGCTCTCGAAGGGAACGTCCGTGTGCCCGAACGCGCCCAGATCCGTGTCGCGGGCCCGGGCCAGCACGTCGGTGAACACCTCACCGGGCTCCACCGGAGTCCGCAGCACCAGCGTGTTCACGAACATCCCCACGAGGTCGTCCAGCGCCGCCTCGCCACGACCCGCGATCGGGGTGCCGATGGCGACGTCGCCCGATCCGGACATCCTCGACAGCAGCACGGCCAGCGCCGCGTGCATCACCATGAACAGGGTTGCGTGGTGCTCGCGCGCGAGGAGGAGCAGTTGCCGGTGCAGGCCCGCGTCGATCGCAAACGCCGCGGTCGCACCCTCGAGCGAGCGGGTCACCGGCCTGTTCCGGTCCAGCGGCAGGGCGCTGACCTCCGGGAGTTCGGCCAGCACACCGCGCCAGTACTGCAACTGCCGGGACATGAGGCTGTCCGCGTCGTCGGCACTGCCGAGGAGGCGACGCTGCCACACGCTGAAGTCGGCGTACTGCACGGGCAGCGGCTCCCAGCTCGGCGGTGTCCCGGACCGGCGTGCCGCGTATGCGACCATCAGGTCGCGGGCCAGCGGCGCCAGCGACGCCCCGTCGGCGGCGATGTGATGCACCACGAACACCAGCACGTGTTCGTCGGGGCCGATCCACAACAGCGCCGCCCGCAGCGGGACCTTCGCGCTCACGTCGAATCCGCCCGCGAGGAGGGTCGCGATCCTCTCGTGCAGCGACTCGTCGCCGTCGACGTGCGGGGTGAGGTCGGGGACGACGTCCGCGGTGTCGACCACCACCTGGTACGGCCCGTCCGCCGACGCGGGGTACACGGTGCGCAACGACTCGTGCCGCTCGATGACGTCGCCCACCGCGGCCCGCAGCGTGTCGGAGTCCAGAGGTCCGAGTAGGCGCACGGCCATCGGGATGTTGTACGCCACCGACGACGTGTCGAACTGGTTGAGGAACCACATCCGTTGCTGCGCCAGCGACAACGGGATCCGTTCGGGCCGCTCCCCGACGGCCAGGGGCGGTCGGTCCACGAGTTCCGTACCGGAACGGCGAACGTACGCGGCCAGCAGTTCGACGGTGGGCGCCTCGAACAACGCTCGCACACCCACGTCCGATCCGAGTGCCGCGTTGACGCGCGCGATCACCCGCGTCGCCACGAGAGAATTGCCGCCGAGGTCGAAGAAGCTGTCGTCGACACTGATCGGTTCGACGCCGAGGACCTCGGTGAAGACCTCGGCGATCGATTCCTCGACCGGGTCGGTAGGCGCCTTGAATTCGGCGGCCGCGGACAGGAACCGCGGTTCCGGCAGTGCCGCGCGGTCCAGCTTGCCGACCGGGGTCAACGGGATCTCGTCCAGCACCACGACGACCGAGGGAACCATGTACGCCGGCAACCGGTTCCGCACCTGTCGCAGCAGTTCCGTCGTCTCGATCGGCCTGCCTGGGGCCGGGACGACGTACGAGACCAGGACCGTGTCCCCGGACGGCCCCGGCCTGCCGATGGTGACGGCCAGCCGCACGTCCGGATGTGTCTGCAGAATCGCGTCGATCTCGCCGAGCTCGATGCGGAAACCCCGCACCTTCACCTGGAAATCGCTGCGCCGCAGGTACTCGAGCGTGTGGTCGGGCCGCCACCGCACCACGTCACCCGTGCGGTACATCCGGCCGCGGCCGTAGGGGTCGGCGACGAAGCGCGCCGCGGTGAGACCGGGACGGCGGTGATAGCCCCGCGCCACACCGGCACCGGCGATGTACAGCTCACCGGGTACCCCGACGGGTACCGGATGGAGCCGGGCGTCGAGTACCACTTCCTCGGTACCTCTGATCGGCCCGCCGAGTGTGATGGGGTCAGCGGGGGTCATCGGTGCGCTGATGTTCGCCATGACGGTCGTTTCGGTGGGACCGTACGCGTTGTGCAGCCTGCGGTCCGGCGCCCACCGGGCCACCAGTTCGGGCGGGCAGACCTCACCGCCCACGGCCACGTCGAGGAAGTCGCCCAGCGCATCCGGCGGGATCGTGCCCAGCGCGGCCGTGGTGACGAAGCCGTGCGTGACGCGTTCCGACCGCAGGAGGTCGGCCAGTTCCGGGCCGCCGTACGCGGATGGCGGCACGACCACCATCGTGGCACCCACCCCGAACGCCTGCAGGTACTCGAAGACGGACGCGTCGAAACTCGGCGTCGAGAAGTGCAGTGTCCGGGACGATCTCGTGGCGCCGAAGCGTTCCTGCTGGTCGGCCGCGAAGTTGTCGAGCCCGCGGTGCGTGACGGTGACGCCCTTCGGCTGCCCCGTCGAGCCGGACGTGTAGATCAGGTACGCGGAATTGTCGAGGTGCAGGGGCCGGATGCGGTCGGAGTCGGTCACCGGATTGTCGGGCCGGGCCGCGCAGGCGGCCTGGAAGTCCTGGTCGTCGAGCACGCACCAGGGAATAGAATCGTGGAGGCGTCCCCGCAGCGACTCCTCCGTCAGGCCCAGCACCGCACCGGAATCGGCGAGCATGTAGTCGATTCGGTCGGGCGGGTAGTTCGGGTCCACCGGAACGAATGCCGCCCCCGTCTTCGCGACGGCCCACACGGACGCCACCGACCGGAACGAGCGCGGCAGTGCCAGCGCGACGAACGATTCCGGCCCCACCCCGCGGTCGATCAGCATTCGCGCGACCTGCGTCGACCACCGGTCCAGCTCGCGGTACGACAACTCCTCGCCCTGCCGCGACAGGGCCGTCGCCGCCGGATCCAGCGCGGCGGCGTCCGCGAAGAGGTCGGGCAGGGTGCGCTCGGACCGGCCCGGCCGTCCTCGTACCGGTGTCAGCGCGGAACGTTCGCCCGCGGACAGGATCTCGATGTCTCCGACCGGAACCTCGGGGTCGGCCGCCATCGCGCCGAGTATGCGGAGGTACCGCTCGGCGGCCACCCGGATCGTGTGGGAGTCGAACAGGTCTGCGGCGAAACCGAATTCGACGGTCACACCCGCCGCAGCCCCCGACTCGTCGACCGCTTCGGTCACGGTCACGCACAGGTCGAGGCCGGAGACGGTGCAACCCGGGGAGCCGGGCGCGCGGGTGTCGAGCAGCACCTGAACGATCGGTGCGTACGCGTCCGACACCGACACGTCGAGCTCCCGCACCAGCCGGTCGAACGGAACAGCGGTGTGCGCCACCGCCTCGGTGGCGACGTCCCGGACGTGCGACAGATAGTCGTGGCACGACACCTCGCTCGCGTAACGCGATCGCACCACCACGGTATCCGTGCGATCGCCCACGTCCACGGCGATTCCGACGGCGATGTCGCTGCTTCCGGTCACCCTGCCCAGCAGGATCGACAGGGCCGTCAGGAACACCGTTCGGCCGGTGGTGCCGGCGGCGTCGGCCAGTGCGGCCACGCGGCGGTGCAACTCCCCCGGCACCACGACGGTGACCCGGTCGCTCGCCGGCGACAACCTTGCCGGCCGGCGGCGGTCGGTGGGCAACGGCAGGAAGTCGGGCAACCCGTCCAGCTGCCGGCGCCAATACTCGATTTCCTCGGCCTCGCGCAGAAGTCGTTCGCCGGTGCGGGCACTGGTCTCGTGAATGCTGCCCACCCGGGACGCCGGATCTGCGGTGGCCAGTTCCTCGAGCAACTCGACGAACTGCCGATGGTGCTCCCGCAGTTCCGCCTCCTCGTAGCGGCTGGGGTTCGCGCGGAAGTCCACGAAGATCCTGGTGGGGGTGCCGCTCTGATACACGTTGATCAGCAGGTCCTCGACCGGGCCCGACGTGACGATGTGGAAATCGCCGAGAAGCGAACCCAGCGCGACCTCCTGGCGGAACAACATGACGTTCACCATCGGCCCGTACAGTGCCGTCGTCGCGGTGTCGCCGGCGTCGCGGCGGATGTCGTCGAGGCTGCACCGCTGGTGTCGCAGTGCGGCGACCAGCTCACGCTGGACCTTCTCGATCAGTTCCGCGACGGTGTCGTCGGCCCGGACGCTGACGGGCATCGGGGCCACGTTGACGAGCATGCCACCGGAATTGCGCAGCACCGCCGTGGTGCGCGCCGACACCGGAATCGTCACCAGTACATCGGTTCTGCCGGTACGTCGCGACAGGTAGCATGCCGCGGCCGCGATGATGGTCGCCGCAGACAGACTGTCGCGGGAATCGAGAACCGCCACGACGTCGTCCGAGAGGATGGCACTCTCCACCGTGCTGGTGGCCGACACCTGCCCCGCCGTCCGCGCCAGCGTGGTGCCCTCGAGCCCGGCGACCCGCGCGGCCCAGTACTCTCGATCGGTTGCGAAACGCTCGGAGGCGCGGTACCGGCTGTCGATGTCGTACAACTGCCGCAGGCTCACCGCCCGGTTCGGATCCGGTTCGCGGCCCGCGATTTTCGCGGAATAGCGGTGTGCGATGCGGCGCAGCATCGTCATGGCGCCGTAGCCGTCGAGCGCGACGTGGTGAATCCTGCTGTACCACAGGAAGTGTGTGTCACCGGTCTGCAGGATCGACGTCTCGACCAGCCGGTCGGCGCTCAGGTCGAGCGGCGTGACGTAATCGCGTTCCATCCATTCGTGTGCCGCCGCCACCGAGTCGTCTTCCGCACGGAAGTCGACGTACGCGATCGACGTGTCCGTCCGATGGTCCACGTACTGCAGCGGCCGGCCCTCGACGTCGTACACCTTGAGGAAGGGTGATTCGAACTCACGGGCCGCTTCCACCGTCTCCTGCCGGAGCAGGTCGATGTCGAGCACACCGTGGAACTCCACGTACTGGGCGATGGAGATCGGGACCTGCGGTTCGAGTTGCTGCGCGAACCACGTGGCCCGCTGCGCCGCCGAGAGCGGAATCGGTTCGCCGCCGCCCGGAACACGGAGGTCCGCGGGGCGGCGCGTTTCTCCCGCCCCCGGAACGGGTCCTTCACCTTGTCCTGGGCACACTCGAACTCGACCTCGCCCCGCCCTACCAGGACGGACGCACTGTTTCGAGTATCCGCCCCTCGGACGCGCCGGGTCCAGGGCACTGCGGGACAAAAGCCGCCAATGGATACTGGGCCCCATGACCGAGCGCGTCGACACACCCGGCATCGATCCCGCGGACTTCCGCGTCCACGTGGTGGCGCAGGCCATCCGGCTGTTCTCCGAGAACGGGTACGAGGCGACGACCGTCGAGCAGATCGCATCCGCCGCGGGCGTGTCCCGGCGGACGTTCTTCCGCCAGTTCCGCTCCAAGGAGGACGTGATCTTCGCCGATCACGAATCGCTGTTGCAGCAGGCAGGCGATTATCTGTCCACGGATTCCGACGACCCGTGGGCGGCGGTCTGCAGGACGGCGGGCCTGGTCTTCGACAGGTTTCGCGAGAACCGGGAGTTGTCGGCTCGCCGGTACCAGGTGGTCCAGCGGGTTCCCGCCCTGCGCGACCGGGAGATCGTCACCGGCTTCCGCTACGAGCGGTTGTTCGTCGACTACCTGCGCGGGGTCGTACCCACCGAGCCGGTCCTGAAGGTCATCGGATTCGCGGCCGCCGTCACCGCGTGCCACAACTTCCTGCTCCGGAACATGATCAAGGGCGACCCCGACGCGACCGCCGAGGAACTCGAGCGGGCCCTCCTCGACGTGCGCCGGACGTTCGGCGTCGCTCCGGGGGCATCGACGCAGGAACAGGACGCGGTGCTGGTGGTGTCGTACCCGCCGGGAACGCCGGTGGAGGAGATCACCGGGCGTATCCAGTCCCAGCTGTCCCGGCGCCGGGGCTGAGTGGCCGGGTGACGACAACCACCCTTGACTGGCACTCAGTGCCGTGGTTGACTGCACTGTAGTGGCAGTAGTTTGCCGACCACGAACGTTGCGGCCCACCTGAACGACAATGACCTTGGCACGGAGTGCCTATTCAGACTCGGTGCCGTCGAGACTCAGCAAGGAGCGCCCCATGGCCGGAAATCCGGACTTCGATCTGTTCAAGCTCGGTGAAGAGCACGACGAACTGCGGTCCGCGATCCGCGCGCTCTCCGAGAAGGAGATCGCACCCTACGCGAAGGAAGTCGACGAGGATGCACGCTTCCCCGAGGAGGCCCGCGTCGCCCTCGTGAACTCCGGGTTCAACGCCATCCACGTCCCCGAGGAATACGACGGCCAGGGCGCCGACTCCGTCGCCACCTGCATCGTCATCGAAGAGGTCGCCCGCGTCTGCGGCTCCTCGTCCCTGATCCCCGCCGTCAACAAGCTCGGCACCATGGGCCTCATCCTCAACGGGTCCGAGGAACTCAAGCAGCAGGTCCTGCCGCAGCTCGCGTCCGGCAAGGCCATGGCGTCCTACGCACTGTCCGAGCGTGAAGCCGGTTCGGACGCCGCCAGCATGCGCACCCGCGCCAAGGCCGACGGCGACGACTGGATCCTCAACGGCTCCAAGTGCTGGATCACCAACGGTGGCAAATCCAGCTGGTACACCGTCATGGCCGTCACCGACGCAGACAAGGGCGCCAACGGCATCTCCGCGTTCATGGTCCACGAGAACGACGAGGGTTTCGTCGTCGGACCGAAGGAGAAGAAGCTCGGCATCAAAGGCTCGCCCACCGCGGAGCTCTACTTCGAGAACTGCAAGGTCCCCGGCGACCGCATCATCGGCGAGCCCGGCACCGGCTTCAAGACGGCGCTGCAGACCCTCGACCACACCCGTCCCACCATCGGCGCGCAGGCAGTCGGCCTCGCACAGGGCGCCCTCGACGCCGCTCTCGCCTACACCAAGGACCGCAAGCAGTTCGGCAAGTCGATCAGCGACTTCCAGGCCGTGCAGTTCATGCTCGCCGACATGGCGATGAAGGTCGAGGCCGCACGCCTCATGGTCTACACCTCCGCGGCCCGCGCCGAGCGCGGCGAGAAGAACCTCGGTTTCATCTCCGCGGCCGCCAAGTGCTTCGCCTCCGACGTCGCGATGGAGGTCACCACCGACGCCGTCCAGCTGTTCGGTGGCGCCGGCTACACCACCGACTTCCCTGTCGAGCGGATGATGCGTGATGCGAAGATCACTCAGATCTACGAAGGCACCAACCAGATCCAGCGCGTCGTGATGTCGCGTGCACTGTTGAAGTAGGCGGCTACGCCGCCCGTGCGCCTTTTTGGTAGCTCCCGCTACCAAAAAGGCGCACGGCTACGTGAGGAGAATTTGTGGAACTAGTAGGCGTGATCGGCGGCGGCACCATGGGTGCCGGCATCGCCGAGGTATGCATCAAGGCCGGTAGCTCGGTTCTCATCCTCGAGACCAAGCCGGAATTCGCCGAGGCCGCGCAGGCCCGCATCGAGAAGTCCCTGGCTCGCGGGGTCAAGGCGGGCAAGCTCGACCAGGACGCCGCGGATGCCGCGCTCGCCCGCGTGCGGGTCACCCTCGACATCGAGGAGTTCGCGGACCGCGACCTCGTGATCGAGGCGGCGCCGGAGATCGAGTCGCTCAAGGTCGACATCTTCCAGAAGCTCGACAAGATCGTGAAGCCGTCGGGCATCCTGGCGTCCAACACGTCGTCCATCCCGCTGATCAAGATGGCCAACGCCACGCAGCGTCCCGGGCAGGTCGTGGGTGTCCACTTCTTCAACCCGGTGCCGGTGATGCCGCTGGTGGAGATCGTGGTCAGCCTGGTCACGTCGGAGGAGACCGTCCTCGCGGTCACCGACTACGCGAAGAACACGCTGCGCAAGAAGACGGTGCGGGCCGGGGACCGTGCGGGTTTCATCGTGAACGCGCTGCTCATCCCGTACCTCACGTCGGCGGTCCGGATGCTCGAGTCGGGTTACGCCACCGCCGAGGACATCGACGAGGCCATGAAGGGCGGCTGCGGTTACCCGATGGGCCCGCTGACGCTGATCGACACCGTCGGTCTCGACATCACCCTCGCCGCGGCGGAGTCGCTGTACGCGGAGTTCGCCGAGCCGCACTACGCTCCCCCGACGCTGCTCAAGCGCAAGGTGGACGCCGGACAGCTCGGCAAGAAGAGCGGTAAGGGCTTCTACGACTACAGCTAGTCACGCCCGTCCGGAAGCCCGTCGCGTCGTCGCGGCGGGCTTTCGCCGTTCTTGACCGCAAATCCCATGTAGGAGATGGCCGTACTCCGGATCTGCCCGAAGTCGAGCCGGCGGCTCAACTCCCCGTAACTGAGCCGTGTTCCGCCGGCCCGGGCGAGGTCGAGGAGCCGGAGCGGATTCTTCGACCGCGGCCCGAGCCCGACGATCTCGCCGAGCCGCAGTCCGTGCCGCGCCATGATCGGCTCCAGCTCCGCGGGGCGGATACACATCGACCAGTCGTGGATGGGAGTGTCGAACATCCGGGTCATCCGCCACTCCTGCATGATCTTGATCGCGACGAGCTTGCTGGCGAATGTGCGGTTGATGGTGTCGAACAGGTACAGGCCGCCCGGTTTCAGCGCCCGGGACGTCTCGGCGATCACGCCGTCGAGATCCGACACGTGCTCGAGGACGTCGCAGCAGTAGACGACGTCGAACGCGGCATCCGGTACCGGCAGCTGTTCACCCGACCCGATGCGGTACTCGATGTCGAGGGCCGAACCGGCTGCGTGACGCCGTGCGGTGTCGACCGACACAGGGGACGGATCGATGCCCGTCACCCGGAAACCGATGCGGGTGAACTCTTCCGCGAGGAACCCACCGCCCGACCCGACGTCGAGGGCGCGGAGCCCGTGATGGTCACGACCGACCGTCTCGCCGAGCACCTTACGGAAGTAGGCGAATCGTCCCGGCGTGAGGCTTCCGTGCAGCAGGTTGAGTGGGTTGTCTTCCTCCCACCACGACTCCCCCACACGGTTGTAGACGTCGTTGTCGATGACCAAGCGGACCACCCCTTCTCTGCCGACGGCACAGCGACGACCTCCAGCCTTCTCCTGAGCGTCGGTCACTTCAAGGCCGGTGCCCTTACGCGATGCTCAGAGGATGACATTCAGGGTCTCGCACGTGTGCCTGCTGCTGGGCGGGTTCGTCACGGGAATTGCGTTGACGTCCACCACGTCCAGGGAGTTCGCGTTCGTGGTCGGCGGCGACCGCCTGGACGCGTTGTATGCCGGGCCGGCCGCCGGTGCCTTCCTGGCTGCGGTCGTCGCCGTCCTGGTGGCAGCGCTGGTTCGTGCCCGCCGGGTCCTGTCGACGCTGTCGTTCGCCGGTCTCGCGCTGCTGGGTGTCCTCCGTCGACGGGGCCGTGGGATTTCGAGGTGTACCTCGGCGGAGTCGGTGCGGGCCTGCTGCTCGGCGGCCTCGTCGGACTGTGCGCCACCGCCGACCGGGCATGGTTGCAGACCGCACTCGCGGCGGGGGTTCTCGCCGGACTCCTCCTCGCCGGACCGATCGACCACTTCCGGACGTCTTTTCCCCGGCGCTACGCCGATTACCTTCCGGCACCCGCAGTCGATCCGGTGGCGCTGACCGTCCTCGCGCTCACGTGCGTAGTTCTGGCCGTCACGCTGGCGTCCGGCGACTTCGGTGAGCGGACGGACGTCGCGGCGAGCGCGCGCGCCCTCGTCGTCGGGATCGTCCTGCCGCTGATCGGGCTGGTGCTGTACTGGTGGTTCGTTCGACGTGTCTGGAACGTGGGCACCTACGGCGCGATGCACGGCAGGTGGATGTTCGGACTCGTCCTGGTCGTGGCGGTGATCGCCGCCTCGCTGTGGCTGGAGAGCCGCACCGGGATCGTGTTGCTCGCCGCAATGGCGTTCGTCGCCGCGGGGGACATCGGTGTGGCGGCGTTCCCGGATTCCTGGCCGTGGCTGCTGGTGCCCGCGGCGCTCGTGCTGACGGGCGCCGTGCTCGGCCGGCGCTTCCCGCACCCGGTGCTCGGCATCGCGGCGCTCGCAGTCGTGGCCGCGTCGGCGTTGTTCGAGCACCCGCCGTGGGACAACCTGCACGTCGGGGCGACGTGGCTCCTCCTTCCGCTCGCGGCCTCGTACACGGTCGCGTCGAGTCTGCCGTCGAGCGAGCCGGTCACCGCGACATCACTGGCGGTGCCTGCCGCGCTGGCCGTCCCGCTGATCGCCGACTACGGGTGGACGGCGTATGCGCCGCTCGTCGAATCCGAGAGGACGCTGGGGCCGGACTCGTGGGCGTGGACATCGACCGGACTGTCCGTGGCTGCCGTGGTCGCGTGCGGTCTCGCCGCCGCTCACCTCGGAAAACGCCCCACCTGAGCTCATTGCACGATACATACGTTGTGCACCATGCATACGCTGTGTATGGTGCACAAATTGTGTTTCGCAGAGTTGAGGAGATTCGTGTGGACAGTCCGACGCCCGCCGTCCGGCCAGGCGGCCTCATCGCCGTCCTGGCATTCACCGGCATCGTCGCCGCGCTCATGCAGACCCTCGTGGTGCCGCTGATCGGCGACCTCCCCCGACTGCTCGACACGACCGCCTCCAACGCATCGTGGGTGATCACCGCGACGCTGCTCGCCGGCGCCGTGGCGACACCGGTCACCGGACGTCTCGGCGACCTGTACGGCAAGCGGCGAATGATGCTGATCTGCACGGTGCCGCTCGTCCTCGGCTCGGTGGTCTGCGCACTCGCGACGTCCCTGGCCCCGATGGTGATCGGCCGAGGGCTGCAGGGCATCGGTGTGGGCATGATTCCGCTGGGAATCAGCGCACTGCGGGACCTGCTGCCGCCCGAGCGCCTGCACTCCTCCATCGCCTTGATGAGCTCGTCCATGGGCATCGGCGGCGCCCTCGGCCTGCCGCTCGCCGCAACGGTCGCCGAGAATGCGAGCTGGCGCGTGCTGTTCTGGGGCGCCGCCGGGCTCAGCGCGCTGATCGCCGTGCTGCTCTGGTTCTTCGTGCCCGCCACGCCCGTCCACGGTCCCAAGGCCCGCTTCGATCCCATCGGCGCAGTCGGACTCGGTGTCGGACTGGTGTCCCTGCTGCTGGCGGTGTCCAAGGGCGCCGACTGGGGCTGGGCGAGCAGCACCACCCTCGGTCTGTTCGCGACCACTGCCGTCGCGTTGACGGCCTGGGGCTGGTGGGAACTCCGCACTCCCGAACCACTGGTCGACCTGCGGGTGATCGCCGGCCGTCAGGTACTGCTGACCAACGCCGCGTCCGTCGTGGTCGGCTTCGCCATGTACGCCCAGTCCCTGATCGTTTCCGCAGCTCCTGCAGTTGCCGGCGTCGACGGGATACGGCCTGGGACAGTCGATGCTGGCCATGGGCCTGTGGATGGCCCCCTCGGGTCTGATGATGATGGCGGTCTCCCCCTTCGGCGCCAAGCTGTCGTCCACCCGCGGACCGAAGGTCACCCTGCTCGTCGGAAGCCTCGTCATCGCGCTCGGCTACGGATCGTCGATGTTCCTGATGGGGTCGACGTGGGGCCTGGTCGTGGTGACCTGCATCTGCGGCTCGGGTGTCGGTCTGGCCTACGGCGCGATGCCCGCTCTGGTGATGAGCGCCGTGCCGCAGTCGGCGACCGCCTCCGCCAACAGCGTCAACTCCCTGATGCGCTCGGTCGGCACCGCGGTGTCCGCGGCCGTCGTCGGAGTGGTCCTCGCCCAGATGAGCGTCCAGGTCGCCGGCCACACCCTGCCGACCGAGGGCGGCTTCCGAACCGGCCTGTTGATCGGTTGCGGTGTCGCACTCGTCGCCGCGGCCATCACGCTGGCCATTCCCACCCGTCGCGCCACCCTCGCGGCGCCGAACTCGATTCCCGAACCGCTCGCGCCGTCGAAGGTGTAGCCCCTTGCCGGTTGCCTACTTGCGGAGGGCGTACCCCGCCACCGGGTTGCCGTTGATGTAGACGGTGCCCTCGTAGGTCCCGTCGGGCCTCGGCGTGATCCGGTCGGTCAGGAAAGGAAGCCCGGAGGGGCTGTAGTCGGTGACGAGGGAACCGCTCGCTTCCGGAGTGGTCATGCCGAAGATGTACGGGAAGAACACCCCGAAGTTGTCCATGACCCACCCGGGTCCGAACGTCTTGCCCTTCCAGATCAGGTCACCACCGAGAACGTTGGTGGTGCCGAGGTACGTGCCGGCGGGCAACGGGACCGGCATGGGCGCAGGTAGCGGCGGCGGCATGGGCGCCGGCACCGGGTCCGCTGCGGCCGTCCCCGCGGCGAAGAAAGACAGGCCGGCCACCGCGACGGCCCCGACTGCGACCTTGCGCATGATGTCCATGAGTTCTCCGTATATCGAGGTGCGTGGCGGAAAGTGTCGCACGGACAGGGCCGTCACAGGGAGAGTGTGAAGAAGATGCTGTTCGGATCGTTGCCGTAGTCCCCGAACGGGGGACATTCGGTGAAGCCCTGCTCGGTGTACAGACGCCTGGCCGGGGCGAAGAAATCCTCGACGCCGGTCTCGAGGCTGAGCCGGACGTACCCGCGTGCCCGCGCCTCGTCGACCAGGTGCGCGAGGAGCCGGGTGGCCACACCCCGCCCGCGCGCCTCCGCGGCAGTCCGCATCGACTTGATCTCACCTTCGGCCGGCGAGAGCTCACGCAGAGCCACGGTTCCCAGCACGGTCTCCTCGTCCCACAGCGTCCACACGGTGACCGACGGGTCCCGCAAACCGGGCAGATCGAGGGCGTGAACACTTTCGGGCGGCGACGTCGCATGCATGTCCGCCAGGTGCTCGGCCAGCAGACCGTGCACGGCCTCACGGGACAGGTCGTCGACTTCGATGTACACGGGCTCGAGTATGCCGAATCCGGTGCGAGAAATCGCAACGAGCACCCCGCTGCCTGGACCGCGGCGCACCATGGGGAGATGACCGAGACAGTGCTGCGCCTGAGCACCCGCCAGGGACGGTGGGTGGTCACCGCCACCGTTCTCGGCTCGAGTCTCGCGCTACTGGACGGCACGGTGGTGAACATCGCCCTGCCGCACATCGGCGAGGACCTCGGGTCGGATGTCGCGGGAATGCAGTGGGTCTTGAGCGGCTACACCCTCGCCCTGGCGTCGCTGATCCTGCTGGGCGGGGCGCTCGGGGATCGCTGGGGCAGGCGCCGCGTCTTCGTCTGGGGGACGGTCTGGTTCGCGGCGGCGTCACTCCTGTGCGGCATCGCACCCGACATCACCATGCTCGTGATCGCACGGATTCTGCAGGGTGTCGGGGCTGCGATGCTGACCCCCGGCAGCCTCGCTCTGATCTCGGCGTCGATCCACGAGGATGACCGGGGTGCCGCGATCGGGCTGTGGTCGGGACTCGGCGGGGTGGCCGGGGCGATCGGCCCCCTACTGGGCGGCTGGCTGGTGGAGGTGGCCGGCTGGCGGTCGGTGTTCCTGATCAATCTTCCGCTCGCCGTCGTCGTGGTGTGGGCGTCGATGCGGCACGTCCCCGAGAGCCGCGACCCGCATCCGCCCGATCATCTCGACGTGGTCGGGTCGGTGTGCGCGGTGATCGGTCTCGGCGCGCTCACCTACGGCCTGATCGAGATGAACCTGATCGCCGGGGTGGTGGGCGCGGTCGCGCTGATCGCGTTCGTCGTGGTGGAACGGCGCTCACCGAACGCGCTGGTGCCGCCGAGCCTGTTCGCGTCGCGCATATTCGTGGCGGCGAACCTGGTGACGCTCGCCGTGTACGCCGCACTCGGTGGCGTCTTCTTCCTTCTGGTCCTGCAGTTGCAGTTGGTGGCCGGATACTCGCCGATCGAAGCCGGGGTCGCCACCATCCCGATCACGCTGGCGATGCTGGCGTTCTCCTCCCGCGCCGGCAGCTACGCCCAGACCCACGGCCCCCGACTGCCGATGACCGTCGGGCCCGCACTCGCAGCGGTCGGCCTGCTGTTGATGACCCGGATCGGGCCGGATGCGAACTATTGGACGGTCGTGCTCCCCGGCGTCGTCGTCTTCGGCCTCGGGCTGTCCGCGATGGTCGCGCCGCTGACCGCCGCCGTGCTCGGGTCGGTCCCGGTGGACCAGTCCGGCATCGCCTCCGGAGTGAACAACGCCGTCGCGCGCACCAGCCAGCTACTGGCGGTGGCCGCGCTCCCCGGGATCGCGGGGATCGACGCCGAAAGCATGATCGACCCCACCAGCTTCTCGCACGGCTTCCGCATCGCGATGTACATCTGCATCGCACTGCTCCTGGTCGGGGCGACCATCGCCGCAGCCCTGATCCGGGCGCCCGCCCCGCCCGCTCGCACCCCGCTTGGTCCCGTCCCGGATTCGGTTGCATGCAAACCACATTGCGACGTCACCGGTCCGGCAGTGCAACCGGCAATCGCCCGGTCGAGCCCTACTCCACCGAAGCGATGACGTGTAGCGCTGCCCCGTGTTCGCGCACCTCGTCGTGGAGGGCCTCCATCTTGACGTCGAGATTGCGGGCCACGTCGGCAGCATCCTTCAACTCGTCCAGCAGCGCGGCCGGGACCGCCTTGTCGTACTTGTAGAAGATCTTGTGCTCGAGGCTTGCCCAGAAATCCATGGCCACCGTACGGATCTGGATCTCCACCCGCACCGATTCGACGCGGTCGGACATGAACACCGGAACCTCGACGATCAGATGCAGGCTCCGGTATCCGTTGGGTTTGGGTTCGGCGATGTAATCCTTGACCTCGATGAGGGTGATGTCCTGCTGGCCCGTCAACAGGTCGCTGATCCGGTACGCGTCCTGAATGAAGCTGCAGGTGATCCGGATTCCGGCGATG
Organism: Rhodococcus sp. IEGM 1351; assembly: GCF_030056875.1. Classification (NCBI taxonomy): domain Bacteria; kingdom Bacillati; phylum Actinomycetota; class Actinomycetes; order Mycobacteriales; family Nocardiaceae; genus Rhodococcus; species Rhodococcus sp. IEGM 1351. The sequence continues at coordinate 22,750 of NZ_JASHKU010000035.1, read as the reverse complement.
TCGTGGATGTTGTCGCGGATGGAGTCGAGAGTGAGCGGAATACCCTTGCGGGCAGCCTTGCCCAGCACGCTGTCGGCCGACTTCAGCCTCGACTTCACGTGCTCGATCGGGGTGTACTCGTGAATGTAGGTGAACTCGTCCTTCAAGATGTTGATCTTGGTCATCATCTCGTCGATGCCGAATTTGTACGACATCAGGAATCGGGTGAGATCCCGTCCCCCGTCGGAGCTTCGGAGACTCAGCAGTCCGGTCACGTCATCGGCCGTTCGCTGCTCCACACGTCACCCCCACCATTGCCTCGTGCATCGCCGACGGAGTGGGTGCAGGCGGCAGCGGTGCGGCGCCGACAGCCGAGAACGCCTGGAGCATGTAGCCCATGAGACGACGCCAGGCATCAGGGGCCGCGGCGCCTGTCGCCTCGACCACCCCCGCGTTCGCCATCAGAAGCAACACCAGGTCCTGGGAGGAGAAGTCCGCGCGCAGCCGACCCGTCTCCTTGGCGCGTTCGATCAGCCGCTCGAAGCCGCGGTAGGCCTCGGCCCGCTTCGCCTCGAATTCGCTTGCGGTGGGGAACGTCATGGTGAGCACGTGAGTGAAGCCGCGATCTTCCGCCTGCATGGCGCACACCCGCTCGACGTAGGCGCAGAAACCGTTCCACGGATCGGGGTCTGCCGCGGCCTCGTCGATGGCGTCGACGTAGGCGCTCATCTTGTCGGCGAAGACATCGGTGATCAGATCCTCCCTGGTGGGGAAACGGCGATACAACGTCGCGATGCCGACCCCGGCCCGCCGGGCGACCTCGGCCATGGAGGCCGTCAACCCTTGCTCGGCGAACACCTCCTGCGCCGCATCGACGACGCGCGAGCGGTTGCGCTCGGCGTCGGTGCGCAACGCCTGCCTGCACGCATTCCGTGCCTCTTTCGACCCCGGCTTCACCATGAACTCGATGCTACCCGAAGTGGAAAGCACACTCCGTTTATCGTGTCAGCCCACGCCCGGCGTTCTGGACGACCGCGCCCGATTTCTCGAGGCGGCACCCGCGATCAGCAAGCGAGTCGCACCCTTTCGTATCCTGGTCAGGTGGCGATTTCCGGTACCGATCCCGCGAGCGTCCGGGTCGACAGCTGGACCTGGGCGATCCGGCTGTTCAAGACGCGCTCCGCGGCGGCGGCCGCCTGCAGGTCGGGGCACGTGCGGGTCAACGGCACCACCGCCAAACCCGCGCAGCCGGTCAAGGTCGGTGACGAGGTCCGCATTCGCGCGGCGGGTGTCGAACGCATCGTCGAGGTCGTCCGGCCCATCACCAAACGGGTCGGCGCGGTGGTGGCGGTCGAGTGCTACACCGACAACACACCACCGCCCCCACCGCGCGAAGTCCTCGCGTCGATACCGCAACGCGACCGCGGTGCAGGCCGGCCTACCAAACGCGAACGCCGCGAGATGGACCGGTTGCGCGGGTTGTGACCGCTCAGGCCGGGGTGTGGCTGAGGATGCGCAGGGCGGCCGGCACCGCCTCGATGGTGATCGGCAGCGGACCGACCCGGTCGCCGTCCGCGTACGCCGTGATGCCGTCGCACTGCAATCGCACCTTCCGCGAACGGTAGGTCTGCACGTCAGGGAGATCCACGTGAGTGCCCTTGTAGACGCGGGGGAACAACCGGACCAGCCTCGACCGGCGACCGTAGTCGACGACCGTGACGTCGAGCAGGCCGTCGCTCTTGTCCGCGCCCGGGCAGATCTGCATGCCGCCGCCGTACGAGCGTCCGTTGCCCACCGCCACGAGGGTGGCGTCCACCTGGAACGTCTCCTCGTCCAGTTCGATGGTGTAGTGCAGCGGGCGGAGCTGCGTCAGCTCGGCGAGCATCGCGAGGTTGTACCGCATCGGGCCTTTGGGCCACGACATCCGATTGGCGCGGTCCGTGACGAGCGAGTCGAATCCGCTCGCGACGATGGTGCCCGCCCACACCACCGCGCCGTCCGCGAGCGTGATGCGGGCGAGGTCGGATTCCTGCACCTCCCCGTCCGCGATCACGTCGGCCGCGGCGACGGGATCGCCGACGGGGATACCGAATTCGCGCGCATGGTCGTTGCCGGTGCCGGCCGGGATCAGCCCGACCGGTGTCCCGGATTGCGCGGCCGCCTGCAGCCCGATGCTAATGGCGCCGTCCCCGCCGACGACGACGAGCGCGTCGGTGCCGTCGTCGATCGCCCGGCGCGCCAGCATGCGCGCGTGATCGGCATCCGTGCCGATGATCTCGGTGACGGCGACCCCGCGCTCCCGCAGGCGCGCCACCCCCTTGCGGCCGGCGACGGGTGCGTGACCGTGTCCGGCGAGGGGGTTGACGAGGACGGTGACCTTCTCGATCACCTGCTGCGTGCTCACGGAATCAACTTGCCGGGGTTGAGGATTCCCGCAGGATCGACCGCGTCCTTGACCGCCCGCAGAATCGCGACGCCCAGGTCGCCGATCTCGTCCCGCATCCACGGACGGTGGTCGACTCCGACCGCGTGGTGATGCGTGATGGTTCCGCCGGCGGCGATGATCGCATCACCGGCGGCGGTTTTGGCCTTCCGCCACTGTTCGATCGGGTCTTCCGCTTGCGCGGACACGACGGTGAAGTACAGCGAGGCGCCGGTCGGGTACGTGTGCGAGATGTGGCACAGGACGAGCGGCGGGGTGCCCTGCCCGGCCAGCGACTCCGTCAGCGCAGTGGTCACGGCGGTGCGGAGCGCAGCGAGGTTGCCCCAGGTGGTCGCGGTTTCCAGCGTCTCGCACAGCGCTCCCGCGTCGAGCAGCGAGTCGCGCAGGTACGGTGCGTCGAAACGGCCGTGCTCCCAGCCGTTTCCAGGCGCCTCACCCAGGGACGTGCCGCCGTGCGCCACCAGCACGGCGCGAGCCTCCGCCGTCCGCTCCGCGGTGTGCTCGGCGGTGCCCTCGAACGTCGTGATCGCCAGGCAGCCGCCGGTGACGGTCTCCTCACCGATCTTGTCGGTGGTCGCGAGGTTCACCGCCGTCTCCGCCTCGTCGGACAGTCGCAGCACGGTCGGGACCGCACCTTCCTGCCGCAACGCCCGCAGAGCCGCCGCGCCCGTCTCGAAGTCGGGGAAACTCCACCCTTCCCGGACGGTGGTGTCGGGGACCGCGTGCACCCGCACCCGCACCCGGGTGATGACGCCGAGCGTTCCCTCCGACCCGACGAACAGTTCGCCGAGGTCCGGACCCGCCGCGGAGGCCGGGGCGCGCCCCGTGTCGAGGGTCCCGGTGGGGGTCACCACCCTCAGTCCCTGCACCATGTCCTCGAACCGCCCGTACCCCGCGGACGCCTGCCCCGACGACCGGGTGGCCGCGAAGCCGCCGATGGTCGCGAACATGAAGCTCTGCGGGAAGTGCCCGAGCGAGAAGCCGTGCGCGCCGAGCAGTTCCTCGGCGAGCGGACCCGTCACACCGGCTCCCAGCGTCGCGATGCCGGAGTCGGCGTCGAGGTCGATGAGCGCGTCGAACCGGCGCAGGTCCAGCGAGACGACGGCGTCGAATCGGTCGCGCACGGGGTCGAGCCCGCCGACCACGCTCGTTCCGCCACCGAACGGCACCACGGCGATGCCGTGGTCGGCGCAGTATCGGAGCACGTCGGCGACCTCGTCGTCCGTACCGGGGGTGACGACGGCGTCGGGCGCGTTCTGCGGTTCGGTGCTGCGGCGGCGCAGCAGGTCGAGCGTGCTCTTGCCGCCGGAACGCAGCAGCCGGTCGGAGTGCGCGGTGCTGCAGAACTGTTCTCCGACGATGCCCGCGAGCGCGGCGACCTGCTGGTCGGACAGTGCGCTCGGAGCCAGGACGACGTCGTCGGCCGCCCGGTCGGAGGGCTCCCTGATCGTGACGCCGAGGGCCTGTTGCAGCAGCCCCTTGATGCCGTCCGAGAGGATCTTGTGCTTCTCCGGCGCGCCCCAGGCGTCCCACTGCATCGGGGGTGCCGTCAGGACGGCGTGATCTTCCGATCGCTCATTGCTCATGCGTTATAGTGTTACACATCATGTAAGAGTGTAACTAGCCCTCTTCAGCGACCGCCCCGCTCCCGCCACACCTGCCGGATGGGCCGCAGCACCAATCCCATCTGTTTCCGTGTCTTCCCACGCGTCACCAGAACACCCGTGATCGCCACGATCCAAACCGGGTACTGCACGAGCCAGGCCACTCGGAACGCGTCGAACGAGTACCCGCCCATCGCATCGAGGATGAGACCCATCGCCTGGATGACCAGCAACGACGCCAGGAAGCCGCCGATGTTGACCATGCCCTGCGCCGTTCCCATGCTGGTGCTGGGGTTGAACATGCGGGCGTAGTCGAAACCGATCATCGAACCGGGGCCGCCCACCGAAATCACCATCACGAGCACGATCAGCAACCAGATCGGCGCCGGACCCGGCAGCGACAGGACAACGGTCCAGATCGCCGCATTGCTGCTCATGATCGCCAGCACCAGATAGGAGCGGCGCATCGGGAAACGGCCGCTGAGGATGCCGATGATCGGGCCGGCCACAATTGCCGAGATCACCGACAGGGTCAGCAGCGAACCGGCCTCCGCCGGCGACAATCCCTGCGCCGACCTCAGGTACGGCACACCCCACAGCAGGGCGAACGTGGTCATCGAGAACTGCGTGCCCATGTGGGTGAAGAACCCGAGCCTGGTGCCGGGACGCCCCCACACGGTGCGGATCTGCCTGCCCACCTCCCGCAGTCCGGCGGGCGCGGCCACCACCTCCAGACCGGGAGGCGCATTGCGGATGACGGAGACGGCCAGCACGAACGACAGCAAACCGAGCGACGCCGCGCTGCCGTACGCGAAACTCCAGCCCGGCCCGTTCAGCAACAGCATCAACGGCAGCGCCGACAGGATCTGACCGATCTGACCGAAGATGCCGGTGAGCTGCGACACGAGCGGGACCCGCCGCGGCGCGAACCACTGCGGCACCAGGCGCAGCACGGAGATGAACGTCATCGCGTCGCCGACGCCGACGAGAACGCGCGCGGCGACCGCCAGCGGCAGCGATTCGGTGAGCGCGAGCAGCATCTGCGCCGACGCCATGATGAGGGCGCCCGCGGAAATCATGACTCGCGATCCGTACCGGTCGAGGAGCACACCGGCGGGGATCTGCATCCCCGCGTACACCACGATCTGGAGTACGACGAAACCCGACAACACACTCGGACTGATCGAAAATCGTTCCGTCGCCGCGAGGCCCGACACACCGAACGAGGTTCGATGCAGGACGGCGACGATATAAGCGACAACCCCGACGCCCCACACCAACCACACTCTGCTCATCGCAGATCAAACTACCCCCCAGCAGGTATTACCCGCCGGTCGAAGTCACTCGCGGCCCAGCGACACCCAGGTCGGATCGGCTGTGCGCTCGCCGACGGTGAGATCCGCGAGCAGGTCCAGACGCGCGATCTGCCCTTCGGTCAGCGTGAGCGCGAGCGCGCCGGCGTTCTCCGTGACACGGGCCGCGAACCGGGTACCGGGAATCGACACGGACGGCAACCCGAACTCGCGGGCTTTCGCGTCCAGCCACGCCAGCGACACCTGGGCGGGCGTCGCGTCGAGTTCGGCAGCGACCTCGCGGACGACGTCGAGCACCTTCAGGTTCGCCGGCAGCGCATCGTCGCCGAAACGCGGGAACCGGCGACGCAGATCCTTGTCGCCCAGCGTGGCCGGGTCGTACGTTCCGGTGAGGAATCCCCGGCCCACCGGCGAGTACGGCACGAAGCCGATGCCGAGTTCCGCCGCCGCGGGAACCACGTGCTTCTCGACGTCGCGACTCCAGATGCTCCACTCGCTCTGGATCGCGGCGATGGGGTGCACGCGCGAGGCGCGACGCAACTCGTCGCCGGTCGCCTCCGACAGTCCGATGTTGCGGACCTTCCCGGCCTTCACCTGTTCCGCGATCGCACCGACGGTGTCCTCGATGGGCACCTCGGGGTCGACGCGGTGCAGGTAGTACAGATCAACGGTGTCGACGCCGAGCCGGGACAGGGATTCGTCGAGGGCCTGCGCCACGTATTCGGGCTTGCCGTTGATGCTGCGCCGGCCGTTCGCGATGTTGCCGACGAGACCGAACTTGGTGGCCAGCTGCACCTCGTCGCGGCGTTCCTTCAGCACCGTGCCCACCGCGATCTCACTCGCACCGTCGCCGTACACGTTGGCCGTGTCGATGAACGTCACTCCGATGTCGATGGCGTGGTGGAGGGTCGCGAGCGCCTCCGCGGCGTCGACGGGGCCGTACACGGGGGCGACGGACATGGCGCCGTAGCCCTGCGCGCTGACGGTGAAGCCTTCGGACAACTGCACGGTGGGGATGTTGGTCATGCCCCCATCCTTCCCGAGCACCCCGACAGGTGCATCGTTTGGAATCGCGCTGATCGTGACCCGGCTGCCTCTACCCTGAAGGCATGGCATTCGACTGGTTCGAACTCGCCCGCATCGCCCACCGCGAGTTCGGTGCACGGGTCGCCGCGATCACCGACTGGTCGGCGCCGACACCGGACCGCGACTGGGACGTCACCCAGCTGGTGCGGCACGTCATCGAGGAACAGCAGTGGGTTCCCCCGCTGCTCGCCGGGAAGACGGTCGGCGAAGCGACCCCGGACATCGAGCCCCTGCACGGCGACATGCGGTCGGAATGGCAGCGGTACTCGGACGCGGCCATACACGCGTGGTCGTCGACCGACCCGCGGACGCAGGTGCACCTGTCCTACGGCACGGTGCCGCTCGAGCCGTATCTGCGGCAGCAGATCGCCGACGTCACCATCCACGCATGGGACCTCGCCAAGGCCACCGGATCCGACGACACACTCGACCCGCAACTCGTCGCCGGCGTCTGGTCGGATCTCGACGGCCAACGCGAGATGCTCTCCGAGAGCGGGCTGTTCGCCGACCCCGTCGACGTTCCCGACGACGCGCCGCTCCAGGATCGCCTGATCGCCCTGACCGGTCGCGATCCCCGGCAACGCATTTAACCAACCGCCGCCGAGGGTCCCGCCTACGCTGGGAGACATGAGTACCCCGGATCCCAAACCCCGCAGCCGCGACGTCACCGACGGATTGGAGAAGACCGCAGCGCGCGGAATGCTCCGTGCGGTGGGCATGGGCGACGACGACTGGGGAAAGTCCCAGATCGGCGTGGCGTCGTCCTGGAACGAGATCACCCCCTGCAACCTGTCGCTCGACCGGCTCGCGAAGGCCGTCAAGGACGGCGTCCACGCCGCGGGCGGGTACCCCCTCGAGTTCGGCACCATCTCCGTGTCCGACGGCATCTCGATGGGACACGAGGGCATGCACTTCTCCCTCGTCTCCCGTGAGGTGATCGCCGACAGTGTGGAAACGGTGATGCAGGCCGAACGCCTCGACGGATCGGTGCTGCTCGCCGGTTGCGACAAGTCGCTGCCCGGCATGCTGATGGCCGCGGCCCGCCTCGACCTCGCGAGCGTGTTCCTCTACGCCGGTTCGATCCTGCCGGGTGTCGCCAAAATGTCGGACGGCACCGAACGCGACGTCACCATCATCGACGCGTTCGAGGCGGTCGGCGCCTGCTCGCGCGGACTGATGAGCCGTGAGGACGTCGACGCCATCGAACGAGCCATCTGTCCCGGCGAGGGCGCGTGCGGCGGAATGTACACCGCGAACACGATGGCCAGTGCCGCCGAGGCACTCGGCATGTCGCTGCCCGGCAGCGCCTCCCCGCCCGCCACCGACCGTCGTCGCGACGGATTCGCGAGGCGCAGCGGTGAAGCCGTCGTCGAACTGCTCCGACGCGGCATCACCGCCAGGGACATCCTCACCAAGGAGGCGTTCGAGAACGCCATCGCCGTGGTCATGGCGTTCGGCGGCTCCACCAACGCCGTCCTGCACCTGCTGGCGATCGCGAGCGAAGCGGATGTGGAACTGACCCTCGACGACTTCTCCCGCGTCGGTGCCCGCGTCCCGCACCTCGCGGACGTCAAACCGTTCGGCAAGCACGTGATGAAGGACGTCGACCACATCGGCGGCGTCCCCGTCATCATGAAGGCCCTGCTCGACGCCGGGATGCTGCACGGCGACTGCCTCACCGTCACCGGCAAGACCATGGCCGAGAACCTGTCGGCCATCGCCCCTCCCGACCCCGACGGCAAGGTGCTCCGCGCGATGAGCTCGCCCATCCACCCGACCGGCGGAATCACGATCCTCAAGGGTTCCCTCGCCCCGGGCGGCGCGGTGGTGAAGTCGGCCGGGTTCGACTCCGACGTCTTCACCGGCACCGCCCGCGTCTTCGAACGGGAACGCGCCGCGATGGACGCCCTCGAGGACGGCACCATCACGAACGGCGACGTCGTGGTCATCCGCTACGAGGGTCCCAAGGGCGGACCCGGCATGCGCGAGATGCTCGCGATCACCGGCGCGATCAAGGGTGCCGGACTGGGCAAGGACGTCCTCCTGCTCACCGACGGCCGATTCTCCGGCGGCACCACCGGCCTGTGCGTCGGCCACGTGGCACCGGAGGCCGTCGACGGCGGTCCCATCGCGTTCGTCCGCGACGGCGACCAGATCCGACTGGACGTCGGGACGGGCACCCTCGAACTGCTCGTCGACGAGGAGGAACTCGCCGGCCGTAAGAACGGGTGGGAGCCTCTGCCCCCGCGCTACACCCGCGGGGTCCTGGCCAAGTACACGAAGCTCGTCGGCTCCGCCTCGGGCGGCGCCGTCTGCGGGTAGGCGCTTCGCGCCCGTGCGCCTTTCTGGTTGTCCTGGCTACCAAAAAGGCGCACGGGCCCGAAGGGCCTAGATGGGCCGGAACCCGGCGCCGGGACCGCCGCTCGCGTTCATGTCGGCGATGATCGAGTTGAGGTTGGTGCCGATCTCCGGGCCGATGCACGGTGCCGCGAGGTAGGCGTTGACCATGGCCACCAGGGTGGTGCCGACGACCATCGGTGCGCCCGAGTCACCCTCGATCACGCAGGCCTGGGTCCACGTCTCACCCGTCTGCATGAGGTCGCCGTAGACGATGCCGCAGGTGTTGCCCGTGGTGCGGCCTTCCTTGCACGCCACCTGTGGGAAGGCTGCCGGTGCGCCGATGTTGGTGATGGTGACGCCGCCCACCCTGTTGACCGGGACGACCTTCGCCGGGTCGAACTGGATCACCGCGTAGTCGAGAACGGGGTTGGAGACGACGAACGTTCCGACGATGCCGCTGTCCTGGCTGGCCTCGGGCACCACGTAGGAACCCGATTCACCGCAGTGGCCCGCTGTCAGGCCGACGAGCCGGCCCGCGTTGTCGTGTCCGATGGTGGTGAGTGAGCAGACGAGTTCGTCGTTCACCACGATCCCCGAACCGCCCCCCAAGACGGCGGCCGGAGCTGCTGTCGCGGACCCCGCCGCAACGAATCCCAGAATTCCCGCTGTCGCCGCAACAACCGCCGCGAATCGTTTCAACATTTTTCGAACCTTCCCGGATGAGCCCCGACGGCCGCGTGTCTCCCCATAAGAATCCCACCCCGCACAAGACCTGCGTGGGGGAATGCCGATGTAGAGACCGCGACCGTTGCCGACCCGGGCGCTACTCGACGGCGCCGAGCGCCTCCAGTGCTTTGCGGGCGTCCTCGAGTTGCCGGCTCAGCTCGTCCACCCGGGCCGCCGCGAGGTTGCGTGCCGCCACGATGATCGACTCGACGGCCTCGATCGCCGTCTCCTCCCCGAGTTCCCGGACGGCGCGCTCGACGGCGTCCGGCGAGACGGGGACGGCCTTGCCGGGACGCTTGGCTCCGTGCGCGACGGTGACGCTCCAGTCGTTGTCGGCGCCGGCGTGGATGGTGACGCTGACTCCCGCGGGCACCTTCTTGCTGGTGCGTTTGGCCGGTACCGCGGCGGGTTTCGGGACCGCGGTGGCGGCGGGCGCAGGCGTCGCGACGGTCTTGGCGGCCGGAGTCTTGGGGGCGGGGGGCGGACCGGGCTCGATCTCCTGGTGCACGACCGGGGTCGCGGGAGCGGCGGGCGCGGGCGCAGACTTGGCGGCCGGAATTCGTCTCATCAGAAGCTCCTCCGCTTCGAAGGGGAGCTCGTCGTCGACGCCTTTGGGGCGGATCAAGAGCGTATTGCCTTGCACGGAGATAACTTTCGCCGAGGCTCCGGCCTCGAGCCCGAGGCTGGGCATCGCCTCGCGCAGATACACGGTGGCCCGCTTACCTTCCGCGATCGCGGCAGCGAGGGTCTCGAGATTCTCCGCGGTCAGGTGATCCGGTGCGGCGGCACCGGAACGTCTACGGGGCGGCATGCGCTGTCCTTTCTGGTCTGTCTCCTGGTTACGCTCGTGAGCACCGCAACTCTCGCACACCCCACCGACGGTTCCGCATCGGACGGGCTCGCACAGTGGCAGATTGAGGGGAATGGACGCACCGCGACCATGCGTGCGCATCGACCGTATCGAGAGGAACGACGTGACCTCGGAAGCACCGGAGAACGGCGACGAGACCGCAACGACGACGGAGATCTCACCGACCCTGCTCCGCGACGTCCAGGCCGATCTCGAGGAGTCGCTTCTGGGCGGGCCCCGCCGCTACACGCGGACCGAGATCGCCGACTTCGCGGGGGTATCCCTCGAACGGGCGGATCGCCTGTGGGTGTCGATGGGTTTCGCGGTCGACACCGATCCGGACGGCGTCATGTTCACCGAGGGGGACGCCGCCGCGTTGCGCACCATCGCGTCGCTCGTCGACCAGGGGATCATCTCACCGGAACGCGAAGTGGCGGCGGCTCGTGCTCTCGGCCAGTCGATGTCGCGGCTCGCCGAATGGCAGGTCTCGTTGATCAGCACCCACATCGTCGATCAACTCGCCGGGTCCGCGGGCAGCGACGAGCAGGCCATCCGGGAGCAGGTGCGCGAACTCACTGCCGAGATCCTTCCGGCGGTCGAGTCGTTGCAGGCGTACGTGTGGCGCAGGCACATCGCCTCGACCACCGGTCGCAACGTCGGGAATCCCGGCGAGGAGGTCGCGAGCCGGAAACTGGTGGTCGGCTTCGCGGACATCGTCGGGTACACGTCGTTGACCCGTCAGCTCGGCGCGCGGGAACTGAGCGACCTTCTGGAACGTTTCGAGTCGGCGTCGACGTCGGTCATCGGCCGCCATCAGGGGTGGGTGGTGAAGACGGTCGGCGACGAGGTGATGTTCGCCGTCGAGTCGCCGTCCGATGCGGCGGAGATCGCCCTGCAGCTGCAGGAGCAGGTTCTGCCGGACGAGGCGGACCCCGAACTGCGGGTAGGACTCGCGATGGGTCCGGTGCTCGTCCGGTTCGGCGACCTCTACGGCTCCGTCGTCAACACCGCGGCGCGACTCACCGGTTCGGCGCGTCCCGGCACGGTGCTGATCGACGAGGCGCTCGCCCACGAACTCGCCGACGCTCCCGGTTACTACCTCAAGCAGCTACGTCCACGACGTGTTCGAGGGATTCGACGACTCGAACAGTTCGTGCTGCGTCGAGACCGGGACGCCTAGCGACTGTCAGCTTCCGAAGGGAAGGGTTCCGGGCGGGATGGAGTATCCGCTGCTGCCGGCGGCGACGCCGCCCCAAGCACCGAGGAGCCAGTTGAGTGCATCAGTGATCATCGAGAAACCTTCCCACACCATTCATTCGATACGCGCGGCATCCGGTGCCGCGCGCACGTGCCACGGTAATGACGACGCGCGGAGCTGTCGACGTCACAATGCCTGAGCAGGCGGTATCTCGAGGAGCGTCGGCTTCGCGGGACCGGCGGCGACCTGGGCGGCGCGTGCGGCGAGGAAGTCGTCGACGATCTGCTCACACGCGGTCCGTCCCAGCGGGGTCAGGGTCGCGAGCCGGGTGAAGACGAGTGGTCCGATGAGTTGGGCGAGAGCGAGGTCGTAGTCGAATTCGCCGAGGCGTTCGGCCGCCTCGGGTGTGCCGAAGACCTGGTCGAACGCCGCCCGGTACTGCTCGACGATGGTCTGCCTCAGCGTCCGCAGTTCCGGTTTGTCCGACTCGACAGCGGCCGCGCTCGAGTAGTCGTCCAGCGCGGGGCCCATGCCGAGCCAGCACATGGCCGTCACGTTCATGGGGGCACTCTCGATGAGTTTCGCCTGACTGACCATCAGCTCGACCAGCCGGTCGCGGAGGTCGCCGTCGGCGGGCACGGTCGGCGCGGGTGGGAGCAACCGCCCGAACGCCGCGGCGACCAGTTCGGTGCCGTTGCCGAAATGCCGGTAGAGCGTGGCCCGAGCCACGTTCGCCAGCTTGGTGACGGCGTCGATCGTCACGGCGTCGGTGCCACCCTTCGCGAGAAGAGTTGTCGCGGCGTCGAGAAGTCTCGCGCGAGAGCGCTGCCTGCGGGGATCCTGCTCGGTCATCTGCACCGCCCGTTCCTGCCACTGCCGCACCTCTTGTGAACTACCAGTCTACCAACGATACTGACAGTCTCGTTACTTCCACGGAGGGATTACATCGTGCGCTCTCGGGACTCCGCACCACCGCAGGACACCGAACAGAGCAACACCACCGGCTGGACCCTTCGGCAGATCTGGATGCTGACCGTCGCGTGCTGCGCGGTCGCACTCGTCGTTGCGGCGATGGCCGCACTGAACACCGCCCTGCCCGACCTCGCCCGCGACACCGGCGCCAGCCAGAGCCAGCTCACCTGGATCGTCGACGGCTACACCCTCACCCTCGCCGCACTCCTGCTTCCCGCCGGCGCACTCGGCGACCGCTACGGCCGCCGCGGCCTCCTCATGTTCGGACTGCTGATCTTCGGCCTGGGTGCCGCCATTCCGATCCTGAACGACAGCCCGGAGTGGATCATCGGGTCCCGCGCGGTCGCCGGCATCGGCGCGGCCTTCGTGATGCCGGCGACGCTGTCGCTGCTCACTGCCGGTTTTCCACTGTCCCAGCGCGGCCGGGCCGTCGGCATCTGGTCGGGTGTCGCCGGGTCGGGCGCGATCGCCGGACTGCTGGTCTCGGGACTGCTGCTCGAACAGTGGTCGTGGAAGGCGATCTTCGTCAGCCTCGCCGTGGTGTCCGGCGTCCTCTTCCTCACCGGATTCACCATCACCTCCTCACGCCAGACCGACCAGGCGCCGCTCGACGTTCCCGGCACCGTGACGATCGCGACGGCGGTGGGCCTGTTCGTGCTCGGCACGATCGAGGCGCCGCACCGCGGCTGGCTGGACCCTGCCGTCGTCGGACTCATGGCGGGTGGCGTCGCCGCCGCGGTGGCGTTCGCGCTCGTCGAGTTGCGCCGCGAGCATCCGCTCCTCGACGTCAGGCTCTTCGCCAACCGCGCCTTCGGGTCGGGGTCGATGTCGTTGCTGATGCAGTTCCTCGCCATCCTCGGGCTCTTCTTCTTCGCGGTGCAGTACCTGCAACTGGTGCTGAGCTACTCGCCGCTGGAGTCGGCGCTCGCGCTCGCCCCCATCGCGGTACCCGTGATGATGCTGTCCGCGGGGATGCCGTTCGTCCTCCCCTATGTCGGCCTCCGCCCGTTGCTGTCCGTCGGCGCCGCGATCCTCGGTGTCGGAATCCTGCTGATGGTCCGGCTCGACGAGTACTCGAGTTACCCCCAGGTGGCTCTGCCGCTGGTCGTGGCCGCGTTCGGCATCGGCCTGTGCACCGCACCCGCCACCACCGCAATCGTGCAGAACACTCCCGATGAGAAACAGGGAGTGGCGTCCGCCGTCAACGACACGGCACGCGAGATCGGGGCGGCGATCGGCGTCGCACTGGCAGGCAGCATCCTGGCCGCGGGCTACGGCAGGCACGTCCAGCCGGCCGTCGACGCCGTCCCCGACGTCGCGAAGGAGCCCGTGTCGAGTTCCCTGGCCGCCGCGCTGCACGTCGCCCAGTCGGCGGGCCCGCAGGGCGAGCAGCTCGCGAGCTTCGCCCGGAAAGCGTTCCTCGAGGGAATGGACGAGGCGTCCATCGCCCTGGCCTGCGTGTGCTTTGCGTCCGCGGTCGTGCTCGCGGTGTGGGCGCCGGGCCGGAAAGGGTCGTCTCCGGCGCCGCGGAAGGACGAGGAACTGGCCGACGTCGACTGAGCGGACGTTGCCCTTGTGACCGCCGTCATTGTATCGTTCAGTATCAGTTACTGAATGTCACAGTTAGTTGACCGCCTAGTCACAGAACAAGGGGTAGTGATGACCGCATCGATCGTCGTCTCCGACCGCGAAGAGACCGCCCAGCGCTTGCTGGCGTCGTCGGCACGCAAGTCCTACGACCCGATGGTCGAGGTCGACTGGGAAGCACCGATCCCCGACGACAAGTTCGGTCTCACCCCTGAGTGGAGCACGCTCTACGGCACCGCCCTCTGGGACGAAATGACCGAAGAACAGAAGATCGAGCTCACCAAGCACGAGGCCGCCAGCGTGTCCAGCGTCGGACTGTGGTTCGAGATCCTGCTCATGCAGATGCTCCTGCGCGACGTGTACGGCCGCGACAAGCACTCGCGCCACGTCCAGTTCGCGCTCACCGAGGTGGCCGACGAATGCCGCCACTCGGTGATGTTCGCCCGCGCCGGTGAACGCCTCAACATGCCGAGCTACGGACCGCACCCCGCGATCCACAAGCTCGGACGCATCTGGGGTGGCTTCTTCCGGGGCGCGAACGCGTACGCCAGCGTGATGGCCGCCGAGGAGATCCTCGACATGATGCAGCGCGACTTCATGAAGGACGAGCGCGTGCAGCCCGTCACCCGCACGGTCAGCAAGATCCACGTCCTCGAAGAGGCCCGCCACATCCGCTTCGCCCGCGAAGAGGTCGGCCGCCGCATCGAGGGCGCCAGCTGGGCTCGGCTGCAGTTCGAGCGGCTCAACACCGCGGTGGTCGTGTACTTCGTGATGAAGAGCATGATCCGCAAGGACGTGTATGCGAATGCCGGACTCGACCCGGAGCGGGCCGCCGCCGAGGCCAAGAACAACCAGCACTACAAGGACACCGTTCGCACGTCCGGTTCCAAGTTGATGCAGTTCCTCGATGGCGTCGGCCTCGTCGGCGGCCCGTCCAAGCGCCTCTACAAGAGGGTCCATCTCCTCTGAATCATGTGGGGACGTGGTCCAGGTAGGACACACCGGTCGAGGTGATCTCGAGTACGCGGGCGGACGGAATGTCGAAGAACATTCCCGCGACGCGTACTCGACCCTCGGCCGCTGCCGCGCCGACGAGGGGATGGCGCCCGAGGGTTTGCACCTGGACCGCCACGTTCACCATGCCCAGCTGGTCGACCTCGTCGAATCCGAGTTCGGCCGCTGCACGTGCCACCGGATGACCGCTGAGGAACGCGTTCCGGCTCGGCTGCGCGAACGTCAGCCACTGTTCGACGGCGTCGCGATCGGACCCGTCGGTCTCGGTCGGTGCACTCGCGAGCACGGCCTTCATCGCGCCGCAGCCGGAGTGGCCGCACACGATCACCGAGCTGACCTCGAGTTCGTCGAGGGCGAAGGCCAGTCCCGCCTCGACCGACACGTCCTGTTTCCCGGTCGGGACGAGGTTGCCCACGTTGCGCACCGTGAACAGGTCGCCCGGACCGCTGCTGGTGATCACGTTCGGCACGATGCGTGAATCGGAGCAGGTGAGGAACAACGAGTCGGGGCGCTGTCCGTCCCGCAGTTCGTCGAGGTGCGGGAGCAGCTGAGCCGCGTTCCGCCGGTGATACTCCGACACTCCCGCGAGGACCGGCCGGAGTGCCGCCGGTGTGGTGGTGGAGTCCTCGGTGTCGGTGTGCCGCGGCTGCCAGCTCTTCCACGGGGCGAACCCGCGGGGGCTCACCACGCCGATGCCGCGCCGGGGCGGCGACGCGCCGACGGCGTCCATGTCGACGGGACCGAGCGCGTCGATCACGACCGTTCCGCCGTTCCGCTCGTGGTGACGCTTCCAGTCGTCGATCGCCTCGAACATGGCGTGGTCGAGGAAGTCGACCGCCAGTTCCACGGTGACGTGCGCGCCCTCGGGCACCTTCGCGAGGATCCCCGTCAACGCCGGCATGGACAGGAAGCTGCACGACCCCTCGACGGTCACGCGCCACCGCCCGGAATCCTCGGAGCCGACAGGTTCGGCCCGCATCTTGGGGTGGATGACCCGCCACAACAGCAGGACCACCGCGAGTGCGAGGCCGATGATCACACCCTCGAGCAGGTTCAGGAAGACCACGCCGGCCACGGTCACGCCGTACACCCACAGGTCGCCGGTGCGCCGGGCCGTCCGCAGATGAGCCATTTTGACGAGCTGGATGCCGATCACGATGAGGAGGCCGGCCAGCGCTGCCATCGGGATCTGCTCGACGAGCCCGGTGAGCAGCGCGGCGAAGACGAGGATCCACACGCCGTGCAGCACGGCGGACGCCCGGGTGCGCGCCCCGGCGGCCACGTTGGTGGAACTGCGCACGATCACACCGGTGACCGGCAGGCCGCCGATGAGACCCGAGAGCATGTTGGCCGAGCCCTGACCGACGAGTTCACGGTTGAACTCCGAACGCGTGCCGCCGTGCATCTTGTCGACGGAGACCGCGGACAACAGGCTCTCGACGCTCGCGATCAACGCGACCGTGAGTACGCCGGTGGCCACTGCGAGCCACGGGCCGTCCGGCATCGAAGGCAGTGCCACGGCGTCGAACAGGGAGCCGTCCAACGTGATTCGATCGATGTCGAGTGGGAGGACAAGGGACAGAACGGTGGCGGCGACGACGGCGACCAGCGGGCCGGGGAGCACCTGCAGCTTGCCGGGGATCTTCTTCCAGAACAGCAGGACGGCGATGACCACCGTTCCCACGAGGACGTCGCCGTAGCGGGCGGACGTCAGCTGGCCGGGGAGCTGAGTGAGGTTCTCGATGGTCGAGCTGTGCGAGCTGCCACCGAGTAGGACGTGAATCTGCTGGAGGGCGATCGTGATTCCGATACCGGCCAGCATGGCGTGGACCACGACCGGCGCGATGGCCAGGGCTGCACGGGCAATTCTACTGAGCCCGAAGATGATTTGAAGGAATCCGGCTGCGACGGTGATCGCGCACGTGGCCTTCCAGCCGAATGTGGCGACCAATTCTCCTACCACCACGGTCAATCCGGCGGCAGGACCGCTGACCTGGAGTGGTGAGCCACCGATGGAACCCGCCACCACACCGCCGACAATCGCCGCGATGAGCCCCGCCATGATCGGGGCGTCGGACGCGATCGCGATACCGAGCGACAGCGGCAGTGCGACGAGGAAGACGACGAGCGACGCGGGCAGGTCGTATCGCGCGTTATCTCGCAACCTTTCGCCGAGGGTCGGTCCGGGGGCGGGTGCACCGGATGGGGGTGCTTTCTCGTTCTCGAGGATCGACATGTCGTCACCTTACGGGCGGAGAACGACGAAACGCCCGAAACGGACGGGGTCTTGTGGCATGTGTCACTGTGACAGCACTTTTCACCCAGTTGAATCGAAAACTATTGGACAACAGTTCATTACATGAAGCTTAAAGTTCACAAAGTTCACGTCGCCCGCTCTCACACTGTGAGACGTGCCGGTCACCGAGGGAAAACGGTGACCGGCACGGCCGGTCGGACCTAGACGGACGTGGGCACGACAACCAGTGCCCAGACGAACATCGGGGCCGACAGCACGATCAGACCGCAGTAGGCGAGCATCTTGCGCTGGAAACGGCCCTTGTCCTCGACCTGCGCGTTGGCGAGCACCATCACGCCGTTCGTCGAGAACGGGCTGACGTCGACCACCGTCGCGGAGAATGCCAGGGCCGCGACGAATCCCACGGCGCCGACCTCTCCCATCGCGAGCATCGGCGCGGCGAGGGGCAACGCGATGCCGAGGGTACCGATCGACGATCCGAACGCGGAGATGATCGCAACCGCGTAGCAGAGGATCAACGCGGTCAGCAACGGCGATCCGAGAGCCGACGCCGCATCGCCGAGGAAGTCGAGCGTGCCGTTCTGCGTCATGACCGCCATGTAGGTGAGCATCCCGCACACGAGCACCACGGCCGGCCATGCCACGTTGTCGATGACCTTGGGGTGCGACTTGGGCGCCATCAGCAGCAGCACCGCACTGATGCAGATCGAGCTGACGCCGACGTCGATTCCGAACGCGACCGACCCGACGACGAGAAAGCCGATGCCGGCGAGCGTCGCGAACCGGTACCGATTCATCTTCACCGGCTTCATGCCTTCGTGGATCAGCGCCTCCTCGATGACCTCGCGATCGGTGAGGGTCGCGGTGTTCCCGCCCGGGCCGTTGCCCGACGCCACGCCCCCGGACGGCCGGCGCGAGGAACCGCCGAATCCTCCGTCGTCGGGCGTCTCCTCGACGGGGCGGGGAGTGCGGCGACCGATCAGGTCGAGGCCGTAGATCAGGAACAGCACGATCGCGATGGCCAGGTTGAGGACGAACGGCAGAGCGAACAGGACCAGGGGATTCGATCCGACGCCGGTCGAGTCCATCAGTCCGTTGATGAATGCGCCGTAGAGATTGATGGGTGAGAACGCGCAGGCCAGGGCACCATGGCTGATGACCATACCCATCAGGAACGGGTTGATCTTGTTCTTGGCCGCGAGAGGCATTGCGATGGGGGCGAGCATCCCGACCGCGAGGACGGACCCGAGGGCCATCAGCAGTCCGGACAGCAGGAACATCATCCACAGGATCGCCCACCGCCTGCCGCGCACGAGTCGGAGCGAGGCCTCGATGACGAGGTCGATGGTCCCGTTCGTCTTTGCTATGGCGAACAGCAGCGTGATGCCGCCGACGATGATGAACGTGCTGCCGGGGAAGGCGTCGATGATGTCCTCGACCGGGATCCCGGACACCCAGCCGCCGATGACGAACGCTCCGGCGAACGCGAGGATGCCCATGTTGATCGGGGTGAGGGTCGCCACTGTGAAGATCGCGATCAGAGCGACGATGGAGATTGTGTAGACCATGGTCGGCCTTTCGAGGTGAGTTCGCAGATCACACTGCGGTGAGGGGCCGAGCTTGGGCCAGAGCGTGTTTCACGGTGTCGACGGCGAGGCCGAGGGCCTGCTGATCGATACCGGTGTCGATGTCGTGCGCGTGCAGGTGCGCGACCAGTTCCTCGGTGGCGAGGTTGCCGTGGGCGCCGGGCGCGAACGGGCAGCCGCCGTACCCGCCGATGGCACTGTCGAAGTGCGTGATGCCGAGCTGCCGGTGCGCGGCGATCACGGTGCCCAGGGCCTGACCGTGCGCGTTGTGGAGGTGCAGGCTCAGTTCGATGTCGGGGAGGGCGTCGCGTACCGCCCCGGCCGATGCGAGCACCTGCTCGGTGGTGGCCGTCCCCAGTGTGTCGGCCAGCCCGAGCCGGCGCACACCCATTGCGGCCATCGCGCTGGCCACCCGTACCAGTGTGGCGGGGGCGATGATGCCCTCGAACGGACAGACGAACGCGGTCGACACACCTCCGAGGAAACTCCGGTCCGGGTACTTCTGCAATGCCTCGGCAAGTCCGTGCAGCGCCTCGTCCGGGTTCCGGCCCGTGTTCGCCGTGCTGTGCCCGGCGCTGGCGGACGTCACGACCTGGATCTCGTCGATGCCGGTCGCGATCGCACGGTGCACCCCGCGCGGGTTGAGTGCCAGAGCGCTGTACGTGACCGACGGGTCGGTGCGGGGCAGCCGGGCGATGACGTCGTCGGCGTCCGCCATCTGCGGGACACGCGTGGGTGAGACGAACGATGCCGCTTCGATGTGCTTCACACCGGCGGCGACGAGGGCGTCCGCGACGGCGATCTTGTGGTCGGTGGAGACGACGACATCCTCGTCCTGCAGTCCGTCTCGCAGCACGACATCCGTTATGGTGACTGACAT
Organism: Rhodococcus sp. IEGM 1351; assembly: GCF_030056875.1. Classification (NCBI taxonomy): domain Bacteria; kingdom Bacillati; phylum Actinomycetota; class Actinomycetes; order Mycobacteriales; family Nocardiaceae; genus Rhodococcus; species Rhodococcus sp. IEGM 1351. The sequence goes on along the minus strand of NZ_JASHKU010000035.1, from coordinate 2,915 downwards.
TTCACTTTCCTCCGATTCAGATGACGTTGCGGGCGCGGTAGTCGTCGAGCTGATCACCCGACAGATTCAGCAATCCGCCGAGGATCTCGTCGGTGTGCTCACCCAGTTCGGGTCCGGCCCAGCGGATCTGTGTGGGTTCGCCGTCGAGCTGCGGGACCACTCCGGGGAAGCGCACCTCTTCGGGTTCCCCGTCGACGGACACCTTCAGGCTCTGCAGCATGCCGCGGGCGTTGTAGTGCTCGTCGTCGGCGATCTGCACGGCGTCGTACACCTCGCCCACGGGCACACCGGCGGCGCCGAGTTCGGCGACGACGTCGCGGGGGCGACGCACCGACGTCCACGACGAGATGGCCTCGTCGAGTTCGGCTTCCCGACGGAATCGCTGATCACCGTCGGCGAGCTCGGGATCGTCGGCCAGATCGCCGCGCCCCACGGCCTGCATCAACCGGCCGAACACGCCACTCGAGTTGCCGGCGATGATGACGGAGCCGCCGTCGCACGGATAGACGCCGCTGGGCACCACGCCGGGCAGGTTGCCCGCGGTCCGTTCTCGGACCATGCCGTACGCGTCGTAGTCGGGGACGAGGGATTCCATCGCCATGAACACCGACTCGTACAGGGCCACGTCCGCGACGCGCGGGGTCGAGTGATCGCCCTGCCTCGCCTTGGCCAGCAACATCATCAGAGCGCCGATCGCGCCGTGCAGTCCGGCGAGCGTGTCGGCGATGGGGGCGGCGGCCCGGACCGATTGACGGTCCGGATAGCCGGTGACGTGCCGGAGTCCGCCGAAGGCCTCGGCGACGCCGCCGAAGCCGGTGCGCTCCCGGTACGGGCCCGTCTGCCCGTAGCCGGAGATCCGGACCAGCACGATGTCGGGGTTGGCGGCCGTCAGCTGGTCGGGCCCGATCCCCCACCGCTCGAGCGTTCCTGGACGGAAGTTCTCGATGACGACATCCGACTTCGCGGCGAGGTCGAGAATGATCGCGCGGCCCTCGTCGGTCCGGAGGTCGAGGGTGACGGACCGCTTGTTGCGCGCGATCGTGCGAAACATCATCGACGTCGCGCCGCGGCGGCGACGCCAGCCCCGCAGTTCGTCGCCGACGCCCGGTCGCTCGATCTTGACGACCTCGGCGCCGAAGTCGGCGAAGATGCGGCTCGCCATGGGGGCTGCGATGAAGTTGCCGAGTTCCAGCACACGGATGCCGTGCAGTGGGCCGTTCTCTGGGACCTGCATGTGAGAGTTCTCCCTCGTCGATCTGTACTGGATGACGACTGGGTTCCTACCTGCTGATTCTCATTATTTGGCAGTTAGATTCCCGTCTGATAAGAATGACGGTAGTGGTAGCAGTCACAATTGGCAATGCCCGGAGTCCGCGCCACACGACAATGGACGACGGGACGCTGCGGAATGCAGCAGGAATCCGCTGCTCGACAGGAGGAGAACACGGTGAGAGAACCACACGTCGTTGCGATCGATGGACGTTCGCCGCGCGCGGAGAAGACCACGTGGGTCGCGCCGACCGCCGCGGTGATCGGCGCCGCAACACTCGGCGCGGAGACCAGCGTCTGGTACGGCGCGGTGCTGCGTGCCGATTGCGATTCCATCACCCTCGGCGAGGGCAGCAACATTCAGGACGGAGTGGCCGTTCACGTCGATCCGGGTTTCCCCGTCGTCGTCGGCCGGAACGTCAGTGTGGGGCACAACGCCGTCCTGCACGGCTGCACCGTGGGGGACGGCGCCCTCGTGGGCATGGGAGCCACCGTCCTCAACGGAGCGGTGATCGGCGAGCAGTCGCTGGTCGCCGCCGGCGCGCTGGTACTCGAGGGCACGCGAATTCCGCCGCGCTCACTCGTCGCCGGCGTGCCCGCCAAGGTGCGTCGCGAACTGACCGACGACGAGGTGGCCCACAACGCCGCCAACGCAGCGGTCTACCGTCAACTGGCGCAGCAACATCGGTCGGCGGACGTCACCACGTTCGACATCGCCTGAGCGAGTCAGTCGCCCGGAACGGATTTCTCGATCTGCCGCGCGGCAGCGACGACTGCGCGGCCCATCGACGCACCCAGGTTCTTCCCCATCCGCCCCTCGGGACCCGACACGCACACGGCAGCCACGATCTCGCCGTGCCTGCGGACCGGCGCACTGATGGACGCGGATCCCGGTGTGCGTTCCGAAACCGACACCCACCAACCCGATTTCACGGCTTCGGGGTCTGCCTCCCAGTCTCCGGACAGCACGTGGCCGCTCGACCCCTGCGGTAGCGGTACCAACGTTCCGACGGGCAACGCCACCCGCAGTTCGTGCTGGGAATCGACGCTTGCGGCGCAGAGACGGGATTCGCCCCGGCGAACCCACAACTGCGCGGATTCCCCTGTCGCCTCGCTCAATTCCCGCAGCGCCGGAATCGCGAGGTCGCTCAACGCCGTGGTGACGAATCGCTGACCCAGGTAGAAGCGGCCTTCCTCATCCTTGCGCAGAAGGCCGTGCTTGACCATGTCGGTCGCCAGCCGGTACGTGGTCGACAGGGACAGGTCGAGTTCACGGGCGAGGTCGCTCGCGCCCATCGGGCTCGACTCGACGACGTCGAGGATCGCCACCGCGCGGGCGAGCACTCCGACGCCGATCTCACTCCGCGCAACCATCGCAGTCCATTTCTATTGCCCCATTGAAGTATTCAGATTGTATAGGAAAGCGGCGCGCGACCGTCCGCATCCCGTCGATACGGCTAGTTGCCCGGGTGCCGGTTGACGACGGGAACCGGGGCCGGTTACCTCTGTGACAGGCATTCGCCATTTCCCCGGTGCGTAGTCGCGCTCACCTCCCGGGCATCCGAAAACCGTTGCAAGGAAAGGCACCATCATGACGATCGAGCAGACTCTCACCGACAAGGAACGCCTGGCAGGTCTCGACCTCG